>JALSHB010000024.1 GCA_026982475.1 Chromatiales bacterium
GGCGTTGCGGTATGCGGCGTCTTTTCAGCAGGCGTTCACTGATAGTGCGATCCAGCGCAACTACTCACCTCTCAGATGGCGAAATAGTCGCCCTACGTCATTTCCGCAGGGTGCAGGCGGGAACCCAGTGGTTTTAACGACATGGATTCCGGCCAAAAACGTGCCGGAATGACGGTATCCAGGGGTGTGAATAGATACGATCCCGTTACATAGACCGGCACAAGAAGAAATGAAATCCTAGGTTGTCGCCGGGAACGACGTGAAACGCAGAGGTCGCAGAGTTTTACCTGAATCCGTAGGTTCAGGGCGGATGGAGCGTGCAACTGCTTGATGCGTATCGCGTAATGAAAAATCGAGGGAATAGCGGGGACTATTGCCGAGGTTTTTCATATAGCGAGACGCATCAATGAGTTGTGCGATTCGCCGTCATGAACCTACGGATTCAGGTTTTATTGAAAGGGGTTTCTTTGCGTCCTCTGCGCCTCTGCGTTCTTTGCGTTGATTCTCATGGTCGATTCCCCAGCCCGTGTCGCCCGCTGTTTGCGCATGAATTGATGCAACGATTGGGTTTTCTCTGTGTCTCCGTGCCTCTGTGGCAAAGACTATTCCACGTTAGAAACCCGCATCAGGGCTGCGCATACTGCCGCAGGGTCAGGGTATTGCCGCGCTGGGTGAACTCCAGATGCTTGAGAAAGCTCATCCCCAGCAGCACCTCCTGTTGATGCATGGCGGGATTGATGGAGGCGCGCACACCGCGTAGCGAGATGTCGCCCAGGGAGACCTCGTCGAGCACCGTGGCATACACCTTCACCGGCCCATTGGCGGTCTGGTAGACCATCGCCCTGCCCTGCTTCAGGCGCAGGCGCTTCGCCACCGGGCCCGGGATGGCGACGTCCGTGGCGCCGGTGTCCAGCATGAACACCACCGGCTCGCCATTGATGCTGCCGCTGGCCACATAGTGCCCGGCGCGATTGCGGGTCAGCACCAGCTCGCGCACGCCATCGGCACCGATGCGCATCTGCGGATTCTGGTTGGGGTTGCGCTGGCGTTCGCCCCAGTCCTGGAAAAACATCGTCAGCAGGCCGAGCAGCACCACCCACATGGCAATGGTCATGCCGATGCCCAGGCGCCGGTGCGGGTTTTCTCCGGCCATCAGCCGGCGGCCACCGCTCGTCGCAGGGCGGCGCGCAGGCTTTCTTCCTCGATGGGATAGGCCAGGGTCTCGAACAGCTCGAACTGCTGCAACAGGCGATCCAGCTGCGGGCGGGTCTCGCGTTCATAGAAGGCGATCACGCGAATGCCCGGATGGTGTTGCGCGGCGGCCAGCAGTGATTCCAGGCTGCTCATGCGGTCGCGGAAATCCGACTGGTAATTGAACTCGGCCACGATCACCCGTGGTGGCGCCTTCTTCAGCCGTGACATGGCCTTGCGCACGGATGTCACCTGGCTGACCCGAAAGCCCTCCGCCTGATACAGGGGCGCGAAATTGGGATAGCCGCCCTGCTCGAAGACGGCCAGCAGGGTATTGGTGGCGATGGAGGAATCATTCGTGTGCGACATGTTGGTGCTACCGGTGCAGAGTGGCGCGAATTGCGTCATCATAAAGGCCATGAGACTCGCCATGCCAGCCCTGCTTGCCCTCCTCCTGCTCAGTGCCTGCGGCGGCGAGGACAAGATGGATTTCCGGGGCGCGGACAGCAACCTGCCGCCGTCCCTGATCGAGATCTACGAGCCGGTCAATGGCGCCGTGATTCCCGCCAATACCGATTTCGTCGTGGATTACGCGGTGCTGCGCGGCAACAGGGGCGATTATGTGGAGATCCTCGTGGGCGAAGAAAAGCCCATGCGGATCAACAGCCTCAAGGGCCGGCACCTGATTCATGGCCTGGCGCCCGGCAAGCATGCCCTGCTGATCGTGGAATATGCGGCCGATGGCAAAAAGACCGGCGGCATGGCGAGGATCGAGATCACCGCAAAATAGCAACCCGGTCGATAGGCTACCCGAACCTACGGATTCAGGTACCCACTTGGCCGCCTGACACATGGCGCGCAGCCGTGCTATGGCTCGCCCGGCACGAACTGGCCATCGAGGTTCGCCAGCAGCGAGGCGACGATCTCCATCACCGCCTCATCGCTGTATGCCTGCCGCTCCTTGCGCCCCCACACCACCTCCGGCCAGCAAAAATCGTCGTGGCGGCGGCCGATCACATGCAGGTGCAACTGGCTCACCACGTTGCCGATGCTGGCCACATTGATCTTGTCGCAGGCGAAGGCCTGCTTGACGAAGCCGGCCAGGGTGTCGCTGTCGCGCACCAGCCCCAGCCGCGTCTCGTCATCCAGCTCGAACAGCTCCTTGGCCGCCGTGCGCGGTACCAGGATGAACCAGGGCACAAGGGCATTGTCGAGCAGCAGCAGTTGGCTGTCGCCCAGGACGCCGAGCGTGAAACAGTCCTTTTGCAGTTGAGGAGAGAGCTGGAAACCGTTCATGGGGTTGCCGGCCGATCGCTGGCACCGGCCGGGGAAGGGCGTGAAGGGGCCTCAGGGTCGGGGTCGTCTTCCTCGGGGATCGCCACGATCTGCCAGCACTTGCTGTGGCCCTCCACGCACAGAAAGCGCCGGCCGGACTTGTACAGACGGAACTTGGTGCGCTGTCCCGGCTCCACGGTGTCGGAGTGGTCGCCGTCGACGATGATGCGCTTGTCTTCGGTGAGGATGACGGTCTGCGGATCGTCCAGAAACAGCAACGGCACCAGCTTCGCCGATACCGTCTTCGTCCCTGGCGTCTCGCTCACCAGCTCATCGGTGCAGGCAGCCGTGAGCAGCAGCAGTGAACAAAGGGCAGGCAGCGTGATGACTCGCCTGAGTTTACGGCTCGATTTCATGGCATCGCTTCCTGAGTTTTCGGTCAGCGTCGTGGGCTGGGCGGAAAAACCCTATTTTTCCGCTGGCGTGAAGCCTTCCGGCGTGGTGCCGCCGTCGCCGAAGAAAAAACGCTCCATTTCCTTTTCGAGGAACTCCCGCGCCTTGGGGTCGATGACCGACAGGCGATACTCGTTGATGAGAATGGTCTGCTGCTTCATCCAGGCCGCCCAGGCCTCCTTCGAGACATTGTCGAAGATGCGCTGACCCAGCTCGCCGGGATAGGGGGGACGGTCCAGGCCCTCGGCCTCTTTGCCGAGTTTCACACACTGTACGGTTCGTGACATGGCTGCTTCCTGTGTCGGATGGAGTGGAGAATGATTCGCTGTGCGCTATTGTAGCAGGCCGGTGTCCTCCCCAGACCCTGCCTGCACTACGGGTAAGCAGTCGCGGAACCCGTACCCTCCAGCCTGGTAGAGTTGGCACGTCTTTTGTGCCCACGTGGTTGACTATGGCGTGGGCTTTGAAAGGCGGCCGAGGAGCCGGGCGACGGGGGCGGGCAGGCCGCCGGGGGCGGTGTCGTGGGGGTGGTGCCACAACCAGTCGTCGTCGCGCACGGCATGGGTGGCTTTGATGCGGGCGTGCACCGGGGTGATGTCGAGGTGGAAGTGGCTGAAGGTGTGCCGCAAGGGTGGCCAGTGTGTTGCCGCTTCCATCTTCAGGCCCCATTGCTCGCGGCCGGTCTTGGTGACATCGCAGGCGGCGGGCAGTTCGGGAAGGCTGAGCAGACCGCCCCAGAGGCCGGCGGGCGGGCGGCGTTGCAGCAGGATGCGGCCGGCGCTGTCCTGTAGCAGGAGCATCACCGTTTCGCGCACGGGCAGGGTCTTTTTCGGCTTGCGGCCGGGGAAGTCGGCCTGGCGGCCCTCGATGCGGGCGCGGCAGTCGCTGGCCAGCGGGCAGCCGTTGCAGTTTGGCCGGCTGCGGGTGCAGAGGGTGGCGCCGAGGTCCATCATGGCCTGGTTGAAGTCGGCGCTGCGTTCGCCGGGCGTGAGGCGCTCGGCGTGTTCCCACAGGGCGTTGAGCACGGAGGTCTTGCCCGGCCAGCCTTCCAACGTGAAGTAGCGGCTCAGTACGCGCTTGCAGTTGCCGTCGAGGATGGCATGGTGCTGGCCGAGGGCCAGTGAGAGGATGGCGCCGGCGGTGGAGCGGCCGATGCCGGGCAGGGCCTGTACCTGTTCGATGTTCTCGGGGAAACGGCCGCCGTGTTCGCTGTGCACGATCTGCGCCGCGCGGTGCAGGTTGCGCGCGCGGGCGTAGTAGCCGAGGCCGGACCAGTGGCTCAGCACCATGTCCAGCTCCGCCGTGGCCAGTGTGCCAATGTCGGGGAAGCGGGCCATGAAGCGTTCAAAGTAGGGGATCACCGTGGCCACCTGGGTTTGTTGCAGCATGATCTCCGAGACCCACACGCGGTAGGGCGTGATCTCGCGCTGCCAGGGCAGGTCGTGGCGGCCATGGCGGTCGAACCAGTGCAGCAGGCGGCGGGCGAAGTCGCTGCGTGGTGGTGGAGGCGCCGGTGAGGGCATCAGCGGAACAGGCCCTTGAGCGCCTTGTTCACTTCCTCTTTTGCCTTTTCCTTGAGTTTTTCGCGTTCCTCGATCACCGCCTCGTCGGTCTTTTCCTTGAGTTTCTTCCTTTGTTGCTCCAGCTTCTTCTTGGCCTTGGCGCCCAGTGCCGACTTGAGATCCAGGCTGATTTGCGGATCGGCGAAGGGTCCCTTGATGCGGATGGCGATGGGCAGGCCCCTGAGTTCGTCCAGTTCCTTGCCGGCCTGGCCGGTGGCGGTGTTGACGATGGTGGTGACGAGGCGGTAATCGAGGCGCTCGCCGGGCAGGTCCACGCTGCCCTTGCCGCGGATGCGTAGCAGCGGGGACTTGGCGTACAGGTCCTTGTTGCTGACCACGCCGTCGGTGATCGTGACGCTGGCGGACAATTCGGCGAAGTCGGTCTTTTTCAGCGCTTCGGGCGGCGCCGGCCTGCCCTTCAGTCTGGCCTGGGCGCTGCGCAGCATGTGGCCGATGTTGATGCCTTCGACGGCGCCGTCGAGGAAGGTCATGCGCGCGGTGCCGTTGAGGGTCTGCATCATCGCCTGCGGATCGATGCCCTGGGTGGTGATGTTGGCCTGCAGGTTGGCGGTGCCGGAGATGGGCGCCTCGCCCATGATGTCTTTCAGCAGCGGGCCGGCGTGCACGTCCTTGATCACTTCGTTGAGGGCGATCCTTGGCGTGTCGCCGCGCACGTCCATGCGGATGTCGCCGCTGTAGCTGCCGTCGTAGAGCTTGGCCTGCAGTGGGTGCAGGCGCAGCTGGCCGTCCTTGGCCTTGAGCACCAGCAGGATGTCGGCCAGCCGCGCGTTGGCGGCCTTGAGCCGGCCGATGGTGAGGCGGCCGTCCACGTTCAGGGCGCGCAGGGGCTCCAGCGGCAGGCCGGCGGCCTCCACGGCGGCGCCGGCGGGCACCGGCGCGGGCGGGGTGTCGGGTTGCGGCGGCAGGTAGCGGTCCACGTCGATGGCGTCGATGGCGAGGTCGAAGCGGATGGCGGGTTGTGCGAAGTTGCGCACGGCGGCGTCGCCGGTGAGCTGCGTATCGTCGGCGATCAGCGTGAGTCCTTGCAGTTCGATGGCGTCCGGCGAGCCGTTGAAGTCCAGCGACAGGCTGGCCTTGCCGAGTACCTGCGGATCGCTGGTCTCCGGCAGCGCGATATTGGCGCTGGCGGCCAGCTGGCGGGGCGAGAATTCGGCGATGCTGAGTCGGCCCGTTGCCTGCGGGGCGTCGATGATTCGCGTGGCGTTGAGCGTGCTGTCGATCTGCAGGCCGGCGGCCTTGATCTGCAGGGTGTCGATGGTTGCTGTCTGTTGGTCGAGATTCCATGCGGCCTCGGTGGTCAGTGAGGACTCGCGCAGTAACTGGCTGGAGAGGTCGGGTGGCAGCAGGCCGGCGAGGGCCTGTGGATCGCGGATGTCGATGCGGATGCGGGCATCGCCGTTCTGCCACTGTTCGAGGCGCACGTCGCCGCGCAGCTCCGCGCCGAGTGCATCGATCTGCAGAGCGGAAATGGTGGCCTGCTGGCTGGCCAGATTGGCGG
>JALSHB010000025.1 GCA_026982475.1 Chromatiales bacterium
GGTACATCAGCCGCCCGGCGGTGTCGGAAAAAAGGTTGTCGCTGACACCGAATGGCAACATCCGTTACCAGCTGAAGACGCCGTACCGGGATGGCACGACTTACGTCATCTTCGAACCGCTGGATTTCATCGCAAGACTGGCCGCGCTGGTTCCCAGGCCGAGAGTCAACCTGACCCGATTCCACGGTGTCTTTGCCCCCAACAGCAAGCATCGCGCACGGGTGACAGCCGCCAAATGGGGCAAAGGCCACCCGTCAGGTTCGAGGCAGGACGAGGCTGAGAAAACACCCGTCGAGCGCCGTGCGGCCATGACCTGGGCACAAAGATTAAAGCGCGTATTCAATATCGACATCGAAACGTGTAGTGAATGCGGTGGCGCTGTCAAGGTCATCGCCTGCATTGAGGATCCGGTGGTGATCCAGAAGATCCTCGACCACCTGAAGGAAAAAGCCGAAACAAGAGAGTCCCATTCGTTGCCCGAGAGCCGGGCGCCGCCTGTCGATAGGCAAGCGGGCCTGTTCGATTGACGCCGAAACCCAATTGTTCAACGCATGTTGTGGCTCGACAGCCACAGCAGGGCATCGGGCGGCCGGATGGACGGGATTGGCCGGAAAGTAGAGCTGGAAAGGCGGTATTTTCGGCGGTGATGGAGGAGATCAACAAGCATTCGTAAAACAGACAGGCTGAACGGCGGGTCAGTCAGGCGTGAACTACCCCGTGGACTTGGCGGAAAAGGGCGTTTATTCTTCCTATACGCCCATCAGAAAACATATTACACACTTGACTGTAAGAATGGCCCCTCAGGCCGCGATGACGGACTTCCTGGCACCACGGGAACCATCATCGCGGCCTGAGGAACCGCTCCTAACAAGGCCTGCTCCGCTGACTCCAGCGCCTCGGCAGCCTCCATCCACTGCTCTTCGGCCTCGGCCAGCTGCTTTTTCACCCGCACCTGATCGGCCAGCAATTCATTCAATGCCGACTTGTTCTCCGCGCTGTAGATGGCCGCATCAGCCAGCTGCGTCTCCAGTATTTCCTGCTCGCCCTGCAGCTGTTCCAGCCGTTTTTCACGCTGACTGACCTTGTTACGCAGAGGCTTCAGCCGCTTGCGCCGCTCGGCCTCCTGTTGACGCTGTTGGCGGCGATCGGCCGCCGAATCTTTTTCACCACCGAAGACGCCGATGCCGTCGCTGCAGGCGTCACCGGCTGGTGACGGTACGCCACCATCCAGTGTGCATAATCGTCAAGATCACCGTCAAAAGGCTCGGCACGCCCCCCAGCCACCAACACAAAACGGTCACAGACGCTGCGCAGCAAATGACGGTCATGGGAGACGATCAACATGGCGCCCTCGAAATCCTGCAAGGCGAGATTAAGGGCGTGGCGCATTTCCAGATCGAGGTGATTGGTCGGCTCGTCGAGCAGCAGCAGGTTGGGCCGCTGATAGACCAGTAGGGCCAGCACCAGGCGCGCCTTTTCACCCCCGGAAAAGGGCGCCACCAAAGACAGGGCCTGATCACCGATAAAGCCGAAGCTGCCCAGGTAATTGCGTAGCTCCTGCTCGCTGGCCACCGGGTCGAGACGACGCAGGTGGCCGAGAGGGCTGTCATCGCCGTGCAGCTGCTCCAGCTGGTGCTGGGCGAAATAGCCGATCTGTAGGGTCTTGGCCGCCTTGCGCTGGCCCGCCAGTGGTGCCAATTCTCCGACCAGGGCCTTGATCAGGGTGGACTTGCCGGCGCCATTCGGCCCTAGCAGACCGAGGCGGTCACCGGGCTGGATATCCATCTTCACGCCGTGCAACAACGCTTCGCCAGCGTAGCCGAGATCCATTTCGGTCAGTTGCAATAAGGGATGCGGCACATCCTTGGGGGCACGAAAGCCGAAGGTAAACGGTGAATCCACGTGCGCCGGGGCGATTTCCTCCATCCGCGCCAGGGCCTTGAGGCGACTCTGTGCCTGGCGTGCCTTGGTGGCCTTGGCGCGGAAGCGGTCGACGAACTGCTGCAGGTGAGCAACGGTGCGTTGTTGCTTCTCATGCGCCGCCTGCTGCTGTGCCAGCTGGGTAGCGCGCTGTTTTTCGTAGGCACTGTAATTACCGGTATAGGCATGCAGGCGTTGTTCGGCCAACAGGGCGATGTGATCCACGCACAGGTCGAGAAAGTCGCGGTCGTGGGAGATCAGCAACACCGTGCCGGAATAGGCGCGCAGCCAGTCCTGCAGCCACAGCGCGGCATCGAGATCGAGGTGATTGGTGGGCTCATCGAGTAACAAGAGGTCGGAGCGGCACATCAGCGCCTGAGCCAGATTGAGGCGCATACGCCAGCCGCCGGAGAAGCTGTCCACCGGCTGCTGCATCTGCGCTTCACTGAAACCGAGACCGGCCATCAGGCGCGCCGCGCGGGTCGGCGCGGTGTAGCCGTCAATGGCCTCAAGGCGGCCAAACAGGCTGGCCTGCCGCTCGCCATCATCGGCCGCTTCAGCCTCCACCAGCTGTGCCTGTAGGACACGCAGCTCGGTATCGCCGTCCATCACATATCGATGGCGCTGCGTTGCGTCGCTGGTGTTTCCTGCGCCACATAGGCCAGCACGATGCCGGCTGGCAGGGCTACCTCGCCGCCATCCGGGTGCAGGCCGTGAGGGTCGCGCAGCCCCAGCACCAGCGCCAGCAGGCTGGACTTGCCACTGCCGTTACGACCGACGATGCCCCAGCGTTCGCCGGGCTGGATGGTGGCATCGACACCCTCGAGGAGCAGGCGCACACCACGCCGCAGGGAGACATTCTGGAAACTCAACATGGGGCGGGAGTTTACCTGCAAACCCTGCCAAGTTCATTCCATTGCCGCGCATAACCGGACGACCGCAGCAGGGGCCGATGCGCTCAGTATCAACAACATCGATTCGGGCGCCGCCTCCAGCCAAGGAACAACAACCCGGCCAGCAATCCGACGAACGATGCGCTGCCACCACCTCCCCCCGCACTGTTATTGCCGCCGCTGTTCCCGTTTCCACCGCCCCCTCCTCCAGTGCCGGCGCTATCGCGGACAGCAACGGCCACCATCCCCCGATCCGTTCTGCCACGGCTGTCGGTGATGGTATAACTAAACGTGTCGATGCCGAGAAAACCCGCTGGCGGGCGGTAGGTAAACGTATTGCCAGCATTGCCGGTTACGATTCCACCCTGGGTGCTGGTGGTGTCGAAGGCGGTGATATTCAGCCCCGCGCCTACATCGTTGGCAAGCACGCTCCCGGTCGTCGTTGAACGCTCGAGGGTGGTGTCCGCCCTGTCGTCATAAGCAATGATCGTGGAAGCCGCAACCGCATTGAAAAGCACAACGGCCTCGTTGTTCACATAATCCGCCACGGCGATATCCAGACCACCATCACGGTTCACGTCACCGACTGCCACAGCGCCACCGCCGGTATTCAACACGACATGCCGCGCCACGCTCAGGCTGCCATCCGCCTGACCCAAGAGGACGCTGAGACCATAATCAGTGCCCGTGACTATCACGTCGTCGCGCCCGTCGCCATCGATATCTGCAAGAGTCAATTCATCGGGGTGCGACAGAGAGCCCAAAGAGTACTGGCTGGCCGGTTCGAACGTGCCAGCTCCCATTCCCAGCAGAACGCTCACGTCCTGGTTAGTGGAATTGGAGGTGACGATATCGAACGCGCCATCGCCATCGATATCACCAATGGCGATGGATCGCGGAATGCGCCCCACGCTGTAAGTCACTGCCGCCGCATAGCCACCCCCGGGCTGCGCAAGTACGACATTGACGAAGTTGTCTTCACTGCCGGTGGCGATATCCGGCCGGCCATCGCCGTTGAAATCGGCCAGTTTAATCGATGACGGCCCTCGGCCCACGGAATAATGCACGGCGCTCGCAAAGCCTCCACCGCTCCTGGCGTGCAACACGCTGACGCTGCCGGCATCGAGGTTGGAGGTAACGATGTCAAGACGGCCATCACGATTCATGTCATCGATGGCCACGCCAATGGGGCCATTGTCCACCGCATAGACCTCGGCCGCGCCAAACCCACCACCGGCCAGGGCCGGCAGGACGCTGATACTGGCGTCGGCGCCGTTGGCCGCCACCAGATCCGGCCGGCCATCACCGTTCACGTCACCCATGGCCAGGGCGCGTGGGCGATCACCTTCGGTACGGTAATTCACCACCGGCGCGAACATCCCACCCGCCAGCCCTCGCAAGACACTGACACTGTCACTACCCCAGTTGACCGTGGCCATATCCGTCAGGCCATCGCCATCGAGGTCCCCCATCACCAACGCCTCGGGAAAGGCCCCCACGGCATAACGACCGGGCGCGGCCAGCGTGCCGCCCGCCTGACCGAACAATACGGCGATGCCGCTAAAGGCGCTACTGGACTGATTATCGTGCGCCGCGACGACATCCGGCCAGCCATCGCCGTTCAGGTCGCCCGTGGTCACGGAAGAAAGCGCGCTCGAAAGACCCGCATCATAGTTAACTGAGGGTGAAAAACCACCGCCCGCCCGGGCCAGCAGCAGGCTCACATCACCGCCGCCATGATTGGCCACAACAATATCCGGCCGGCCGTCACCGTTCATGTCATCCAATGTCACATCCCTTGGGGAATCGCCCACGGCATAGTCGACGGCCGTGGCAAAGCTACCCCCACTCAACCCTGAGAGAACACTGATGTTGCCACTACCGGAATTGGCCGTCACGATATCGTCCAATCCATCACCATCCAGGTCGCCGATCACCAAACCTCGGGGAGCCGCCCCCACGGTGTAATTCACTGCGGAGGAAAAACCACCACCCGCCAGCCCCAACAGCACACTGACATCATTTCCAGACGAATTACTGGTCACGATATCCAGCCGGCCATCACCGTTGACATCCCGGGCAGCCACAGCCCTCGGCCTTTCACCCACCGTGTAGCTTCCTGCATCGACAAATCCACCCCCGCTCTGGCCGTGCAACACAGAAACATTCCCAAAGATGCTTGTCGTGATGATATCTATCCGACCATCACCATTGACATCACCCAGCGCCACAGCGGTCGCCCACACCCCGGGGGCATAATTCTGTACAGGGTAAAACTCACCACTGACCTGTCCCAGCAAGACACTCACCCCGCTTTTGAAGTTAGCGGTAACGATATCCATCAACCCATCGTTGTTTACATCACCCACCGTCACCGACCAGGGTTGCTGGCCGACATCGTAATTAACCGCAACGGCAAACCCACCATCGGACTGCCCCAGCAGAACACCCACATTGCCGATATCGATGTTATTGCCATTAGCCGTCACAATATCCAACAAACCGTCACCATTGACATCACTAACCATCACATCATTGGGATCATCACCTGAATAAAAAACCTTGCCCGAATAAAGCCAGCCCGCCTCGGCAGGCAAGACGAAAGCCAGAAAAAGGACGGCCATACAGCACTCTTTCAATGTCACAAAGCCCCTCGCCCGTCTGCCTTCCTGACTGCTGGACAAACTGCCACGCACACAAGATGGGTAACTCATTTTCATTACAAAACCCTCTCTTTTTTACGTAAAAAATATGGCACCACAATTAAAGGAGCCCGAATGATCTTCATACCAGACCAAAAACTGATCCCGTACTATCAACTCTGGACCCCACCCCACCACACAACAAAACAAGACTATCTTACAGTTTAAGGTATGGTCCGTCACTACAAACATCTCAAACCACTGCTGCCTCGTTAATGGACTATTACCGTATTTCAAAAACGCCCGGTTTGCGGGAAAAGCAACCTGATTGAGGGTGTTTGGGACATGAATTCAGACATCCCTCTACGTCATTCCGGGCTTGACCCGGTATGACCGGATGCCCTCAACCATAGAGGAAATGGTGTCACGGATGTTGGCCATGAAATCTGAAAAGAGGCAAAAATACTACCCTTGTGCAGAAGGGGTGCGCACAATCAACCGCCGGCAATTAGATCTTGAA
>JALSHB010000026.1 GCA_026982475.1 Chromatiales bacterium
CCACGATGACAAAACTCAGGATCAGCAGGGTGTTGATCGACTGTCCGCGCAGCCGGGAAAGCACGCGGGGTTTGGCGTTCTGCAAATTACATCATCTCCAAGTGTTTCCCCGGAGCATACCCCCACACTAGCGGCCGGAAAAATTCTCGCTGAAGGCGCCCGGGGCCATCCGTGGCCACGCAAGGGGCCGGGCGGTCAGAGACTGCGGCCAAAGGTCTCCTGGAAACGGCGCTCGAATTCGTCACGCGTGAAGCGGTGGTTTTGCGTGCCGTGTCTTTCGATCTTGATGGCCCCCAGTAGCGAGGCGATGCGGCCGCTGGTCTCCCAGTCCATGTCGTTCATCAGGCCGTACAGCAGGCCGGCGCGGTAGGCGTCGCCGCAGCCGGTGGGGTCGTTGATGGCCGACACCGGCGCGGCGGGGATCTCCAGCCGGTGTTCGCGGGTGTAGATGTGTGAGCCCTCGCCGCCGCGGGTGATGACCAGCGCCTCGACGCGCTCGGCGATCTCGTGCGGCGACAGCCCGGTGCGCTCCTCGAACAGCTGCGCCTCGTAGTCGTTGAGGGTGATCCAGGTGGCCTGCTCGGTGAAGCGCAGCAGGTCGTCGCCGTTGAACATGGGCATGCCCTGGCCGGGGTCGAAGATGAAGGGGATGCCGGCCTCGGCGAACTGTTCGGCGTGTTCGATCATGCCCTCGCGGCCGTCCGGCGAGACGATGCCGATGCTCACACCCTCGGCGTCCGACACCTTATTCTCGTGCGACAGGCTCATGGCGCCGGGATGGAAGGCGGTGATCTGGTTGTCGTCCTCATCGGTGGTGATGAAGGCCTGGCCGGTGAAGGTGCTGGTGTAGACCTTGATGTGGGTGCGCGGGATGCCGCAGCGGTCCATCCAGTTGGCGTACAGGTCGAAGTCGCTGCCGACGGTGGCCATGGGCAGGGGGTCGCCGCCCAGCAGCTTGAGGTTGTAGGCGATGTTGCCGGCGCAGCCGCCGTACTCGCGGCGCATGTCCGGCACCAGGAAGGACACGTTCAGCATGTGCACCTTGTCCGGCAGGATGTGGTTCTTGAACTTGTCGTGGAACACCATGATGGTGTCGTAGGCGTAGGAGCCGCAGATCAGGGCAGACATCGGGTTTCCTTTGGTTGTTTCGGGTTTTTATTTACCACAGAGGCACGGAGGCATAGAGAAGGGCAATGGATCTCGCAGAGCGCACAAAGGCGCCAGGAAAATGAAAAAGGCCATTCTTTCCCATTTTTTCTTTGCGCCTTGGTGGGAAACAAGAATCTTTTCTCTGTGCCTCCGTGCCTCTGTGGTGAAAACGGAGATTCAGATCAGCACCAGCGCCCAGATTACCACCACATTGAGCAGGGCGACGAATACCGCCGCGGAGCCAAGGTCCTTGGCGCGTCCGGACAGCTCGTGCGGCTCGGCGCCGATGCGGTCCACCACCGCCTCCACGGCGGAGTTGAGCAGCTCCACCATCAGTACCAGCAGCAGGCTGCCCACCAGCAGGGCGCGCTCCACGCCCGTCTCGCCCAGCCACAGGCCCAGCGGGATCAGCAGCAGGCACAGGGCCAGTTCCTGACGGAAGGCGGCTTCGTGGCGGAAAGCGGCACACAGGCCGGACCACGAATAACCGCCCGCCCTGATGATGCGTTTGATGCCGGTGTTGCCGGGTTTGCTCATGGCGTTTCCTGGGCAGTCGTTCGGGCCATCGGGCAGGGGCGATGCGCGCGATTTGATGCACAGTGCACGGAGACACGGATGCTCGGAGGCATGCTTCTGTTCTTCTCTGTGTCTCCGTGCACTCCGTGTCGAATTCGCTGGCCGTGATTCATCCTGGAATAGGCGGAGGGCAGGCCCCGGTCAACCCGCCGCCTGCCAGCGCAGGTCCAGCTCGCGCGCGGCCTTCACGTCGTCCAGCCTCCGTACCGGCAGGGAGTAGGGCGCGCCCTTGAGGGTCTCGACGTCCTTCTCCGCCTCCGCCTGTATCGCCGCCATGGCCTCGACGAAGGCGTCCAGGGTCTCCTTCGATTCCGTCTCCGTGGGCTCGATGAGCAGGCATTCGGGAACGATCAGCGGGAAGTAGGTGGTGGGGGCGTGGAAGCCGTAGTCCAGCAGGCGCTTGGCGACGTCCATGGCGGTGACCCCCGGCTCCTTCGCCTGGCGCTTGAGGGTGACGATGAACTCGTGGGTGGCGCGGCGCTCCGGCAGGGCCAGGTCGAAGCCGGCCTCGCGCAGCTTCACCATCAGGTAGTTGGCGTTGAGGGTGGCGAAGTCGGCGATGCGCGTCATGCCCTCGCGGCCCAGCAGCAGGGCGTAGATGTAGGCGCGCAGCAGGATGCCGGTGTTGCCTATGTGCGCCGACAGGCGGCCGATGGTCTGCGGCAGGTCGCGCTCGTCCAGCCAGCGATAGCTGCCGTCGTCCTCGCGGCCCACCACCGGGATCGGCAGGAAGGGGCGCAGGCGCTCGCTGACGCCCACCGGCCCGGCGCCCGGGCCGCCGCCGCCGTGCGGGGTGGAGAAGGTCTTGTGCAGGTTCATGTGGATCACGTCGAAGCCCATGTCGCCGGGCTTGACCTTGCCGAGGATGGCGTTGAGGTTGGCGCCGTCGTAGTAGAGCAGGCCGCCGGCCTCGTGCACGATGCGCGCGATCTCGTGGATGCGCCGTTCGAACACCCCCAGGGTGGAGGGGTTGGTGAGCATGATGCCGGCGGTGTTCGGGCCCACCGCGGCCTTCAGGGCCTCCACGTCCACGTCGCCCTGCGCGTCGGTGGGGATCTCGCGCACCGTGTAGCCGCACATGGTGGCGGTGGCGGGGTTGGTGCCGTGGGCGGCGTCGGGCACCAGGATCTCGCTGCGCTGGTGGTCGCCGCGGGCGTCGTGATAGGCGCGGATCATCGCCACCCCGGCGAACTCGCCCTGGGCGCCGGCCATGGGGGTGAGCGATACCGCGGTCATGCCGGTGACCTCGCGCAGCATCTCCTGCAGCTCCCACAGGCAGGCCAGGATGCCCTGCGAATCCGCCTCGCGCTGCTGCGGGTGACGGCCCAGGAAGCCGGGCAGCGAGGCCAGGGTGTTGCAGGCCCGCGGGTTGTATTTCATGGTGCAGGAGCCCAGCGGGTAGAAGTGGGTGTCGATGGAGAAGTTGCGCTGCGACAGGCGCGTGTAGTGGCGCACCGCGTCCAGCTCGGAGACCTCGGGCAGGGCCGGGGGCTGCTTGCGGCGCATGTTCTCGGGGATGCCGTCCAGGTCGCCGGCGAAGTGGGCCGACTGGGCGCGGTTGACGCGGCCGGGACGGGAGTGTTCGAAGATCAGGGGTTCGTTGTTCATGGGATATCGATCCAAATCAATATTCACCACAGAGACGCAGAGACACGGAGAAAACCTTCTTCATTTTTCTCTGTGTCTCTGCGCCTCTGTGGTAACAAGGTCTTCACGCCGACAGCACCTCGCGCAGGGCACTAGCGTAGGCGTCCAGGTCGGCCTCGCTGCGGGTCTCGGTGGCGCACACCAGCAGGGCGTCGCCCAGCCCGGGATAATCCGCGGACAGGTCGATGCCGCCGAGGATGCCGCGTTCGGCGAGGGCGTCCAGCACCTCGAGGGCCGGGCGCGGCAGGCGCAGCGCCGCCTCGTGGAAGCGGGGCCGCTCGAACAGCGGCGTGACGCCGTCGATGGCGCACAGGCGCTCCACCAGGGCGCGGGTGTTGGCGTGGCACTGGGCGGCCACCCGGGCCAGGCCCTGCGGACCCATCAGGGTCATGTAGAGGGTGGCCGCGGTGGTCATCAGGCCCTGGTTGGTGCAGATGTTGGAGGTGGCCTTGGAGCGGCGGATGTGCTGCTCTCTCGCCTGCAGGGTGAGCACGTAGCCGCGCTGGCCGTCGAGGTCCTCGGTGGCGCCGATGATGCGCCCGGGCATCTGCCGCACCAGTTTCTGCGTGCAGCACAGGAAGCCGAAGTAGGGGCCGCCGGAGGCCAGCGGGATGCCCAGGGGCTGGCCCTCGCCGCAGGCGATGTCGGCCCCCTGCTCGCCCCACTCGCCGGGCGGGGCGATCACCGCCATGGCGGTGGGGTTGACCACGCCGATCACCAGGGCGCCGTGGGCGTGGGCCCAGTCGGTGAGGGCGTCGGCGTCTTCCAGGGCGCCGAAGTAGTTGGGCTGGGGGATCACCAGGGCGGTGACGTCGCCCGGCTCGGCGGGCAGGGTAGGGGGCGCGATGTGGCCGCCGCTGGCGTCGAAGTCGAGCAGTTCCAGGGTGATGCCCTGGTGACGCACGATGGTCTCCACCACCGCGCGGTAGCGCGGGTGCACGCTGCGCGGCATCAGGATGCGCCGGGCCTTGGACTTGCGGTTGCCGCGCACCGCCATCAGCACCGCCTCGGCCAGCGCGGTGGCGCCGTCGTACAGGGAGGCGTTGGAGACCTCCAGGGCGGTCAGCTCGGCCATCATGGTCTGGAATTCGTAGAGCAGCTGCAGGGTGCCCTGGCTGGCCTCGGCCTGGTAGGGGGTGTAGGCGCTGTAGTATTCACCGCGGCTGGTGATCTCCCACACCGCCGCCGGGATGTGGTGTTCGTAGGCGCCGCCGCCGGCGAAGCACAGGGGCTGGGCGTCCCGCGCGGCATGGGCGCGCAATTGTTGGCTGACGGCCAGTTCGTCGCGGCCTTCGGGGAGGCCGTCCAGGCTGCCGGCGCGCAGCTCGGGCGGGATCTCGTCGAACAGGTCCTCGATGTGCGCCACGCCAATGGCCTCGAGCATGGCGGCGACGTCGGCTTCGGTGTGCGGGATGAACGGCATCAGTGGCTTTCTTCGGCGATCAGCTCGATGTAGGCCTCGGCGTCGAGCAGGCCGTCCAGTTCGGCCTCGTCTTCCAGCTTCATGTGGAACAGCCAGCCGTCGCCGTAGGGGTCGCGGTTGACGACCTCCGGCATCTCCTCCAGGTCGCCGTTGATGTCGATCACCTCGCCGGTGACCGGGGCGTACACGTCGGAGGCGGCCTTCACCGATTCCACCACCGCGCACTCCTCGCCGGCCTCCAGGGCGGCGCCGGGTTCGGGCAGCTCGACATAGACCATGTCGCCCAGCAGCTCCTGGGCGTGATCGGTGATGCCGACGGTGACGCTGCCGTCCCCCTCGTCACGCACCCATTCGTGGGCCTTGGTGTATTTCAGTTCGCTGGGGACATTGCTCATGGTTTTCTCCTCGATTCATGTAGGGGCGGAACGGCGAATGCATCCAAGCCCCCAAGTCTGCTTGAATAGTCTCCATGCCGTTGCCACAGGGTCTAGGCGACACAAGGCCTGCCGTTGCGCACGAAGGGATACTGGACGATGCGCGCCGGCAGGCGTCTGCCGCGGATCTCCACCTCGCAGCGCTCGAAGTCGCCCGCGGGCACCCGCGCCAGGGCGATGGCCCGGCCGAGGCTGGGGGAGAAGCTGCCGCTGGTGGTCTCGCCCGGGCCTGCGGGGGTAACCACCTTCTGGTGGGCGCGCAGCACGCCGCGGCCCTCCAGCAGCAGGCCCACCAGGCGGCGCGGCACGCCTGCCTCGCGCTGGGCCTCGAGGGCGGCGCGGCCGATGAAGTCGCGCTCGGCCGGCTCGAAGGCCACGGTCCAGGCCAGGCCGGATTCCAGCGGGGTGGTGTCCTCGTCCATGTCCTGGCCGTAGAGGTTCATGCCCGCCTCCAGGCGCAGGGTGTCGCGCGCGCCGAGGCCGATGGGCGCCACGCCGGCGGCCAGCAGGGCGTCCCAGGCGTCGCCCGCCCGCGCGGCGGGAATCATGATCTCGAAGCCGTCCTCGCCGGTGTAGCCGGTGCGGGCGACGAACAACTCATCACCGCATTCGCGCGCAAAGAAGGGCTTCAGCGCCATCGCCGGGGCCAGTGCCTCGCCCAGCGCCTGCAAGGCCTTGTCGCGGGCATTGGGTCCCTGCACGGCGATCATGGCCAGATCGTCACGCTCGCGGATGCTCACCTCGAAGGCGGCGGCCTGCTGGGCGATCCAGGCCAGATCCTTGTCGCGGGTGGCGGCATTGACCACCATGCGGTACCAGCCTTCGCCCATGAAATAGACGATGAGGTCGTCGATGACCCCGCCACGCTCGTTAAGCATGCAGCTGTAAAGGGCCTTGCCGGGGGTCTGGATGCGCGCCACGTCGTTGGCCAGCAGGCGGCGCAGGAAGTCGGTCACGCCGGGGCCGGAGAGGTCCAGCACCACCATGTGGGAGACGTCGAACATGCCGGCGTCACGGCGCACCTGCTGGTGCTCCTCGAGCTGCGAGCCGTAGTGGACGGGCATTTCCCAGCCGGCAAAATCCACCATCCTGGCCTGGGCCGCGAGGTGTTGCTGATACAGGGGGGTGTGTCGGGGCATGGAACAAGCCTCTGTTTGGGAGCGAAAAAGGGTCGACAGGCAACGGCCCCGCCACCCCTCTGTCCACTTGACCTGAGAGCTTTGGGGCGCCTGGAAACCAGTGGCTGCGCCCCTTACCCCTTCGGTGGGCCGGTCACGCCGGCCTCTCTCCAGAGTCAACCTGTCGTCTGCGGTCCGGTTGCCTGAGCGATTCCGGGCGGTTGCGCCTTCGGCGGCGGCCTGCCTTGCGGCGGCTGCTCTCTCCCGCAGAGAGTCGGTGCGCCATCGGCGCACGCGTGGTTGAGGGCGGAACTATACCGGATTGCCACGGCCAAGACCATGCGCCTGGCTGGCGGCGGATCGATGCGCCATCGGGGCCATGGGCGTCATTACCGATAGGGCTAGGGGGGGCAAATTGGCTAGAATGCGCGCTTTGTGATCCGGGTCTCGGCAAGATGCGTGTCATTGCCGTAGTAATACCTGAGTCCGCAGGTTCAGGTAATACAGTGGGGCAAGTTTCGCAGCGCCCGGCCACTTTCACACCCGTCAGCACCACACGAGGATGCCATGCCCAACACCAACCGCCCCTTGATATTCAGCCTTGTCGCCGTCGGCGGCCTGGTGCTGACGGCCTGTGAGCAGGTGCCGCCGGAGCAGCTGGTCGAGGACTTCGGCATCGCCTACATCAAGCGCCCCGTGGTCAGCGAGGTCGATGTCGACAGCAACCAGGTGGTGCTGGTGGACAGGGCGGTCAACGAGGTGCTGGAGGCCGGCGAGGGTGGCGACATCTGGTACCGCGACCGCGCCTCGCCCTCGGCCAGCGAGCGCAACATCACCGCCTGCCTGACCCAGGGCCTGGGCGACGTGCGTGACCTGGAGGCCTCCTACGACGGCAGCAAGCTCATCTTCTCCCTGCGCCTGCCGGACGACGACCCCAACGATGATGTCGAGCCCGTCTGGGACATCTACGAATACGACACCACGACCGGCGGCTGCCCCCGGCGCGTGATCCAGTCCGACATCTTCGCCAGCGAGGGCGACGACCTGGCGCCCCACTACCTGCCGGACGGCCGCATCGTCTTCACCTCCACGCGTCAGAAGGCCTCCGGCGCGGTGCTCACCAACGAGGGCAAGCTGCGCTTCAGCGCCCTCGACGAAAGCCTGAACGAGCGGGCCCCGCTGCTGCACGTGATGAGCGCCAGCGGCAGCGACATCCAGCAGATCAGCTTCAATCAGAGCCACGATCTCGACCCCACGGTGCTCGCCAGCGGCGAGATCCTCTTCACCCGCTGGGACCACATGGGCGGCAATGACGGCATGAACCTGTACAGCGTCCGTCCCGATGGCACCGGGCTGAAGCTGGTGTACGGCGCCCACGACCACGGCGCCGATGACGTGCAGTTCCTCGCCCCGCGCCAGCTGGAGGACGGCCGCATCCTCGCCATGCTCAAACCCCGCGACGGCACCGATGGCAGCGGCGCACCCACCTTCATCGACATCGCCAACTACGTCGACAACACCCAGCCCGTGTGGCCCCAGCAGGGTGTGCTGAGCGGCCGCGCGCAGCGCCTGGCGGTGGATCTCGATGTGCGCACCGACGGCAGCATCTCGCCCAATGGCCGTTTCCGCAGCGTCTACCCCCTGTGGGACGGCACCAACCGCATGCTGGCCAGCTGGAGCCCGTGCCGGCTGCTGGACGGTGGCGGCGAGCCCTACATCTGTCCGTCCACCATCCCCGAAGACGCCGTCGAGGCCCTGCCCATCTATGGCATCTACATCATCGACCTGAACCAGCAGACCCAGCTGCCGGTGGTGGTGCCCGAGGAAGGCTGGATCATCGACGAGCCGGTGGTCGCCGCGCCGCGCGCCCGGCCCGAGATCCTCTATGACCGCATCCCCGGCTTCGAGCTGGACCAGAATCTCGCCGAGGAGGGCGTCGGCCTGCTGCACATCCGCAGCGTCTACGACTTCGACGGCCGCTTCAACCGGCTTGGTAGCGGTAACGCTGCCATCACCAGCCTGGCGCAACTGGCCGACCCTACCGTTCTCGGGGCCGATGAGCGCCGGGCGCGCTTCCTGCGCATCGTCAAGTCCGTGCCCATACCCGACCGCGACACGCTGAACTTCGACCGCAGCGCCTTCGGCGTCAGCCGCCAGCAGAAGATGCGCGAGATCATCGGCTATGCGCCGGTGCAGCCCGACGGGTCGGTGCTGGTCAAGGTGCCCGCCAACGTGCCCTTCGCCATCAGCGTGGTGGACAAGGATGGCCGGCGCATCGGCCGTCGCCACCAGAACTGGCTGCAACTGCGCCCCGGCGAGACCCTCACCTGCAACGGCTGCCACGACCACAACCCCGCCGACGGCTCGGCGCCGCTGCCCCATGGCGCCGCCGACGCGCCGCCGCCGGTGAACACCGGCGCGCCCACCAGCGGCCAGCCCTTCCCCGGCGCCGACCCGGCCAAGCTGGCGGAAATGGGCGAGACCATGGCGCAGACCCGCATCCGCCTCGCCTGCGGCGCCTCCAACGCCATGGTCGCCTGCCCCCAGCTCAGTCCCTCGGTGAACCTCATGTTCGACGACGAATGGACCGACCCGGCGGCCACCCCGGCCCCCAGCGTCTACCTGCGCTACGCCGATCCGGAGCTCGCCTACTTCGGCACCGGCGCGCCCGCCAAGCCCGCCTGCCAGAGCCGCTGGGACGCCGATTGCCGCACCATCATCAATTACGAGGAGCACATCCATCCGCTGTGGAGCCAGCCGCGACCGATCCTCGACGCCAGTGGCGTGCAGATCGGCGACCGCACCTGCACCAGTTGTCACAACAGCGTCGACGCCGCCAGCGCGGCGCAGGTGCCGGCCGCCCAGCTGGATCTCAGCGATGGCCCCTCGGACCTCAATGCCGATCACTACAAGGCCTACCGCGAGCTGCTGTCCCCTGATGTCCCGCAGATCCTCGTCGACGGGGTATTGGTGGACGAAACGGAAGAGGTCTTTGTTTTCGATGAAGATGGCAACCAGCTGTTCCAGACCACCATCGATCCCGTCACCGGCGAGGAAACCCTGGTGCTGGATCCGGTGACCGGCCTGCCCATCCCGCTGGTCGACGTGGTGCCGGTTCCGGCCCGGCCTTCCCCCATGCGCGCCTTCGGCTCCCGTGGGGGCACCTTCATGGGCAAGTTCCTGCCCGGCGGCAGCCATGAAGGCGACCTCTCGGCCTCCGAGCTGCGCCTGATCGCCGAGTGGCTGGACATCGGCGCCCAGTATTTCAACGATCCCTTCAAGGCGCCGCCGAATTGAGGGGGGCGGAGAATGGCGGGAAAAAAGGCCTTAACCGCACTGGCCGTGCGGTGTTGGAAACGTTAAGATAGCCGCCGCCATAACGGCAATTGGACGGCCGTGGTGACGCAGCGATGCGCGGGGCCTGGTACCCTTGCCCCGGACCCAACCCAGAGCCGCGGCCTGTGACTCCGTTCACGGCCGCGCGCCGCCCTCCGGGCGAAACATCAATAAGCCCCCTGACGCCGACAACGAGCCACCCCAGACAACCCGTGACCGCCCGCACCCGACAATCCGTTGCCGCCCCGCCGTGGCTTGCGCTGCTCATGCTGCTGCTGGGCGGCGCCCCCGCGCAGGCCACGGAGGAATACGCCCTGCTGCAGGTGGCCGAGCCCTTCATCGAACTGCACAGCGGTCCCGGCGTCGGCTACCCGGTGTTTCACGTGGTGGATCGCGCCGACTTCATCGAGGTGCTGAAGCGCAAGACCGACTGGTTCAAGGTGCGCACCGCCGACGGCAAGCGCGGCTGGGTGGCGCGCGCGCAGCTGGAGAAGACATTGACCGCCGGCGGCGAAGGCACCCAGCTGAAAGAACTCGCCCAGGGCGACTTCAGCCAGCGCCGCTGGGAATTCGGCCTGCTCGGCGGGGTATTCAACAATGCCGCGGAAATCAGTCTCTACGGCGGCTACGCCTTCCACCCCAATCTCTCCGCCGAGCTGAGCGGCGCGCAGGTGCTGGGCGACTATTCCTCCAGCTACCTGGTCAACGTCAAGCTGCTCTCCCAGCCCTTCCCGCGCTGGCGGGTGTCACCCTTCTTCAGTCTCGGTGGCGGCTATCTCAGCACCCGGCCGCGCACCACCCTGGTGCCACCCGAGGACCGCAACGACTTCACCGCGCACGTCGGCCTGGGTCTGCGCGCCTGGCTGTCGCGCCGCTTCATCCTGCGCGCGGAGTTCAACCGCTACATCACCTTTTCCAGTGATGACAACAACGAGGAATTCAAGGAATGGAAGGCAGGCTTCGCATTCTTCTTCTGAGTGCCCTGTGCGCGCCCTGCCTGTGGAGCGCCACCGCCGTGGCGGCCGAAGGCGGCGCCGAACAGCAGGTGATTCAGCCGCAGATCGACCGGCGCGAGGTGGGCATCGACGAGATCGACAGCGAGGACTTCGAGATCAGCGTGTTCGGCGGCCTGCTCAGCACCGAGGACTTCGGCGCCAACGCCGTGTTCGGCGCGCGCATCGCCTATCACGTCAGCGAAGGGGTGTTCTTCGAGGCCAGCTACGGCCGCTCGACCACCAGCGAAAGCAGCGTCGAGCGTGTCTACGGCGGCTTGCCGGCGCTCACCGACAGCGGCCGCATCCTGTCCTATTACAACGTCTCCCTGGGCTACAACCTGTTGCCCGGCGAGGCCTTCGTCAGCCGCAACTGGGCCTTCCGCACGGCGCTGTACGTGATCGCCGGCGCCGGCGCCACCCGCTTCGCCGGCGACGACCGTTTCACCCTCAATTTTGGCGCCGGCTACCGCTTTCTCGCCACCGACTGGCTGGCCCTGCATGTCGACGTGCGCGACCACGTCTTCGACATCGACGTGCTGGGCTACAGCAAGACCGCGCACAATCTCGAAACCACCGCCGGCCTGAGCATCTTTTTCTGAGCCCGCGCAGACGACGCAACAAGAGACGCAGAGAGACAAGAGAGGTAATCCCGATGAAACACCTGCAACGCACCCTTCCGGCCCTGGTCCTGCTGCTGGGCCTGTTTGCCGCCACCACCGCCCTGGCCCTGGAGGTCGGCAGCACCGCGCCCGACTTCACCCTGAAGAGCCGCAGCGGCGAAAACATCAAGCTCAGCGAACTGCGCGGCGAGGTGGTGATGGTCAACTTCTGGGCCTCCTGGTGCGCCCCCTGCCGGCAGGAGATGCCGCTGCTGGAAGAACTCCACGACCGCTACGCCGATCTCGGTTTCACCCTGCTGGGGGTGAACGTGGAAGAGGACAGCAACGCCGCCCTGGACCTGCTCAAGGAGATCCCGGTCACCTTCCCGATCCTGTTCGACAGCCGCAATGACGTCAGCAGGCTGTACAACGTCGTGGCCATGCCCACCACCGTGATCCTCGACCGCGACGGCGCCGTGCGCTACGTGCACAAGGGCTACCTGCCGGGCTACGAGGACGAATACCGCAAACAGATCAAGGAGCTGATCCGCGAATGAGCCGCGCCCCGCTTTCCTCCCTGCGCCGAGCGCTGCTGCTCGCGACGGCCGCCGCCCTGCTGGCCGGTTGCAGCGGCATCGAGCCGTGGGTCAAGCCCTACGAGCGCGCCAACCTGGCCGACCCGATCATGAGCTTCTCGCGCGATCCGGTGGCCGACAGCTATGTCAATCACGTCTACGAGGCCCGCGAGGGCGCCCGTGGCGCCGAGGGAGGAGGTGGCGGTGGCTGCGGCTGCAACTGACAAACGTGCCCGTTTTCACTGGGGCCTGCTGGCCGCCGGCGCGCTGGGTTTCTGCCTGCCGCTGACCGCGGCGGTGCTGCCGGAAGACCGCGCCGACGCCCTCTATCACGCCTATTCCGGCGGCGGCCTGGAGGTCAACGGCCCCTCTTACCTGGCGCGCAAGCAGCTGGGCAAGTACACCTCGCTGTTCGGCAACTACTACGTGGACGCCATCTCCAGCGCCTCCATCGACGTGGTCACCACCGCCAGCCAGTACACCGAACGGCGCGAGGAAAAGACCCTCGGCGGCGACTTCCTGTATGAAAAGACCCTGTTCAACCTCTCCTTCACCAACAGCGAGGAGAGCGACTTCAGCGCCAGGTCCGCCGCCTTCGGCATCAGTCATTCCATGTTCGGCGACCTCACCACCGTCAGCCTGGGCTATGGCCAGGGCTGGGACACCATCCGCCGCCGCGCCACCACCGGCAGCGGCACCGATCCCGACTTCGAGAAAAAGGCCGACCGCCAGCGCTACCGCCTGGGCCTGTCGCAGGTACTGAGCAAGAACGCGCTGATCAACCTCAACTACGAACTGGTCACCGATGAGGGCTACCTCAACAACCCCTACCGCTCGGTGCGCTTCCTCAACGGCAGTGGCGGCTACGACTACCAGTCCGAGGTCTACCCCAATACCCGCACCAGCCACGCCCTGGGCCTCAAGGTGCTGTACTACCTGCCCTATCGCGCCGCCGTGCACGGCGAGGTGCGCGGTTTCATGGACACCTGGGGCATCAACGCCCTGATCGGCGAGGTGGGCTACGTCCACCCGCTGGGCAAGGACTGGACCTTCGAGGCCAGCTATCGCTACTACACCCAGAGCCGCGCCGACTTCTACAGCGACCTGTTCCCGCGCCAGGACGCGCAGAACTACCTGGCCCGCGACAAGGAGCTGAGCACCTATGTCAGCCACGGCCTCGGCCTCGGCGCCAGCTACCACTTCGCGCAGCGCGGCTGGGGCTTCATCGACAAGGGCAGCCTGAACCTCAAGTACAACTACATGCAGTTCAACTATCAGGACTTCCGCGACCTGCGCGTGGAGGGCTACACGCCGGGCACCGAGCCCCTGTACAGCTTCTCCGCCCACGTCCTGCGCCTGTTCATCTCGATCTGGTATTGAGCAAGGAATCCATCATGTCCATCCCGTTTCACACCCGATTCTTTTCGCCACGCTGGTTGCTGGCGGCGCTGCTGATGCTGTGCATCGGCCTGCCGGCCAGCGCCGCCGACACGCCCGGGGAGGCCGCCGCCGCGGCAGAGGCCCCGGCCGTGCAGGCCCCCGCCAGCGGGACGGCGGCGAGCGCCCCGTCAGTCCCCGTACCCGCCCATGCAGCCCCCGCGCCGGAGGACAAGCGCAGCCTCGACGCCCGTGTGCAGGACCTGAAAAAACAGGCCAAGGCCCTCAACCGCGACCTGTTCATCCTCGAGGAAGAGCTGCTGTTCCCCTCCAACACCCAGCTGGCGGTGTTCCTCTCCATCGACGTGGGCAGCTATTTCCGTCTCGACGCGGTGCAACTGAAGATCGACGACAAGGTGGTCGCCAACCACCTCTACACCCAACGCGAGCTGGACGCCCTGGAGCGCGGCGGCGTGCAGCGCCTGTGGCTGGGTAACGTGAAGAGCGGCGAGCACGAACTCATCGCCACCTTCACCGGGCCCGGCCCCAACAACCGCGACTACCGACGCGCCACCACCGTCAAGTTCAAGAAGGGCGCAGCGGCCAAGTTCATGGAGCTGAAGATCGTCGACGTGACCTCCAAACTGCAACCGGAATTCGTCGTCCGGGAATGGGAATAGGGTAGGAGCGCGCTTGCCCATCATGTTCCCCCGCCTCGGAACCACCGCCAGCGCGCTGCTGCTGGGCGCCGCCCTGCTCGGCGCCGGCCTGCTGTTGCCCGCGCAAAGCCGCGCTGCCGACCAGCCGCACGTGGTACGCGACCTCTATTACGGCGAGGCCCTGTACCAGTTCTTCCAGCAGAACTACTACACCGCCGCCGTGCACCTGCTCACCGCGCGCGAGCGCGAACTGCTCAGGCACCACGACGCCGAGGCGCAGCTGCTGCTGGGCGGCATCTACCTCTCCTACGGCCTGCACGACGACGCCGAGCGCCTGTTCACGGTGCTGCTGGACGAGAAGAACAGCCCCCAGGTGCACGACCGCGCCTGGTTCTACCTGGGCAAGATCCGCTACTACAAGGGCCTCTACAAAGAGGCCGACGCCGCCCTGGCGCGGGTCGGCGAGCACCTCGACCCGGCCCTCGACGAAGAATTGCAGACCCTCAAGGCCAACCTGCTGATGGCGCAGGAAAAGTACCCCGAGGCCGCCCAGACCCTCATCAAATTGACCGAGGACGGCGACGAGGGTCAGGCCTGGTTCGCCCGCTACAACCTCGGCGTCGCCCTGATAAGCGCCGGCAGGGTGGACGGCGGCCTGCGGGTGCTGGACAGGGTCGGCCGCCTGCGCAGCGACGACGAATACCTCAAGGCGCTGCGCGACCGGGCCAACCTGGCGCTGGGCTACCGCCTGCTCAAACAGGACCCGAACCGTGCCCGTGACTACCTGCGCCGCGTGCGCCTCAACGGGCCGTTCTCCAACAAGGCCCTGCTGGGCATGGGCTGGGTGGCGCTGGAACAGCAACAGTACAGACAGGCCCTGCTGCCCTGGGAAGAACTGAGCCGGCGCGACCGCGTCGATGTGGCGGTGTTCGAATCCCTGCTCGCCAAGGGCTACGCGCAGGAACTGCTGCAGGCCTATCCCCAGGCCATGGCCTCCTACCGCGAGGCCATCGACACCTACCAGCGGGAGCTGGCGGCGCTGGACGCCACCCGCGTCGCCGTCGGCCAGGGCCGCCTGTGGGACGACCTGCTGAAACAGGTGGACGGCAGCGAAATGGGCTGGTTCTGGGAGGCCGAGCTGTTGCCGGACACCCCCGAGGCCCGCTACCTGCCGACCCTGATGGCCGGCCACGGCTTCCACGAGGCGATCAAGAACCTGCGCGACCTCAACTTCCTGCGCGCCAGGCTGGCCCGCTGGGAGGGCGACATGCCCGTCTACGACCTGATGCTGGCCGAGCGTCGCCAGACCTATGAAGACCAGCTCGACCGTCTCACCCCCGACGAGACCCTGGCGCGCATCGAGGACATCCGCGCCAGCCGCGACCGCTATGCCGCGGAATTGCAGCGCATCGACGAAGACCACGACGCCCTGGCGCTGGCCACGGAAGACGAACGGAAACAGCTCGAACGCCTGCAGCGCATCGAAGACCGCCTGTGGCGCCTGCGCGAGCACCGCCGCATCGCGCGCTACCGCGAGCAGTACCGCTTCTTCAAGGGCCTGCTGGAATACGACATCCGCACCACCTACGCCGCGCGGCGCTGGAAGGTGCAAAAGGCTCTGCGCTCGCTGGACCGCGAATTCGAGGCCACCCTGGCCCGGCAGGACGCCCTGCAACAGGCGCGCGCCCAGGCCCCGGCGGGCTTCGAGGGCTTCGACCAGCGCATCCAGGCCCTGCGCGGCCGCATCGACGCCCTCCGGCAACAGGTGGACGCCGCCTTTGACGAACAGCAGCGGCTGTTGCAGGTGCAAGTGGACGAGGCGCTGGACCGCCTGCGCGACAACCTGGTGGACTATCTCGACCGCGCGCGCTTCTCACTGGCCCACCTGCAGGATCTGGCCGCCTATCAGAGCCGTCCGGCGGTGCCGGACGAAAGCGGCGAAGCACCGCCGGCCGGCAGTGACGCCCCGGCCGCCGCCCCGACCACTGACACCCCGCCGCGGGAGGTCCCGTGATGCGCCGCCTGCTCCTGAGCCTGCCGTTGCTACTGCTCGCCGCCTGCAGTGCGCGTGGCCCCATCGACGACGATCCCACCCTGGCGGTGCTCGAAGAACGCGCCGCGCGCATCGAGCCCGCGGCCCTGCCGCCCATGCCCAGTCACGACGTGCAGCAGAGTTACCAAGAGCTGGCGCAGAGCACCCGCAACGATGGCCTCAAGGCCATGGCCTTGCAGCGCCTGGCCGACCTGGAGCTGGAGCGTGAAGAACAGCCCGTGGAGGCCGGTGCCGCCGCTGCGCCCGCCACTGAAACTATCGCCGCCACCGACGCCGACCAGGAACAGGGCGAGGAAAACGTCGCTCGTGCCATCCTGCAGTACCAACGCCTGCTGGAGCTGTACCCCGATTACGCCGGCAACGACCGCGTGCTCTACCAGCTGGCGCGCGCCTATGAATTCAACGGCGAGCTGGACAAGACCCTCGCCACCCTCGACCGGCTGGTGAAGGACTATCCACACGTACCCCACCGCGACGAGATCGAGTTTCGCCGCGCCGAGATCAACTTCGCCTTCCGCAACTTCGCCCAGGCGGAGGCGTCCTACCAGCGCATCATCGCCCTCGGCGCCGCCAGCCCCTTCTACGACCGCGCCCTGTTCAAGCACGGCTGGTCGGTGTTCAAGCAGGGCGATACCGAGCGCTCGCTGCGCTCCTACTTCGGCGTGCTGGACCGCAGCTTCGCCGGCGGCCGCCAGCTGGCCGACTTCTCGCGCAGCGAGCGCGAGCTGCTGGACGACACCCTGCGCATCATCAGCCTGGCCTTCTCCTACCTGAAGGGCGCCGAGTCGGTCGACGCCTTCTTCGACGACTACGGCCCGCGCAACGCGCCGCCGCTCGATTACGCCGACCGGGTCTACGAGCGCCTCGCCGAACTGTACCTCTCCCAGGGCCGCCCGGACGACGCCGCCGAGACCCTGCAGGCCTTCGTCGAGCGCAATCCCAATCACCGCCAGTCGCCCCTGTTCCTGGTGCGCGAGATCGACATCTACAAACAGGCCGGTCGTCTCAAGGCGGTGCTGCGCGCCAAGGCCGACCTGGTCACCGCCTATGGCATCGGCACCGCCTTCTGGCAGATGCGGCGCGACCCGGCGCTGCTGGCCCGGCTCACCCCGCACCTGAAGCGCAACCTCGACGACCTGGCGCGCTACTACCACGCCCAGGCGCAGACGCGCAAAAAGCCCGCCGACTACCGCATCGCCGCGCACTGGTACCGCAGCTATGTCGAGGCCTTCCCCGCCGACGCGCAGACCCCGCGCATGCACATGCTGCTGGCCGAGACCCTCCTCGACAGTGGCGACCTCGCCGGCGCCGCCGCGGCCTTCGAGGCCACCGCCTACCACTACCCGTCGCATGAACAGAGCGCCGAGGCCGGTTATGCCGCCCTGCTCGCCCATCGCGCGCTGGTCGACACCCTGAAGGGCGAGGCCCAGACCCGGCAGCGCCGCGTCACCATCGCCGCCGCCAAGCGCTTCGTCACCTGGTTCCCGCGGGACGAGCGCGCCAACAAGGTGATGTCCAAGGCCGCCGAGGAACTGCTGGCGCTGAAGGACTACCCGCAGGCGGTCAACACCGCCTGGTACGTGGTCGGCAGCCTGCCCGAGGCGGCGCTCACGCTGCGCCGCATCGACTGGGGCATCATCGCCGTGGGCGAATTCGAGCTGGGCCTGTTCGCCGAGGCCGAGGCCGCCTCGCTGCAGCGCCTGCGCCTGCTGGGTGCCAACGACCCCGACCGCCAGCCGACCATCGAGCGCCTCGCCGCCGCCATCTACAAGCAGGGTGAACAGGCCCGCGAGGCCGGCCTGCACGGCGCCGCCGCGCGCCACTTCCTGCGCGTCGGCGAACTCACGCCCACCGCCTCGATCCGCGCCAACGCCATGTACGATGCCGCCGCCGCGCTGATGACCAAGCAGGACTGGGCGCTGGCCATCCCCGTGCTCAAGGTCTTCACCAACCGCTATCCCGGCCACCCGCTGGCCGCCGACGCCTGGCAGAAGCTGGCCCTGGCCTATGAAAAGACCGGCGACTGGAAGCGCGCCGCCGACACCTACCGGGTACTCTACGACAACGAAACCGACGGCAACCGCAAGCGCCTGATCCTCTGGCAGAGCGCCGAGTTCTACCAAAAGGCCCAGCGCCCGCTGGAGGCCGCGGAGGTCTACAAGCAATACATCCGCACCTTCAGGCAGCCATACGACGACCTGGTCGAGGCCCACATCCGCCTGGCCGACATCTACAAGGCGCGCCGCGACAAGGCATCGCGCCATTACTGGCTGGGCAAGCTGATCGCCCTCGATGCCGCGGCCGCCGGCGCCGCCACCGCGCGCAGCCAGTTCCTCGCCGCCAACGCCACCCTGGAGCTGGCGCAGGAAACCTTCGACGCCTACAGCAAGGTGCGCCTGGTGCAGCCGCTGAAGAAAAACCTGCAGGAAAAGAAGCGCCTGATGGAGGCCAGCATCGACATCTACACACGCGCCGCCAATTACGGCATCGAAGGCGTCACCACCGCCGCCACCTACCGCATCGCCGAGATCTACAACGGCTTCGGCCGCGACCTGCTGGAGTCCGAGCGCCCCGAGGGGCTCAACGGGGAAGAGCTGGAACAGTACGACATCCTGCTCGAGGAGCAGGCCTACCCCTTCGAGGAAAAGGCCATCGAGATTCACGAGGTCAACGCCCAGCGCGCCATCGACGGCAGCTATGACGAGTGGGTGAAAAAGAGCTTCGGCGCCCTCGCCACATTGAGCCCGGTGCGCTACGACAAGACCGAAAAGACCCGGGAGCTGATCGATGTCATCGACTAGACGAAAACGACTTTCGACATTTTTTGCCGCCGCCCTGCTGGCGCTGGCCGCCGCTCCGGCGGGCGCCGAAGTGCGCATCGAGCTGGACGAAACCGAAATCAGCGCCGCGCGCGAACTGCCCAAGGTGCTGTATATCGTCCCCTGGCGGAAGACCCGCCCCGACCCCCGCCCCCTGCCCATGCGCAGCCTCATCGACGAGACCCTGTCGCCGGTGGAGATGGACGTCTTCAAGCGCCGTGTGCGCTATCACCGGCTGACCACCCGGAAACCCTGAAAACCCACGAGACCCTCCTTCCCCGGGGCGCGGGCTGCGGAGGAGGCCGTCGTCACGGCATGGATTCGGTCGGCATGCAGGGGCTTTGCCGCCGGTGACACCGCCCGCGGTGTGACAATGGATGTCGCCTGTCTAGTGGGGGGCACAGCCGCGAATACAGGCCGATTTCATTCGCGGCTGAAGCCGCAGCGCCCAATCGCCACAGGGACACACCGTGCACGGAGAGCATCTGCTCACGCCCCTGGGCACCTCCGTCATTCCGGCACGTTTTCAGCCGGAATCCATGTCCTTGAAACCACTGGAGTCCCGCTTGCACCCTGCGGCAATGACGTATGGCGGCTATTCCGCGCAGGCGCTGTGTTCTCCGTGTCTCTGTGGTGAATAATTGATTCTCGTGGCCAAGTTTACCTTTCATGCCCCCCGCCGCCCCGCCGTTTTCGTCCTGCGCGCCGTTACTTCTTTTCCAGCGCGGCATCCAGCGCCTTCAGCGTCTGCGTCAGCTCGTCTTCTTCGGTTTCGTTTTCGGGTGGTTTGTCGCTTTCGCCCGAGATCCAGCGCAGGGCGATGACACTGATGTTGTCGGCCTCGGGGTAGCTGCGGAATTCGGCCTGGTAGGCGAGGCGGTCGATGGCCTTGTTGAGGGTGGTCTCCGTCAGGGTCTCGGCCATGTAGTCGTCGTCGAGGGCGTCCCACAGGCCGTCGGAGCAGAGCAGGAAGATGTCCTTTTTCTGCAGCGCGAAGGCCTCGCCGAAGGTGGGCCGCGGGGGGCGCTTGCGGTCGCCCACGCAGCGGGTGACGAGGTTGCGCTCGGGGTGGTTCTTGAGCTCCCTTTCGCTGATCTCGCCGCTGGCGAGCAGGTGCTCGATCTTCGAATGGTCGCGGCTGCGGGTGAGCACGCGGCCGTCGCGGAACAGGTACAGGCGGCTGTCGCCGACGTGTGCCCAGCAGGCATGATCACCCTGGATCAGGCACACCACGCAGGTGGTGCGCGGCTCCACCGGCGGGTACTGCTCGGCGCCCTTGGCGATCACCGCCAGGTGGGCGTCGCTGATCAGGACCTTGAGGAAGGCCTGCGGGTCGGCAATGGGCCGGCGGTGCTGCTGGAAGCCGCGCAGCATGCTGTTGACCAGGGCGCTGGAGGCCAGCTGGCCGCCGCGATAGCCACCCATGCCGTCGGCCAGCACCAGCAGCACGCGGTCGTCCACCTCGGCGAAGCCGATGCGGTCTTCGTTGACCATGCGGTTGCCGAGGCGGCTGGTCTTGGTGTGCTGGTATTTCATCCGCGGAACCAGGAAAAGGGGTTGACCATGCGTTCGAGCAGCTCGTCGGCTTCCTGTTCGTCGGGACGGTCGAGGGCCTGGGTGAATTCGTCGACGCTTTGCGGTCGCAGCAGGGGGTCGATCTCCATGGCCCAGTCGAGGGCCTCCAGCAGGCTGGCGGAGTAGCGCCGGCGGAAGGCGCTGGCGGCGGGGCGCAGCTTGTCCTTTTCCTTGCGCTGGTTGGAGGGCGGCGGTGAGCTGCCGTCGATGCAGGTGCGCATGGTGGCGCCGATGGCGTAGATGTCGGTCCAGGGGCCGACGTAGCCGTTGGGGTCGTATTGTTCCACCGGCGAGAAGCCGGGTGTGACCACCTGCGCCACCTGGAGCTTGCGCGAGGTGCAGCGCGGGAACACGGCGCCGAAGTCGAGCAGCAGCGGCACGCCGCCGGGGCACAGGTGGATGTTGCCGGGTTTGATGTCGAGGTGCAGCAGGTCGGTGTCGTGCACCAGCCGCAGGCCGTTGAGCAGGGGGGGGAACACGGTGCGCAGCAGGGTCTCGCTGAGGCCGCCGCTGTGGGTGTGGATATAGCTCTGCAGGTTCTTTCCCGGGCGGTATTCCATCACCATGTAGACGGTGTCGTTGGCGCTGAAGAAGTTGAGCACGCGCACGATGTTGGGGTGATGCAGGCGGGTCAGGGCGGTGGCTTCTTGCAGGAACAGCTTGCGGCCCTCGGCGAAGTTTTCCGCGTGGGCGTCGCTGATGGGGGCGATGGCGCCGTCCTCGCCGCGCCGGGCCAGCTTGTTGGGCATGTACTCCTTGATCACCACCTGGCGGTCGTTTTGCTCGTCGTGGCACAGGTAGACGATGCCAAAGCCGCCGGCATTGAGGGGCTGTCGCACCCGGTAGTGCTCCAGCCGGGCCCCCTTGGGCAGGGCGCTGCCGGGCTCGTGTCTGGGCTTGATCAGCGGCGGCATGCCGATGGCCGTCGTGGGTGGTGGCTATTCCGGCTGGACGGCGTCACATGGATACCTGTGGGGATAGCGGTTAGAATTCGTGCTCATTTTTCCAATCTCGCCCGTGGGCGCGCAGGGGTTTCGCCATGATCCGCAGTATGACGGGCTTCGCCCGCCGTGAAGTCAGCACCGACGACGGGCTCCTCGTCTGGGAATTAAGATCGGTCAACCATCGCTTTTCTGAAGTCAGCCTGCGCCTGCCGGAGGACCTGCGCTCGCTGGAGCCCAGGGTGCGCGAGCACATCGGCCAGCGCATCAAGCGCGGCAAGCTGGAGGCCACCCTGCGCTTCAAGCCGGCGCCGCAGGCCGATCAGCCGCTGCAGATCGACCGCGATCTGGCGGCCAAGCTGTCGCACCTCAGCCGCGAGATCGATGCCCTGCTCTACAACGCCGCGCCGGTGAATTCCTTCGACGTGCTGCGCTGGCCCGGCGTGCTGGTGACCCCGGAACAGGACTTCGCGCGCATCGGCGAGGCGGCGCTGGACCTGCTGGACGCCGCGCTGGACGAACTGGTGGACAACCGCGAGCGCGAAGGCGAAAAGCTGAAGGCCATCATCGAGCAGCGCTGCGCGGCCATGGAGGAGCAGGTGAAGGCGGTGCGCCAGCGTCTGCCGGAGGTGTTGCAGGCGGTGCGCGAGCGGCTGCAGGCGCGGCTCTCGGAGCTGGCCGGCGAGCTGGACCATGACCGCATCGAGCAGGAGATCGCCCTGCTGGCCAACAAGGCCGACGTCGACGAGGAACTGGACCGCCTCGACACCCACATCGCCGAGGTGCGCCGGGTGCTGGCGCAGGACGAGCCGGTGGGCCGGCGTCTCGACTTCCTGATGCAGGAACTCAATCGCGAGGCCAACACCCTCGGCTCCAAGTCCGTGGACGCCGCGCTGACCCAGGCCTCGGTGGTGCTGAAGGTGCTCATCGAACAGATGCGTGAACAGGTGCAGAATATTGAATAAGACGACCGAGACGGCCGTGGACCGCGGCACCCTGTATGTGATCTCCGCACCCTCGGGGGCGGGCAAGACCAGCCTGGTGAAGGCCCTGCTGGAGAGCCTGGACGGCATCGAGGTGTCCGTCTCCCACACCACGCGCGCCATGCGCCCCGGCGAGGTGGATGGCGAGGACTACCACTTCGTCGACGCCGAGCGTTTCCTGGCGATGGTGGTGGAGGGTGACTTTCTCGAACACGCACAGGTGTTCGACAACTATTACGGCACCTCCAGACAGGCGGTGCAGGAGCGCCTGCAGCGCGGCCATGACGTGATCCTGGAGATCGACTGGCAGGGGGCGCGGCAGGTGCGCAAGCTGTTTCCCGACTGCCGCAGCATCTTCATCCTGCCGCCCTCCAAGGCGGCGCTGCGCGAGCGCCTCACCGGCCGTGGCCAGGACAGCGAGGCCATTATCGAACGCCGCCTGCGCGACGCCGAGGCGGACATGTCCCACTACGACGAGTTCGATTTCGTGGTGGTCAACGACGACTTCGAACAGGCCCTGGCCGAGTTGCGCGCCATCGTCGTCGCCCAGCGCCTGACCCTGCAGCGGCAGGCGGTGCGTCTGCGCGAGCTGATCGCCGAGCTGACCGGCGGCTAGTGTACTTCTGTTTGCCGGGGACTGGTGTATGATGTGCGCTGTTTTCGGCAGCTGAAATCAGCGAGGTATAGTGCATGGTAAGGATGGAAACCCCGGTATGTGAATTTGGCAGGCCCGCCGTGGATTTCGCCCTGCCCGGTGTCGATGGCAAGGTCTGGACGCTGGACGACTGCCGCGGTGAAAAGGGTTTGCTGGTGATGTTCATCTGCAACCACTGCCCTTACGTCAAATCCATCCGTGACCGCCTGGTGCACGATACCCGCGAGCTGCGGGCGCTCGGCGTCAACAGCGTGGCCATCATGGCCAACGATCCCGACGAATATCCCGAGGACTCCTTCGACAACATGCGCCGCGTGGCCGAGGAGTTCGACTTCCCCTTTCCCTACCTCATCGACGAAAGCCAGGACGTGGCCAGGGCCTACGGCGCCGTCTGCACCCCGGACTTCTTCGGCTACAACGCCGACCTCGAGCTGCAGTACCGCGGCCGCCTCGACGAGAGCCGCAAGGAGCCGGTGCCGGGCGCCCGCCGCGACCTGTTCGAGGCCATGAAGCAGGTGGCGGAAACGGGCCGTGGCCCCGAGCAGCAGATCCCCAGCATGGGCTGCTCCATCAAGTGGAAAGAAGGGACGGCCTGAGCGCGGCGCCGGGTATCGCTATTGCCCTGTCCGCCAGGATCGGCGAGAATTGGCGGTTCTTCGCCTTTTTAGTCGCCGATCGACCCCGCTGCGGCGGGCGGGCAAGGAACGAACAAACAAAGGTATGGCGCGCCCACGAGAGTCGCGACAACCGAATCAAAGGGAGAGAGCTGGCGCCACGAGCGCCTGTCCGCGTCCATGGGCGCGCCGGGAGGGCGTGCGCCCGGGATGCGGTTCCTTCCAGCATGCGTTTCACCGCATTGATGCCAGACCCGGGGCTGCCACGGCAGCCCCGGAGGATGCCGCTTTCTGCCGCGGCTGGCCATCCGGGTTTCCATTGACCAAAAGACATTTAACCGAATTTACTTGAGAAGATAGGAGAGTCACATGCCGTCTCGTAGAGAGCTTGCCAACGCCATTCGCGCCCTGAGCATGGATGCCGTGCAGAAGGCCAATTCCGGCCATCCCGGCGCCCCCATGGGCATGGCGGATATCGCCGAAGTGCTGTGGAACAGCCACATGAAGCACAACCCCAACAACCCCAAGTGGTTCGACCGCGACCGTTTCATCCTTTCCAACGGCCACGGCTCCATGCTGATCTATTCCCTGTTGCACCTCACCGGCTACGACCTCAGCATCGAAGACCTCAAGCAGTTCCGCCAGCTGCACTCCAAGACCCCGGGCCACCCCGAATATGGCTACGCGCCGGGTGTCGAGACCACCACCGGCCCGCTGGGTCAGGGCATCACCAACGGCGTGGGCATGGCCCTGGCCGAGCGCACCCTGGCCGGCCAGTTCAACCGTGACGGCCACCACATCGTCGATCACTACACCTACGTGTTCCTCGGCGACGGCTGCATGATGGAAGGCATCTCCCACGAGGCCGCCGCCATCGCCGGCACCTGGGGCCTGGGCAAGCTGGTCGCCTTCTGGGACGACAACGGCATCTCCATCGACGGCCACGTCGACGGCTGGTTCAAGGACGACACCCCGAAGCGCTTCGAGGCCTACGGCTGGCACGTGATCCGTGACGTCGACGGCCACGACGCCGAGGCCGTCGACCGCGCCATCCACGAGGCCAAGTCGGTCAACGACAAGCCCACCCTGATCTGCACCAAGACCGTGATCGGCTTCGGTTCGCCCAACCTGTGCGGCAGCCACGACTGCCACGGCGCGCCGCTGGGCGACGACGAGATCAAGGCCACCCGCGAGAACCTGGGCTGGAAGTACGGTCCCTTCGAGATCCCGGAAGAGATCTACGCCGGCTGGGACGCCAAGGCCAAGGGCGATGCCGCCGAGGCCGAGTGGAACGCCAAGTTCGAGGCCTACAAGGCCGCCTATCCCGAACTGGCCGCCGAGTTCGAACGCCGCATGAACGGCGACCTGCCCGCCAACTGGGCGCAGATTGCCGACGATTTCATCAAGCAGGTCAACGACAAGGCCGAGAGCATCGCCTCGCGCAAGGCCTCGCAGAACAGCATCGCCGGTTACGCCCCGGCGCTGCCCGAGTTCCTCGGCGGCTCCGCCGACCTGACGCCGTCCAACCTGACCTCCTGGCCGGGCGCGGTGAGCATCACCAATACCGTCACCGACGGCAACTACATGTCCTACGGCGTGCGCGAGTTCGGCATGTCCCACGTCATGAACGGCCTGGCCCTGCACGGCGGCTTCATCCCCTTCGGCGGCACCTTCCTGATGTTCTCCGAGTACGCCCGCAACGCCCTGCGCATGGCGGCGCTGATGAAGCAGCGTACCCTGTTCGTCTACACCCACGACTCCATCGGCCTGGGCGAGGACGGCCCCACCCACCAGCCGGTGGAGCAGATCGCCACCCTGCGCATGATCCCCAACATGACCGTGTGGCGCCCCTGTGACGCGGTGGAGACCGCCGTTGCCTGGCGCGCCGCGATCGAGAAGGCCGACGGCCCGACCTGCCTGATCTTCTCCCGCCAGGGCCTGCCGCACCAGACCCGCAACGAGGAGCAGATCGCCAACATCCGCAAGGGCGCCTATGTGCTGCGTGACTGCGGATGCGACGAGCCCGACGCCATCATCATCGCCACCGGTTCCGAGGTCGGCCTGGCCATGGACGCCGCCGAGGCGCTGGAGAAGAAGGGCAAGAAGATCCGCGTGGTGTCGATGCCGGCGGTGGACGTGTTCGAGGCCCAGGATGCGGAGTACCGCGAATCCGTGCTGCCCAGCAACGTGATGGCCGTGGTGGCCGTCGAGGCCGGCGTCACCGCCGCCTGGTACAAGTACGCCAGCAAGGTGGTGGGCCTGGATCGCTTCGGCGAGTCCGCCCCCGCCGGCGAGCTGTTCAAGGAATTCGGCTTCACCGTGGAGAACGTGGTCTCCGCCGTCGAAGACGTGCTCTGAAAAGAATGATCGGCCGCGGGGGCACGGGGCCGAAGGTTTGGCAAAGCCGTCTTCGGCAGGGCCGTGTCTCTGTGGCAAACGCCTTTTATTTTGTTGAAAAACTGGGAGAGTGACTATGACTTTGAAAGTCGGTATCAACGGTTTTGGCCGCATCGGCCGCATGGCCTTCCGCGCCATCGCCAAGGATTTCACGGACATCGAAGTGGTTGGCATCAACGACCTGCTGGACGCCGATTACCTGGCCTACATGCTGAAGTACGATTCCGTGCACGGCCAGTTTGATGGCGACATCGCCGTCGACGGCAACAACCTGATCGTCAACGGCAAGACCATCCGTCTGACCGCCGAGCGCGATCCGGCCAACCTGAAGTGGAGTGAGATCGGCGCCGAGCTGGTGATCGAGTGCACCGGCTTCTTCCTCACCGAGGAGACCTGCCAGGCCCACATCGACGCCGGCGCCAAGAAGGTGGTGATGTCCGCCCCCTCCAAGGACGGCACGCCGATGTTCGTGCACGGCGTCAATCACGACACCTACGCCGGCCAGGCCATCGTCTCCGCCGCCTCCTGCACCACCAACTGCCTGGCGCCCATCGCCAAGGTGGTCAACGACAAGTGGGGCATCAAGCGCGGCCTGATGACCACCGTGCATGCCGCCACCGCCACCCAGAAGACCGTCGACGGTCCGTCCATGAAGGACTGGCGCGGCGGCCGTGGCATCCTCGAGAACATCATCCCTTCCTCCACCGGCGCCGCCAAGGCGGTGGGCGTGGTGCTGCCCGAGCTGAACGGCAAGCTGACCGGCATGGCCTTCCGCGTGCCCACCTCCGACGTGTCGGTGGTCGACCTCACCGTGGAGCTGAACACCGAGGCCAGCTATGACGACATCTGCGCCGCCATGAAGGCCGCCTCCGAAGGCGAGATGGCCGGCACCCTGGGCTACACCGAGGACAAGGTGGTCTCCACCGACTTCCGCGGCTGCGGCCAGTCGTCCATCTTCGACGCCGGCGCCGGCATCGCCCTGGACGGCACCTTCGTCAAGCTGGTGTCCTGGTACGACAACGAGTACGGCTACACCTGCAACATGCTGCGCTTCGTCGAGCACGTCGCGGCCAACTGATGGTTCCGAGCATGCGGGGTGGGCCTCGGCCCGCCCCGTCCTGCTTTGTGGCTGGCGAGAACCATTAGCCAAGCAGGCCCGTCGCGTTTGGCTAATGATTTTTAGTCTTGTGAAAATTAAGGAGTAGAACATGTCCGTAATCAAGATGGCCGACCTGGATCTGGCCGGCAAGCGGGTGCTGATCCGCCAGGACCTCAACGTGCCCATCAAGGATGGCAAGGTCAGCAGCGACAAGCGCATCCGCGCCTCCCTGCCCACCATCGAGCACTGCCTCAAGGCCGGCGCCAGGGTGATGATCATGTCTCATCTCGGCCGCCCCACCGAGGGCGAGTACAACGAGGAATTCTCCCTGGCCCCCGTCGCCGAGCACCTGTCCGGCCTGCTGGGCCAGGCCGTGCCCCTGGTCAAGGACTACCTGGAGCAGGCCCCGGCGGTGGGCGACGGCGAGGTCGTGGTGCTGGAGAACGTGCGTTTCAACAAGGGCGAGAAGGGCAACGACGATGAGCTGGCGAAGAAATATGCCGGCCTCTGCGACGTCTTCGTCATGGACGCCTTCGGCACCGCGCATCGCGCCCAGGCCTCCACCCATGGCGTCGCCAAGTACGCCCCCGTGGCCTGCGCCGGCCCGCTGCTGGCCGGCGAGCTGGAGGCCCTCGGCAAGGCGCTGGACAACCCGGCGCGGCCCATGGTCGCCATCGTCGGTGGCTCCAAGGTCTCCACCAAGCTGACGGTGCTCGACGCCCTGTCGAAGATCGTCGACCAGCTCATCGTCGGCGGCGGCATCGCCAATACCTTCATCGCCGCGGCCGGCCACAACGTCGGCAAGTCCCTTTACGAGCCCGACCTCATCGATACCTGCAAGAAGCTCACCGCCGATGCCCGGTCCCGCGGTGGCGACATCCCGGTGCCGGTGGACGTGGTGTGCGGCAAGGAGTTCTCCGAGACCGCCGAGGCGACCCTGAAGCGCGTCGATGAAGTGGAAGACGATGACATGATCTTCGACATCGGCCCCGAATCCGCCGCGCAGCTGGCCGAGATCCTCAAGTCCGCCGGCACCATCGTCTGGAACGGCCCCGTGGGCGTGTTCGAGTTCGATCAGTTCGGTGAAGGCACCAAGGCCATCGCCATGGCCATCGCCGAATCCCCGGCCTTTTCCATTGCCGGCGGTGGTGACACCCTGGCGGCGGTGGACAAGTATGGCATTGCCGACAAGGTGTCCTATATTTCCACCGGTGGCGGCGCATTCCTCGAATTCCTCGAAGGCAAGAAGTTGCCGGCGGTAGAGATCCTGGAACAGCGGGCCAAGGGTTGAACGCGGCGAAAACTGGAGTAGATAACTTGGAACGCAGAACGAAAATTGTTGCCACCCTGGGTCCGGCCACCGACGATCCGAAGGTGCTGGACAAACTGATCGAGGCCGGGGTGGACGTGGTGCGCCTCAACTTCTCGCACGGCACCGCCCAGGACCACATCACCCGGGCGGAGAACGTGCGCAACCGCGCGCGCGCCCACGGCCGCCAGGTGGGCGTGCTGGCCGACCTGCAGGGGCCGAAGATCCGCATCGACCGCTTCAAGGACGGCGAGGTGGTGCTGGAGGAGGGCGCGACCTTCATCCTCGACGCCAACTGGCCCGCCGATGCCGGCACCCAGGAGCGCGTCGGCCTGACCTACAAGGCCCTGCCCCAGGACGTCAAGCGCGCCGATCTGCTGTTGCTGGACGACGGCCGCATCGAGCTGTGGGTGGACGAGGTCAAGGGCAGCGAGATCCACTGCAAGGTCAAGGTGGGCGGCAAGCTGTCCAACAACAAGGGCATCAACCGCCAGGGCGGTGGCCTGTCCGCGCCGGCGCTGACCGAAAAGGACAAGGAAGACATCAAGACGGCGGCCGAGCTGGAGGCCGACTACCTGGCGGTGTCCTTCCCGCGCTGTGCCGACGACATGCACGAGGCGCGTCGCCTGTTCCGCGAGGCCGGCGGCCAGGGCGGGCTGATGGCGAAGATCGAGCGCAGCGAGGCGCTGGAGGTGATCGACGAGATCATCGAGGCCTCCGACGCGGTGATGGTCGCGCGCGGTGACCTCGGCGTGGAGATCGGCGACGCCGCCCTGCCGCCGGTGCAGAAGTCCATCATCAAGAAGGCCCGCAGCCTGAATCGCGTGGTGATCACCGCCACGCAGATGATGGAATCCATGATCGAAAACCAGATCCCCACCCGCGCCGAGGTGTTCGACGTGGCCAACTCGGTGTTCGATGGCACCGATGCGGTGATGCTGTCGGCCGAGACCGCGGCGGGCAAGTACCCGGCCAAGGCCGTGGCGGCCATGGACCGCATCTGCCGGGTGGCGGAGAAGCAGCAGGTCACCAAGCGTTCCGACCACCGCATCAACACCCGCTTCGAGCGTGTCGACGAGGCCATCGCCATGGCCACCATGTACGTCGCCAACCACCTCGACGTGAAGGCCATTGCCGCCCTCACCGAGTCTGGCTCGACGCCGCTGTGGATGTCGCGCATCAGTTCCGGCATCCCCATTTTCGCCTTGACGGCGCACGTCGCGACGCGTCGCAAGGTCACCCTCTATCGCGGCGTGTATCCCATCAGCTTCGATTCCAAGAGCCGTGACCATGCCACCATCAACCGCGAGGCGGTGGATGAACTGAAGCGCCGCGGCGTGGTGCGCGACGGCGACCTGGTGATCATCACCAAGGGCGATCTGATGGGCGTGATGGGCGGCACCAATGCCATGAAGATACTGCGCGTCGGCGAGGAAGCACCGCCCAACGACGTTTGCGAACGCCAGGACTGACAGACCGATTTTTCAAACCCGTATCAGACATTCACTTAAATATCAGGAGACTACAATGGCCCTTATTTCCCTGCGCCAACTGCTGGACTACGCCGCCGAGCACGACTTCGGTATGCCGGCCTTCAACGTCAACAACATGGAACAGGTGCACGCCATCATGCAGGCGGCCGCCGAGACCAACAGCCCGGTGATCATGCAGGGCTCCGCCGGTGCGCGCAGCTACGCCGGCGAACCCTTCCTGCGCCATCTGATCAGCGCCGCGGTCGAACAGTACCCGGACATCCCCATCGTCATGCACCAGGATCACGGTTCCGAGCCCGCGGTGTGCCTGCGCTCCATCCAGTCCGGCTTTACCTCGGTGATGATGGACGGCTCGCTGATGGCCGACATGAAGACCCCCTCCAGCTACGAGTACAACGTCGAGGTCACCCGCAAGGTGGTGGAGATGGCCCACGCCGGCGGCGTCTCCGTCGAGGGCGAGCTGGGCTGCCTGGGCTCCCTGGAGACCGGCGAGATGGGTGAGGAAGACGGCCATGGCGCCGAGGGCAAGCTGGACATGGACCAGCTGCTGACCGACCCCGACGAGGCCGCCGACTTCGTCGAGCAGACCGGCGTGGATGCCCTGGCCATTGCCATCGGCACCTCGCACGGCGCCTACAAGTTCACCAAGGAGCCCACCGGCGACATCCTGCGCATCGACCGCATCAAGGAGATCCACGCCCGCCTGCCCAACACCCATCTGGTGATGCACGGTTCCAGCTCGGTGCCGCAGGACTGGTTGAAGATCATCAACGAGTACGGTGGCGACATGGGCCAGACCTACGGCGTGCCCGTGGAAGAGATCGTCGAGGGCATCAAGAACGGCGTGCGCAAGGTCAACATCGACACCGATCTGCGCATGGCCTCCACCGGCGCGGTGCGCAAGTTCCTGGCCGAGAACCCGGCCAACTTCGATCCCCGCAAGTTCCTCAAGGCCTCCACCGCGGCCATGAAGGACATCTGCAAGGCCCGCTACGAGGCCTTCGGTTCCGCCGGCCACGCCGACAAGATCAAGGCCAAGTCGCTGGAGAAGATGGTCGACTTCTACAGCTGAGTCGAGCCTCAGGCTCCGGCCTGACGTGCAAAAGGGGGAGGGCGTCGGCTCTCCCCTTTTTATTGTCCGTCAATAAACCCAATGAACGGGCTGCTGGACGGCGGGCCAGCTTTTTTATCCTGGCTGCCACTGCGTTTCATCCAGACTGCTTACTGAAGAACCCATTGTCTCGTAGGAGCGGACTGGCGGCCACGGCCTTTTCCCTCTCATTCTCTGTGCCCCGTGTCTCTGTGGCGAATTTTTCAGTCGGATTTCTTCAACCGCTCACTGAGCCAGCGGGCGATGTCGTCGATCTCCTGGGGACAGAGGCTGTGTTCCATGGGGTATTCGTGCCATTCGACGTGGTAGCCGAGTTCCAGGAGGTGGTCGCGGGAGCTGAGGCCGATGTCGTAGGTGACCACCGGGTCGTACAGGCCGTGGGCCATGAAGATGG
>JALSHB010000027.1 GCA_026982475.1 Chromatiales bacterium
GTGCCCACCCTACGGTTGTTTTGGGCTTGGTTGCGCATCGCCATCACCGCCTTGCCAGCGCCTGCACCGGATCCAGCCTCGCGGCGCGGCGTGCCGGCAGCAGCGAAAACAGCAGCCCGGTGCCCAGTGCCACGCCGATGGCGGCGACGAAGGCCCACAGCGGCGTGCCCATGGGCAGGGCGGGGTAGAAATGGCCGATCAGCCAGCTGCCGCTCTGGCCGATGACCAGCCCCAGGGCGGCGCCGAGCAGGGACAGCAGCGCCGCCTCGGCGAGGAACAGGCTGACGATCTGCGCGCGCGGCGCGCCCAGCGCCTTGAGCAGGCCGATCTCGGTGGTGCGCTGCGCCACCGCCACCAGCATCACGTTCATGATCAGGATGCCGGCCACGCCGAGGCTGATGGCGGCGATGCCGGCCACGGTGAGGGTCAGGGCCTGGAGGATCTCGTCGAAGGTGGCCAGTACCGCGTCCTGGGTGATGACGGTGACGTCTTCCTCGCCCTGGTGGCGCTTGCGCAGGGTGTCGGTGACGAAGTCGATGACGCGCGGGATGGCCTCGCGCGAGCGCGCCTCGACGAGGATGCGGAACAGTGAGTCGGTGTTGAACAGCATCTGCGCCGAGGCCACCGGGACGATGGCCATGTCGCCCACGTCCACGCCCATGGAGGTGCCCACCGAGGCCAGCACGCCGATGACGCGGAAGCGGCGGTCGCCGATGCGCACCCATTCACCCAGCACCGGGCCGCTGCCGAACAGTTCCTTGCGCAGGGTCTGCCCCAGCACGCACACCGGCATGGCGCGGCTCGCCTCGGCCCTGGGCAGAAAGTGGCCCATGGCCAGATCCCAGTGGCGGATGTTCAGGTATTCGGCGGTGGAGCCCATCACCGCCACGTCGCGCGTCAGGCCGCCGTGCGACACCCCCGCCGAGCCGATGATGAGCGGGGCTACGCGGCGCACCAGTGACGAGCGCGCCAGCGCCTGTGCGTCGTTCAGGGTCAGCGGGCGGGGGGTGGCGCCGATGAGGGCCATGGGGTCGTTGCCGGCGGTCTCCGACTTGCCGGGGATGACGATCACCAGATTGGTGCCCAGCGAGGCGAATTCGCCCGACACATAGCGCCGCGCCGCCTCGCCCAGGGAGGTGAGCACCAGCACCGAGGCCACGCCGATGGACATGGCCAGCAGCATCAGCGCGGTGCGCGAGCGCGCGCCGTTGAGCGAACCGAGGGCATAGCGGGCGACATCGCTGGCCCTCATGGCCGCGTGCTGTCGCCGATGATGGCGCCGTCGATCATGTGCAGGCGGCGTTGGGCGCGTTCACCCAGCTCCGGGTCGTGGGTGACGACGATGAGGGTGATGCCGCGTTGCCGAAGGCCTTCGAGGATGTCCACCACATCCTTGCCGGAGGCGCGGTCGAGGTTGCCGGTGGGCTCGTCGGCCAGCAGCAGGCCAGGCTGCATCACCGTGGCGCGGGCGATGGCGACGCGCTGGCGCTGGCCGCCGGAGAGCTGATCCGGGCGATGACCGGCGCGATCCGAGATGCCCATGTCGCGCAGCGCCTGCTGCACGCGCTGCTGGCGTTCTTCCACCGGCAGCCCCGCCAGCACCATGGGCAGCTCGATGTTCTGCGCCGCGGTGAGGCGCGGCACCAGGTGGAAGAACTGGAACACGAAGCCGATGCGCTCGCGGCGCAGGTGGGCCTGCTGGCTGTCGCTGAGGGTGGTGACGTCCTGGCCGTCGAGCAGATAGCGGCCGGCGGTGGGGCGGTCGAGCAGGCCGAGCAGGTTGAGCAGGGTGGACTTGCCGGAGCCGGACGGCCCCATGATGGAGAGGTATTCGCCGGCGTCGATGCGCAGCTCGATGTCGCGCAGGGCGTGCACCTGCTGGTCACCCACCTGAAAGACGCGCTGGATGTTCTCCAGCTCGATCAAGTGGGTCATTCCGGCGTCGCCCGCGCGCCGGGCTCGACGCCCTTGCGATCCACCGACAGCACCACCCGCTCGCCCTCCCTCAGGCCGGCGGTGATCTCCGTCAACTTCCAGTTGGACAGGCCGGTCTCCACCTGGCGCGACTGCAGGGTTTCGCTGTCCGCGTCGAACACCAGCACGCGATTGTCTTCCAGCAGGGCCTCGGTGGGGATGTACAGCACGTCGTCGTGCTTCTGCAGAATGATCTCCACGTCGGCGCTATAGCCGGGCAGCAGGCGCGTGCTGTCGGCGGGGTTGCTGAAGTCGGCCTCGATGGCCACGGTGCGCGCCTGCTTCTCGATCTCCAGCACATAGGGGGCGATGCGCCGCACGCGACCGTCGAAGTCTTCACCGGGGAAGGCGTCGAGGCTGATGCGCGCCTTCAGACCCACCTTTACCGCGGGGGCATCCACCTCGTCGATGGGCGCGGAGACGTACAGGCAGGAGGTGTCGATGAGGTCCACCACTGGCAGCGTGGCGATGCCCGGCGGCGAGGGGGTGACGTATTCGCCCAACTCGCCGTTGACCTCGGCGATGGTGCCGTCGAAGGGCGCATGCATCAGGGTGCGCTCGAGGTTTTCACGCGCCACCTTGATACGCGCGTCGGCCACCTCGATGGCGGCCCTGGCCGCCTCGCAGGCGGCGCGCTTGGCCTTGGCCGCGCCCACGGCCTTTTCGGTGGCCTCCTCGGAGGCGATGTTCTGCTTGCGCAGGCGCTGCATGCGTTCGGCCTCGCGGCGGGCCACGTCCGCCACCACGCAGGCCTCGGTGGCGCGGGCGCGGTTGGCCTCGGCCTCGCGCTTGGCCAGTTCCACCTGGGCCACCAGGTCGTGGTTCCACAGCTCCAGCAGCAACTCGCCCTTTTTCACCCGGGCGCCATCCCTGGCCGGCAGATTGGTGATGATGCCGCCGATGGCCGGTGTGATGCGCGAACGGCGGCAGGCCTTGACGGTGCCGGCGCGGGTGTTGGCGACGCTGGCCTCCACGCTGCCGCGCTCCACCGTCTGCAGGCGCACCACCACCGGCTTGGGCTGTGACCAGTACCAGCCCAGGCCGGCGCCGATGGCGAGGAGGACCGCAATGATGACAAGACGCCGCAGGTGGTGGGTCATGGGCTGACTCCTCGGGGCAAGGGCTTTGATCCCCTTTGTAAACCCGGGCGAGGGGCTTTGCAAGGCGCGCGCGGGACGGCTTCGGGAATATTGCCGTTTTGTCCTGGCGCCGCGGAATCGTGCGTGACCTCACCGTATTTTTTCGGTATTACTGCACGCATTACCGTGATACTGAAAGGAATCAAGGATATGCGCCCGGGATTGCGAAAAACCGTACCTGCGTGGCTGGCCGTGGCCGCCATCTTGCTCACCGCCTGCGCCGAGGAGACCGCCGCGCCGGTCGACGACGGCAAGGCGACCATTGAATCCTATTCGAGCGATGGCCGTCGCGCCTCGTCCACGGCGCTGGAGGCGGCCGCCGCCACCGACCCGGCGCCGGTGCACCAGGCCTTCGCCTTCGACGATTACCAGCGCCGCGCCGGTGGGGGCAACACCCTCACCGCCCCCTTCGACGTGCAGCAGCTGCTGGCCAGTCTCGCCCCCGGCGCCAGGGGCGAGACCCTGCAGGCCATCGCCGAGGCGGGCGGCTGGCCGTCGCTGGCGGATTCGGCCGCCGCCGAGATCCTCGCCGGCCTCAGCCTGTGGGAGCAGCGCATCGACGGCCTCGACGGCATCGAGCGCCAGCGTTGGCTGTGGGGGCAGTCGGGTTACCGTTTCGATCGTGACTATCTGCGGACCCAGGCCGAGCTGTTCGGCCCCGCGATGAGCGGGGTGGATTTCCGGGGTGTTTTTTTTCTGGCGCGTGACGCCGTGGAGCGTGCGCTGGATGGTCGTCTGGTGCTGGAGGACATCGACGTGCGCAGCCGCCTGGTCCTCGCCCAGACCACCCGCTTGCAGGCCGCCTGGCCGGATGTGCTGACGGTCGAGCCGTTCGAGGGCCGCTTCGGCGAGCACGAGCAACAGCGCCGGATGCCCATGCTGCGCATCGGCGGCGAACTGGCGCTGGCCGAGGGCGAGGACTATCGGGCGGTGGCCGTGCCGCTGGCCGAGGACGGCCTGTCGCTGCTGGTGATCACCCCGGCGGCGGGCCGCTTCGATGCGCTTCGCGGCCGCCTGGACACCGCCTTCTGGCATCAACTGATGGCGGACCTGACGCCGGCGCAGGCCACCCTCAACCTGCCGGTGTTTTCCCTCCAACGGGCCTTGATCGACGAAGACCTGCCTGGCCTGGGCGTGGCCCTGAACGAGGCGCAGGCCGATTTCTCGCCGGTCAACGGCGCCGGCTTCCTCTACCTGGAGCCCCTGCGCCAGTCCATCGAGCTGCAACTAGGCGAGGCCGGCGTGAGCGCCACCACGGCGACGGCGGCGGTGCACACCTCGACCCGGGATGAGCCGGCGGATCTCTTCTCTCCGATCGAAGGGGTAGCGGCTATGGCATCGTTATTACTTCACCAATTTTTGAACTTCCGCAGTGGAATGACACGGATCCCTGTTACTTTCCGCCGGACCAGCGCCCCTTCCTTTTTGCCATCTACGACCGCGGCACGGTGACGCTGCTCCACATCGGCCAGGTGC
>JALSHB010000028.1 GCA_026982475.1 Chromatiales bacterium
TCAGCGCGGGCAATAGCCTGACACTGGACGTCGGTTTCGGCAGTGGCGCAACCCATCGTGCCGGTGATCCGGCCAATGTGTTCTATACCCTCACCGACCGTGGCCCCAACGTAAAGTGCAAGGACAGCGAGGCAGTCATCGGTATCGCCGAGTTCTGCGGCGCCGGCAACAGCGGCGACAAGATCTTCCCGCTGCCCGATTACACACCGCGCATCTACAAGATCAAACTCAACGAGGATTTCACCACCGAGATTCTGGATGTCATCGAACTGAAGGACGCCAACGGCCAGCCCATCAGCGGTCTGACCAACCCGCTCACGGCCACCGACACGGAACAGGCCTTCGGCCCCGATGGTGCGCAGATCGCCTTTGATCCCAATGGCCTGGACACCGAGTCCATCGCCGCGCTCGGCGATGGCAGTTTCTGGATTTCCGACGAATACGCCCCCAGTCTGGTACACGTCGCCGCCGACGGCACCATCATCGAACGCGTGGTACCCGCCTCGGTGGCCGCCGATCTCAGCGACGCCGGGTATCCCGTCCGCGGCCTGCTGCCGGACGTGCTGAAAAAGCGCAAGCTCAATCGCGGCATCGAATCCGTGGCCGTCGCGCCTGACGAAAGCGCCCTCTATTTCATGATGCAAAGCCCGCTCGCCAACCCGGACAAGGCCGCCTACAGCAACTCACGCAGCGTGCGGCTGCTGAAGTACGCCCTGAATGCCGACGGCAGCCTCGGCTCGCTGGCGGGCACCTACGTCTATACCCTCGACACCCCGCAGACCTTCGCCGACCTGCGCGACGGCAGCGGCGATCTGAAGAACGGCACCTTCCGCAAGCAGAGCAACGTCAAGGTCAGTGAAATGGTCGCCGTGGGCACGGACGATCTGATCGTGCTCGAACGTATCAGCAAGATCACCAAGTTGTATCGCGTGGACCTGTCCACCGGTGACCGCATCGACAGCACGGGCGGCAGCGTGAGCGACGTCGCCGTGGCCAACAACGAATCCACCACCAACAAGACCCTCGCCCAGCTCTACGACCCCAGCAGCGCCGGCGCTACACCGCTGATGAAATCCCTGGTCTTCAACAGTCTCACCGACATGCCGGACGGGATGAGTCTGCCCAGCAAGGTCGAAGGCATCGCCCTGCTCGACGACGACTATGTGCTGCTGATCAACGATAACGACTTCGGCATCGAGGGCGACCCCACGGTGGCCACGGTGCTGAAGATCGGCCAGCGCCTGCGCGGCGACGACACCCGCTCACGGCGCATCGAACTGGTGCAGCGTGGCAGCTATGCCGCGGGCATCCTGGATGCCAGTGCCGCCGAGATCAATGCCTACGCCCAGGCCACCCAGGAGGTGTTCGTCACCAATGCCGCCACGGGAAAGATCGATATTCTTGACGCCAGTGACCCTGCCAGCCTGAACAAGGTGGCCGAACTTGATCTTGCCGGCGACATCAACGACCCGCTGCTGGGCAGCGTCAACAGTGTGGCCGTGCACGGCACGCTGCTGGCGGCTGCCATCGAGCGCGGCGACGGCCTCGGCAATGCCAAGCAGGGTCGCGGCCTGGTGGCCTTTTACGATATCGAAACGCATGCACTGCTGAAGACCGTTAGCGTGGGTTATTTGCCGGACATGGTGACCTTCACCCCCGACGGCACAACACTGCTGGTGGCCAACGAAGGCGAACCCAACGATGCCTACGATGTGGACCCCGAAGGTTCCGTGAGCCTGATCGCCATCGACAACGGCACGCCGGCCGATACGGCCATCGAGATCGGCTTCAGTGATTTCAACAGCGGCGGCAGCCGCGCCTCCGAGCTGCCCGCGGAGGTACGCATCTTCGGCCCCGGCGCCAGCGTGGCGCAGGACCTGGAGCCGGAATACATCACCGTGGCGGAAGACTCGCAGCGTGCCTGGGTGGCACTGCAGGAAAACAACGCCCTGGCCGAGATCGACCTGGCGGCTGCCCGCGTCACGCGCATCGCCGCGCTCGGTTACAAGGACTACGGCCGCGCCGGTAATGCCCTGGATGCCAGCGACCGCGACAACGTCGCCGGCCTCGACGGCACCGTGCTGCGCAACGGTCGCGGAAAGATCAACATCCGCACCTGGGGCAACGTGCTGGGCATGTACCAGCCGGACAGCATCGCCAGCCTGCGCGTCGATGGCATCGACTACGTGCTTACCGCCAACGAGGGCGACGCCCGCGACTATGCCGGCTTCAGTGAGGAAGTACGCATGAGTGACATGATAGCCAATGGCCATGTGCTCAGTGCGGAGCTGGCCGCGTATCAGGCCGAGGAGGCCCTTGGCCGGCTCAAGATTACCAGCGTACAGGGAGTGAACAATGGCGTGTTAGACACCCTGTATTCCTACGGCGCGCGGTCCTTCTCCGTTCGTGACGCTGCCGGCAACCTGCTCTTCGACAGTGGCGACGATATCGCCCGAATCACCGCCGGACGCCTGGGGCAGGATTTCAACGCCAGCAATTCCAAGGCGCCCACCAGCAAGAAGAACGACCGTTCCGGCGCCAAGGGTGCCGAGCCGGAGGCGCTGGCCGTGGGAATGGTCAATAATCGTCGTTATGTCTTTATCGGCCTGGAGCGTGTGTCCGGCATCATGGTGTACGACATCAGCGCGCCGCGCTCGCCGCAGTTCGTGCAGTACATCAACAACCGCGACTTCAGCAAAGATCCCACGCTTGAAGCCGCCGGCGATGTTGCCCCCGAGGGCATGAGCTTCGTCCGTGCCGAGGACAGCCCCAGTGGCAAGCCGTTGCTGATCGTTTCCAGTGAGGTCAGTGGCACCACCACCGTGTATGAAATCGAGTGATTGGCTAGAAATACCGTGCCAGCTCCAACTGCAGGTAGTCGTCCCTGCGCATGCCGTAGAGCAGGCTGTCCGGCGGGGTGTTGGCGAAGGCGCGGGCCTCGATGCTGAGTTTCCAGCGCTGGCCGATGCGGCGGCTGCCTTCGATGTTGAGCATGCGGCTGCGGTCGTTGTTGTCGATGATGACACCGAACAGCAGTTCCGAGGAGTCGGCGTCGTTGAGGGTGAAGCGGGCGCCGATCATGGTGTCGTTGTTGAACAGCGTGGGGGCTTGGTCGCCGCGCTCGTCCCAGAGTAGTTCAGCGATCAGGCCGAGGTCGTAGCTGCTGTCGAAGAGTCCGACCCAGGTGTATTCGAAGCCGCCGGTGGCGGCGGCGAAGTTGCTGTCGCCCTGGCCGCTGCGGTGGATGGCCTCCAGCTTCCACAGCCAGTCGCCGAGGGTGGCCTGCAGGTCGAGGCTGAACTGGTCGATGATTTCATACAGCGGGGCGATGACGATTTCGCCACCGGCGTCGAGGGTTGGCGTGAAGCTGGGGTCGCGGCTGGTGCCGTGGAAATAGCTGAGGCCGAAGTCCCAGTCACCGATGTAGTGCGACCAGCGCGCGGCGTAGTCGATGTGGCGTTGTTGCTTCGCGGATTCGTAGCGTGTCAGGCCGGTGTCGATGCGTGGCTGGAAGCGCGGCCGGCCTTTGATGCCGGCAAAGGTGCGCTCACGAAAGCCGGGCAGCACGAACAGGTCCACGGTGCCCCAGTCGCGGATCAGGGCCAGCTGCACCATGGGCTGGCCGAGCTTGTCCTCGCCATCGAGATTTTCCACGAAGTCGGTCTGGTTGATGATGTCCACCAGGTGCTGCGATTCGGTCACGCCCCAGTAGACCTTGCCGATGCCGACGCGCAATTCCCAGCTGTCGCTGACCGTGAGCCAGTTGAGTTCGCGGATGTCAGTGTGGCTGCGCTTGCTGTCGCCCTGGTCCCAGCGGGCGAAGGGGACGACGGTGAGGCTTTGACGGCCATCGTCCCATTCGGTGTAGTACTCGGGCTGGGCGCTGAAGCTGAGGTTGTTGCCGTGCTGGCGCGGGTCGTTGGGTGCCTCGGGAAAGTAGCGGTATTCACCGCTGACATAGCCGGACCACTCGCCGGCGAGGGCACTGGCGACTGGCAGCAGCAGGGTGGCGAGGGTGAGGGTTTTGTTCATTGTGCGATCCTGAAAAAACATCTTTCACCGCAGGGCACGGAGATACAGAGAAAAAGTGGATGTCCGCAAATGAACGCCAATACACGCAAAATTCATGAAAAAGATGTGCGTCTATTTGCGTGATTGGCGGCTAATGGATTTCTCAGTGCCTCCGTGTCTCTGTGGTGAACCCGCGTGTTTGCCGCGCAGATCGAACCATCAGCGTGCTCGCTTGAGGCTGTTGCGGTCGAAGTCGCGGTCGGTGAGGCCGGTCTGGAAGCGGTAGTTGCTCCAGATCAGGTCGGTGCTCTTGTTGGTCTGGTGGTTGATCATGGTCATTTTCCCCGGGCGCCAGTATTTTCCCAGGTATTGCTTGTGCTCGCTGGCGGTGAGGGTCTTCAGCAGGGCTTTCTTGCGGTCGTAGAATTCCACTTTCAGGGGTTGGTACATCTCCTTGTCCAGCCAGGTGACCAGGCGGGTGTAGCCGGAGTGTTTGTAGGCCGGGTAGCGTTCGATGACAAACGTTGGACGGCCATCGAGCACCTCGTCGCGCAGGTATTTGTAGGTGTATTTCTCCACTTCCTGCGAGGTCAGGTCTTCATAGGCGAATTCGCTGCCCATGAAGGGGCCGGACTTGTTGTTGGAGGATATGCGTTTGACGCGCTTCAGCGCCGGCAGGTACAGCCACTGGTCGTCGGGCCGGGTGGCATGGGTGAAACTGAGAAAGGCAGTGCCCTTCACGTCGCGGGGGTTGTCGAAGATGCTCAGGCTTTTGTCGCCGTCACCCTCTACTTCCAGGGTGCGGCTGCGGATCTCGCGGATGCTTTCCTGGCCGTGACGGTTGCGCAGCACCATTTTCAGGTCGGCGCTCTGGTCGCCCCAGCCGCTGTCGAGCTGGTCGGCCTTGATGGCGATGGCGAGGCCTTTTTCTTCCGCCGTTTCGGCGTTGACGCCCAGCGGCAGCAGGCTCAGGCCGAGCAGGGTGACGGGCAGGATCTTGTTGAACGTTGGTTTGGACATGGTGTTCTCCATTGTCTGTCAGGTGGTCGCGGCTGTCTTTCGGCTGTCTTTTTCCTCCAGCTTCATCAGCAGCGGCGGCAGGAACAGGAAGTCGGCGGCCAGGGCGAAGAGGATGACGATGGCGGTGAGCAGGCCCATGCCGGCGTTGAGCTGGAAGCTGGACAGGGCCAGCACCAGGAAACCGACCACCAGTACGATGGAGGTGGTGGTCAGCGCCATGCCGACGCGGCGGAAGGCGTAGCGCACCGCGTCGGGGCTGCTGAGGCCGTTCTCGCGCCGCGCGCGCAGGTATTTGCTGAGGAAGTGCACGGTGTCGTCGACGACGATGCCCAGCGTCATGCCGGCGACGATGGACAGGCTGAGGCCGATCTCGCCCACCAGCAGGCCCCACAGGCCGAAGCCCATGGCGGCGGGTACCAGGTTGGGGATCATGCTCACCAGGCCGATCTTCACCGAGCGCAGGGCGAGGATCAGGATCAGCGAGATCAGGAACAGGGCCACGGCGGTGCCCAGCAGCATGCTGAGGATGTTGCGCTTGCCGATGTGGGCGAACATGATCGAGGTGCCGGTGCCTTCGGCGTTAGCGATGTGCGGGGCGTTCTGCGCCAGCCAGAGGCGGGCGCGTTCCTCCAGCGCCAACAGGTCGTTGGTGGACAGGGTCTGCAGGGTGGCGGTGAAGCGGGTGGCGGATTTGTCGATGTTGATCTGGTTGTTGAGGTCCAGTCCGTAGGGCAGGGACATCTCGTATAACAATAAATATTGCGCCGCCATGTCGCGCTCTTCAGGCAGTTTGTACCACGCCGGGTCGTCGCCGTGCATGTTCTTGTTGAGGCGCAGCATGATGTCGCTGAAGCTGTTGACGTGGATGGTTT
>JALSHB010000029.1 GCA_026982475.1 Chromatiales bacterium
GCTCATCGTAATGTGCTCCTCTGTCACGTCTCCCCCTGAAACTAAAAGGGGACATTTTAGAATTGGACAAAGGGGACATTACTGCTTTGGGCTAACACAGCCGCGCCCATCCCTTGCCACCCCCCGGCAAACCCCTTAACCTTGGCCGTTTCCCGAGCAATGCAACCGAAAGGACAAGCCGCGATGTCCCTGAATTTTGAACAAGCCCGCTTCAACATGATCGAGCAGCAGATCCGACCTGCCGAGGTGCTGGACTACCGGGTACTCGACACCATTGCCGCCACCCCGCGCGAAGATTTCGTCCCCGAGGCCTTCCGCGAACTGGCCTTTTCCGACACCAACATTCCCATCGGCAACGGCGAGGTCATGATGAAGCCCCTCATGGAGGCCCGCCTGCTGCAGGCGCTGGACGTGCAGCCCGATGACAAGATTCTCGAAATCGGCACCGGCAGCGGTTACTTCACCGCCCTGCTGGCCCGCCTGGGACAAAGCGTCGACAGCGTCGAGATCGACCCCGCCCTGCTGCACCAGGCCCGGACACATCTCGACGCCCAGGGCATCGGCAACGCCCGCCTGATCGAAGGCGACGGCGCCAACGGCTGGGAAGACGGCGGCGACTACGACGTCATCGCCATCACCGGCTCACTGCCCGTCCTGCCCGAAAGCCTGAAACAGAAGCTCCGCATCAATGGCCGCCTGATTGCCATCATCGGCACCGCGCCGGTCATGGAGGTCACCCTGATCACCCGCCTCAGCGATGACCAGTGGACCAGCGACGCCCTGTACGAGACGCAACTGCCGCCGCTGCGCAATGCCGAACAGCCGCAGGGATTTGTGTTCTGATGCAAGATATATTAGCATTTGCTAATATTTGCTGAATGCCACCCCAATCCTCGGAATCGGTGGCAGGCAGACCCATAAACAAACAACGCCCGGCGACACCCCAGTCACTGGGCGTCTTTGTCTAGCAACGGAGCAAGGCGCCATGTCAAAACGTTTCATACCCCTGGGATTTGCCATCAGCTGCTGCCTCAGCAGCGCCGCCCTGGCCGAGGATCTGCTCGACACCTATCGCCTGGCGCAACAGAGTGATCCCCAGCTGGCGGCGGCGGCGGCGAACTTCGAGGCGGCGCGCGAAGAGAAATCCCTGAGCCGCGCCGGCCTGTTGCCAAGCATCAACCTCAGCGCCAGCGCCGCCCGCAGCATAGACGACACCACCTATCTCAATCCCCTGTTCAACAAGAAGATAGGCTACAACAACTATGGCTATCAGCTGGCACTGACCCAGCCCTTGTTCCGCGCGGAAAGATTTACCGCCCTGGCGCTGACCGACCTGCGCATCGCCAAGGCCCGGAGCGAATACGAGGCGGCAAAACAGGCCTTGCTGCTGCGCGTGGCGCGCGCCTACTTCGAGGTCCTGGCCGCCCAGGACAACCTGCATTTCGCGCGCGCCGAGCAGGTCGCCGTGGCCCGCCAGCTCGAACAAACCAAGCAGCGCTTCGAGGTGGGGCTCACCGCCATCACCGACGTCAACGAGGCCCAGGCCCGCCATGACCTCATCGGCGCCCAGGTCATCGCCGCCGAATTCGCCCTCGACGACAAGCGCGAGACCCTGCGCCAGATTACCGGCCAATACCCGGATCAACCCGTGCCACTGGCCCAGGACCTTCGCCTGCCGCCGCCCGAACCCGCCGACATGGATGCCTGGAACAAGGCCGCCCTGGAACAGAACCTGAAACTGCAAGCCGCCCGCTATGCCGCCAAGCTGGCCGAGAAGGCCGTTCAGCAGAGCCGCAATGGCCACCTGCCCACCCTCGATCTGACCCTGTCGCACAGCAAGAGCAGCGGCGGCAGCTTCGTCGATGAGAGCGTCAGCAACCGCGTTGGCGTCCAGTTCAATCTGCCCATCTATGGCGGTGGCGGCACCAGCGCCGCCGTGCGCCAGGCGCGCAGCCAGTACCAGGCCGCCCGCCACAACCTCGAACAACAACGCCGCGCCACCGAGGCCGGCACCCGCACCGCCTACCGCAGCGTCACCGCCAGCATCGTGCGCGTGCAGGCCCTCAAGCAGGCGGTGATCTCCAACCAGAGCGCCCTCGACGCCACCGAGGCCGGCTACGAGGTCGGCACCCGCACCAGCGTCGACGTGCTCAACGCCCGTCGCGAGCTGTTCCGCGCCCAGCGCGACTATGCCCAGGCCCGCTATGACTACATCATCAGCAGCCTGACCCTGAAGGACGCCGCCGGCATGCTGAGCCAGAACGATCTGCAACAGATCAACCAGTGGCTGGAAGACAGCGCCCCCGGCCAGCCCTGATCCCACCGGGCCGCCGGCAAAAAAAAGGGGGATGCCGTCACTGGCATCCCCCTTTTTCGTTGCGGCCCGGCATGCTTCGGGCCGCCCAGCCCTGCATCAGTCCACCACGGAGCTGTTCGGCGTGTCGGGCAGGCGCGGCATGGCGACCTGCGGGAATTCACCGCTGAGACCGTTGAGGAAGGCAACGATGTCCGCCACCTGGCGGTCGTCCAGATCCTTGCTGAGCTGTGCCTTGGCCATCACCCGCACCGCCTCGTCCAGGGTCTTCACCGAGCCATTGTGGAAATAGGGCGCGGTCAGGGCCACGTTGCGCAGGGTCGGCACGCGCCACATGTGCTTGTCGGCCTCCTTCTTGGTCGCCTCGAAGCGGCCCTTGTCGGCCGTCAGCTGGTACTGCTTGTCGTACTTGCTGCTGAAGGTGGGGAAGCGCTGGTAGAAGCCCTGGCCCACGGGCAGCTGCGGGCCCGAGAAGTTGACGCCATTGTGACAGGCGACGCAACCGACTTCCTCGAAGGCCTTCATGCCCCGCTGGGCGGCCGCCGAGAGGGCCGACTTGTCGCCCTTCAGGTAACGATCGACGGGCGAGTTCGGCGTGATCAGGGTGCGCTCGAAGGCGGCGATGGCCTTGGCCAGGTTGTCATAGGTCAGGCCGTTCTTGCCGAACACGGACTCGAACTGACTCACATATCCCGGGATCTTCTGCAGACGCTCGATGACGGCGGCCTCGCTGGGCATGGCCATCTCCACCGGGTTGAGGATCGGACCCTTGGCCTGGTCCTCCAGGGTGTCGGCGCGGCCGTCCCAGAACTGCACGCTCAGGAACGCGGCGTTCCACACCGTCGGCGCGGAACGGCCGCCGTGCTTGCCGGCCACGCCGGCGGAGGTGGCCTTGTTGTCGGTGCCCGAGGCCATCACGTTATGGCAGGAATTGCAGGACACGGTGCCGTCCAGCGACAGGCGCGGATCAAAGTACAGCTGCTTGCCCAGCTCGATCTTGGCCGCCGTGCCGGGATTGTCGGCCGGCTCCGGGGCCTTCTCCGGCAGCGGCTGAAAGGCAAGCGCGGCGACGGAGGCGCCGCCCAGGGTCAGGCCAGCGACGGCCCGGAAAATGCTCTTGGATAAACGTGTCATCAGTAGCTCCTTGATTTCCTATGGTTGACGTAAAAAAAACGCCGCAGTCACTCTCACGGCCAAAAATTAGAATGTGTCTAAATTATACCTTCGGAATTAGATTCTGTCTAATCCGATAAAGACCGCCGACTGTAGCCACCGGCGCGCCGTGGCATAATCCCCTTTTTCCCCAGTGAGCCCAGCATCCGTGCCACCTTCCGACTTCCAGCCATCACGCTTTCTCGCCCCGCGCTACTGGGGCACCTGGCTTGCCCTCGGCCTGCTGCGGTCGCTGAACCTTTTCCCCTATCGCTGGCAGGTGGGCATTGGCGCCGGCCTCGGCAGGCTGCTCTACCATGTGGGCAAGCGCCGTCGCCGCATCACCGAAACGAATATTGCGCGTTGCTTCCCCGAACTGGATGTCGGGGCGCAAAAGCTATTAGTCAAGCGCACCTTTCGCGCCGCCGGCATCGCCATCCCGGAAACCGCCCTGGCCTGGTGGGGGAAGGACGCGGATCTCGCCCCGCTGGTGGAGATCGAGGGCATGGCGCATCTGCGGGCGGCGCTGGCACAGGGCAAGGGCGTGCTGCTGCTGGGCGCCCACTTCACCAGCCTGGAGATCAGCGGCCGGCTGCTGGCCCTGCATCAGCCCTGCCAGGCCATGTACCGCCGGCACGACAACCCCCTGTTCGAGGCCGTCATCAAGCAATCACGGGAGACCCACCTCGAAGGGCTGATCGAGCGCCGGGACATGCGCAGGATGATCCGCAGCCTGCGCGAGGGGAAGGTGGTGTGGTATGCGCCGGACCAGGATTTCGGCACCCGCAGCGGCGTGTTCGCGCCCTTCTTCGGCATCCAGACCGCCACCCTGGTGATGACCTCGAAGCTGGCCAAGGTCTCGGGGGCGCCGGTGCTGCCGTTCTTTTCCCAGCACACGGAGGGCAACAAGGGCTACCGGCTGATCATCCGCCCGGCACTGGAAGATTTCCCCAGCGGCGACGACGTGGCCGACGCCACGCGCATCAACGCCATCATCGAGGAGCAGGTGCGCAAGGCACCGGAGCAGTACCTGTGGCTGCACCGCCGCTTCAAGACCCGGCCGCCGGGCGAACCGCCTTTCTATGAAAAGTGACTCACCACAGAGGCACGGAGTACACGGAGAAAGTCTTCTCTATCCGCAAAGGGACGCAAATCCACGCAAATACTTCTTCAGCGCCATTTGCGTGAATTCGCGTTCATTTGCGGACTGTTTTCGTTCGCTATTGCGCGGGCTACAGTCCTGAGCGCCACAGGATGCGTAAACTCTCCACCAACGGATTTCTCTGTGCACGCCGTGCCTCTGTGGTGAAAAACAATCGCTACGTCAGAGGTGATCCTTCAACAACCCCAGCAGCCGCGCCAGCGCGCCGCGATTGTCCGCCACCAGTTGGCGCCCGGCCTCGCCCATCTCGGCGCGCAGGGCGGCGTCGCCCAGCAGTTCGCCAACCACCGACGCCAGCTGTGCACTGTCCTCGACCCGCCGCGCGGCGCCGCTCTCCAGCAGGCGGCGGCTGATGTCGCTGAAATTGAACAGGTGGGGACCAAACACCACCGGCACGCCCAGGGCCGCCGGCTCCAGCATGTTGTGCCCCCCCACCGGCACCAGGCTGCCGCCGACGAAGGCCACGTCCGACACCGCGTAGAACAGCAGCAGCTCGCCCAGGGTGTCGCCGACGAACACGGAAGTCTCGGTATCACAGGGCCGGTTCTCACTGCGCAGCACCACCCTGTGGCCACGCCTGCGCGCCTGCGCGGCGACGCGTGCGAAGCGCTCCGGGTGACGCGGCACCAGCAGCAGCAGGGCGTCGGACTGGGTCTCGCGCAGGCGGGCGAAGGCGTCCAGCACCTGTTCGTCCTCGCCTTCATGGGTGCTGGCGGCGACCCATACCGGCCGCGAGCTGCCCAGCTCGCGGCGCAGCGCCTCGGCGCGGTCTTCGAGATCAGCGGGGATGCGCTGGTCGAACTTGAGATTGCCCATCACCGTCACCCCCGCCGCGGGCGCGCCCAGCTCACGGAAGCGCGCCGCGTCGCTGTCGTTCTGCGCCGCGATCAGGCGAATGTCGGCCAGCGTCTCGCGCACCAGCCCGCCCAGTTTGCCGTAGCCCCTGGCGCTGCGCGGCGACAGGCGGGCATTGGCGATCAGCACCGGGATCTTCCGCCGCGCGCACTGACGGAACAGGTTGGGCCACAGCTCGGTCTCCATCACCAGCGCCAGGCGGGGGCGGGTCTTGCCGAGAAATCGTCGCACGGCGCCGGGC
>JALSHB010000030.1 GCA_026982475.1 Chromatiales bacterium
CAGAGCAAGCTGCGCAAGGCGCTGGCCCAGAACCGCGAGGCGGCGCTCAAGGCGGGCGCCGACGAAAAGGCCCTCGAGCCGGTGCTGGTCTCGGTCATGGATACGCTGCGCCGGCACATCGAAACCAGCCTGCCCTTCAAGCGCGCGGAACGTCTCGCCTCCCTGGACGACGTACAGCAGCAGATGTCCTCTGGTCTGTTGTCGGCATCGCGTGCCGCCAATCGCCTGTGGCGCTTTTACGAAGACGAGATCCGTCTGACGCGTGAAAACGGTCTCTATCGTCAGGCCATCGAGGTGGATGGCGAATCCCTGCTTTCCGATATCGCCCGCCTGGGCATGGTGCTGATGTATTTCCGCACCGCCGATGACCGTTACGGCATGGCGCAGCAGTCGGCCGACGGCTGGGCTTTCCGTGTCATCGACGATGAACAGGACCGGCGCCGCGTGGCGGCCCTGTTCGAATCGCTGCAAAAGCAGATCCGCAGCGGCATCTTCGAGTTGCCGGGCAAGGTCTGAGCATATCCCTTCCTGCTTACGCATATGCGCCTTGCATGAGGGTTTTGCCGCCCCAGGCGCCAGAGGTAGAAAATCCATGTTTCCGATATTTTCAAAAATGCAAATTTCGTCTTCCCTGTTGGCCATCGGTGTACTGCTGTCGACGGTGGGTTTCGTGCCATCGCTGTTCGCTGCCGAGGTCGGTGGCCTGGAGGCGGCCTATCAAAAAGAGTTTGCCTTTCTCGAGACACAGAAGCGTGAACTCAGTCAGCGTCTGCAGGCTCTCAGGGAACAGGCTGCCCGTGATGAGGCGAAACTGCGCGCGGCGATCGATGCCGATGAGCAGAATCTGCTGTCACTGGAGTCCGCCACCGACCGCCTCAATGCGCTGTTGCTGGAGTCGGAACAGGCCATCGAGCTGAATCAGAGCCACAGCGACACCCTGGCGGCGACCTTCGATCAGGCCGCCCAGTCGCTGTCTGATTATGGTTATGCCATCAATGAAACGGCACCTTCGGGGCAGGGTGATGATGTGCAAAAGCTGTCTCGGCTGTTTGCCACCGCCGCCGAGGCGGCCAGTGAACTGTCCGGCATCCGCCATGCCACGGGAGAGTTCTATCTGGCCGATGGCGCGCAGGTGTCCGGCGATATCGTGCATCTCGGCAATATAGCCAGCTTCGGCATCAGCGAGCGTGGCGCGGGGCCGCTGGCGCCGGCCGGCGGTGGCGCCATGAAGCTGTGGGGCGAAAACGATCCGCAGACCGCGCAGGCCCTGCTGGCGGGTGAAATGCCGGACGTGCTGCGGCTGTTTCTCTATGAGTCCACCAATACGGCAATGGATGAAAGGCCGGCCAAGACCCTGCTCGATACCATCGACAGCGCCGGCATCATCGGCTGGGTGATCGTTGGCCTTGGCACCCTGGCGGTGCTGCTGATCCTGCTGCGCGCCCTGTTCCTGCGCAACGCCGGTGTCGCCACCGGGCGCCTGATGCAGGCGGTGAGCACGCTGGTGAGCGAGGGCCGTGCCGCTGACGCCTTGGTCCTGTGCAAGAAGACCGGTGGCGCCACGGCGCGGGTGCTGGCCGACACCCTGCGCAACCTGGACCGGGACCGCGACCACCTCGAAGACATCATTTCCGAAAGCATCCTGCACGAGAGCGGCACCCTGAATCGTTTCGGCAGCTTCATCATGGTGATCGCCGCGGTGGCGCCCCTGCTCGGCCTGCTGGGCACCGTCACCGGCATGATCGCCACCTTCGATGTGATTACCGAATTCGGCACCGGCGATCCCAAGCTGCTCTCCGGCGGCATCGCCACCGCCCTGGTGACCACCGAGCTGGGCCTGGTGGTGGCCATTCCCACGCTGATCTTCGGCAACCTGCTGGGCGGCTGGAGCAACCGTATCAAGGACGAGATGGAGAAGGCGGCGTTGCACGTCACCAATCTGGCGCAGGATGTGCGTGCTAATCTGCGCCTGGCCGCCTGAGGGGTGTAGCGCCATGAAGGAGATCCTCGAAGGCCTGCGTTACTACTACGAGGTCGGCGGCTACGTGATGCCGCCCCTGGTGCTCTCGACGGTGCTGCTGTGGTATGCCATCGGCTACCGCCTGTTGGCGGTGAAGCGTGGCAGCCGCCGCTCCGTGCGCAATCTCATCGAACGTTACCAGGCCGGCAAGTGGCAGCGCCCCAAGGGCATCGTGCAGGATGCGGTGATGCGCGGCATGGCCATCAAGGCGCAAAACCGTCCCGATCTGCGGCGCTGGCTGGACGATGCCTTCGCCGACTACCGACCGCGCCTCGGCCGCTTTGCCCTGCTGGCCCGCACCATCGTCATGGCGGCGCCGCTGATGGGTCTTTTGGGCACCGTGGTAGGGATGATCGAAACCTTCGACTCGCTCACCGACATGACCCTGTTTTCCCAGTCCGGCGGTATCGCCGGCGGCATCTCCCAGGCCCTGGTCACCACCCAGCTGGGCCTGGCCATCGCCATCCCCGGACTGCTCATGATCCGTTACATCGACAAGCGCCAGCAGCGCATCGAAATGGATCTGGCGCAGATCAAGGACATCCTCTGCAGCGGCACGCCGCTGCCACAGGGCATAACTGAAAGTACAGGAACCATGGCATGAGATACCGCGAACGCGAAAATACCGAGCAGGACATCGACATCTCGCCGCTGATCGACATGGTGTTTATCCTGCTGATCTTCTTCATGGTCAGTGCCACCTTCGTCAAGGACATGGATCTCGACATCCAGCGCCCCAAGGCCAGCAGCAGCACACCGTCGTCCACCAAGGCCATCCGCGTCTACATCGACAATGGCGGCAACACCTTTCTCGACGGCCAGCCGGTGCGCAGCTGGGTGATCCAGTCGCGTCTGCGCGACATGCTGCGGCAGACCACCGGCGCCTCGGTGCTGGTGGTGACGGACGCCAATGTCTCCGCCGACAAGCTCATCGAAGTCGTGGACCAGTGCCGCCTGGCCGGCGCCGAGGACGTCGGCGTGGTCACCGAACGGGAGGCCGGTGCATGAGTGTCAGCGCCTCAATGCTGGCGCCGTCGCCGATGTTGCGCAGTGGCTTCTGGGGTGGCCTGCGCCTGCACCTCAATGCCCTGCTGTGGATGGCCGCGGGTTCCCTGGGCATCTTTCTTTCGCTGCTGTTCATCAACCAGTCGGCGGTGCCGGACAAGCCGGAGAAACAGACCTACAGCAGCTCCTTCGAGGTCAAGCAGATCGCCAAACCCAAGCCCAAGAAGGTGGTGAAGAAGCGCCGTCCGCGTAAAAGTCAGACACCGGTGAATCCCGTTCCCATGCTCAATCTCGATACCGCCCTGTCCGGCATCGATTTCGGCCTGCCGGGCTTCTCCATCGAGGACATGGGTGAGGTGGACGAATCGCTGCTGGGCGATACCCGCAACGTGGTGATGACCAGCGACATGGTGGACGTGGCGCCGCGCGCCCGCAAGCGCGCGCCACTGGACTATCCACCACGTGCCAAGCACAAGGAAATAGAGGGCTATGTGGTGCTCAGCCTGCTGATCGGCACCGACGGACGCGTGCACAAGGCCAAGGTCATCGAGTCCTCGCCGCCCGAGGTGTTCGACGATGCCGCACTGCGCTCGGTGCGCAGTTGGGTGTTCGAGCCGGCGCGCTACAAGGGCCAGGCGGTGGAGACCTGGGCCAATCAGACCATCCGTTTCGATCTGGGGTAAGGCAATGGCTATTTCACGTTATCGGTCGGTTTGTCCGGGCTGGATTCCCCGCTGCGTGCGGCGAAACAATTTTATTGCCCTGAACAATTGTAGGGGCGGACCCCTGGGCCGCGATGCCATGGGTTGGAAAGCCATCGCGGCCCAAGGGTCCGCTCCTACGGCACGACACACCATCAGCTTGCTGCAAGGCGGTCCATTGCGAGTGATCGCCTTTGGTCTGCTATTGGCGCTGCTGCTGATGGGCGCCGCCAGCGCCGCCGACAAGGCGGAGAAGAAGCTCGATTACCTCAGCCTCGCCGCGTTGCTGATTCAGGATGGCAACTTCGAGCGCGCCGACATCGCCCTGGCCAGTATCGACACCGGACGCGAAGACCTCGACCGCAAGCGCTACTACACCCTGCGCGGCCTGGTCGATCTCAAGTTGCAGCGCAACGCCGAGGCGGTGAAGAGCCTGCAGGCGGCGCAGCAGGCCGGGCAGACCGATGCCATCCTGCACGTCTATCTGGCCCAGGCCTGGTATGGGCTGGAGGAATACCGCAAGGCCCTGCAGGCCATCGAGGCGGCGGGTGAAACGGGCGCTGCGATTGCCGGCGTGATGTTGCTCAAGGCCCAACTGCACTGGCAGCTGGGTGACCATGACGCCGCCTGGTTGGCCCTGGAGGAGGGCGAACGCCGCTTTCCCGACAACATCGCCTTTCCGCGTCAGCAGGTGTTTCGCTTGATCCAGTTAGGCCTGTATCAGAAGGCCATGGCAAAGGGCCTGGACTATCTCGACCGCTTCGACGCCAGCGCCCGCGACTACGTGGCCATCGGTAGCGCCATGCGCCAGGCGGGTCAGGCGCAGACGGCGCTGAGCATTCTGGAGCCGGCGCGCCTGCGTTTTCCCGATGACGAGAAGGCACTGCTGGCGCTGGCGCGCACCTATGCCGACCTGGGGCGTTTGAACAGCGCCGCGAATCTCCTGGAACTGGCCGCGGCCATCAATCCCGATTATCTCATCGACGCCGCCGAACTGCGCCGGCGCGCCGGCCAGTCCATGCGTGCGCTGTATCTCAACAGTCAGGCGCGTGATCAGAAAAAGAAATTCAAGCAGCGTCTGGCGTTGCTGTTGCAGACGGAGGACTTCAGCCGTGCCGCCGGCATGGAGGAGACGCTGTACCGCGCCGGCCTGCTGGAGGACGAAGAGATCCGTTACGCCCTGGCCTATGCCGCCTTCAAGGCCGGGGAATTCGAGCGCGCCGAGGCGCAGCTGGCGACGCTGAAAAAGGCCGCCCTGTTCAAGAAGGCCACGGCGCTGCGCAAGGCGATGGCCGCCTGCCGTGATCAGCGCTGGCGTTGTCTGTGAGTGTGCATGGGGGCTTCTTCATCAAAGAGAATTTCACCACAGAGACACAGAGGCACAGAGATGAAAGAAGCGCCTTCTCCCGTCTTTCTTGCACAGGCCGGAATCCACTGGTTTCAACGACTTTCTGGATGCAGGCTTGCGCCGGAATGACGGATTAAAGTTAACAGGGCAGTACAGGAAAGAAGTTTTTCTCGTCGGGCTCGCACAGGAAAAAGTCAATAATTTGTGGAAAATTCTTGATCGATATCTGGAATGACGAAAATGGATTGATCAAATACTTCCCTCTTTCCTTGCCGATTCTTCGCCTTTGCGAAAGGTATTTTTTTTCTCTGTGCCTCCGTGCCTCTGTGGTGAAAAGGCCGGTTGGTAATTTCCGCTGAATCCCGATTCCCAGCATGCGCAAAGGCATGTCAGGGTTGTCTTTAATCGTATATAGAGTTGTAGTTATGCGCCTGTTTTTCAGCTTTGTGTTGTCCCTGTTGATGGTGATTTCGTCGGCGGCGGTTCTTGCCGCCACGAAGGATGCGACGGCCCCGGCGCGGGTGCATGTGTATATCTTCAAGCAGGGCGCGCCGGTGCACGGCATCGAGCTGATGGAAGGGGACCGCACCTATGCCTACAGCGATGAAAACGGCGCCATTCACCAGC
>JALSHB010000031.1 GCA_026982475.1 Chromatiales bacterium
CTGCTGCCCTATCTGCAATTCGATGTCGAGCAGTGCATCGACTACGCGCGGCGCGTCAATCCGGGCATCAAGGTGTTACAGGTCTCGGCCACCACCGGCGAGGGCATGGATGCCTGGTACCGCTGGATTCGCGCCACCCACCAGCTCGCCGCCATAGGGAACTGATCATGTGTCTGGCCCTGCCGGCGAAGATTCTCGCCATCGACGAAACCTCCGATATGGCGACGGTCGCCCTCGGTGATGTGAAAAAGGACGTCTCTCTGGCGCTGATCGAAGACGCCCAGGTGGATGACTTCGTGCTGATTCACGTCGGCTATGCACTCAACAAGATCAGCCGGGAAGAGGCCGAACGTACCCTGCAGATCTTCGCCGAGGCCGGTCTGGTCGAGGAGCCAGCGAGATGAAATACATCGACGAATTCCGCCAGCGCGAGCTCGCCCAAAAACTGGCCAATGCCATCAACAAGGCGGTCGAGCCCGAGCGCCAGTACAACCTGATGGAATTCTGCGGCGGCCACACCCACGCCATTTTCCGCTATGGCGTGCAGGATCTGATGCCGCCCAATGTCAAATTCGTCCACGGCCCCGGCTGCCCGGTGTGCGTGCTGCCCATCGGCCGCATCGACAACGCCATCGCCCTGCTGGAAGAACACGACGTCATCCTCTGCACCTACGGCGACATGCTGCGGGTGCCCGCCAGCGGGCGCAAGAGCCTGCTCAAGGTGAAGGCCGCCGGTGGCGATGTGCGCATGGTCTATTCCACCCAGGACGCGCTGAAGATCGCCCACGACAACCCCGAGCGACAGGTGGTGTTCTTCGCCATCGGCTTCGAAACCACCACGCCGCCCACTGCGGTGGCCATCAAGCAGGCACAGGCGCAGGGGCTGAAGAATTTCAGCGTGTTCTGCAACCATGTGCTGACCCCCGCGGCGATCCAGAATATCCTCGAATCGCCAGAGGTGCGCGACATGGGCACGGTGTCCATCGACGGCTTCTTCGGCCCCTCGCACGTCAGCTCCATCATCGGCAGCCGTCCCTACGAATTCTTTGCCGAGGAGTTCCAGCGCCCGGTGGTGATCGCCGGTTTCGAACCGCTGGACGTGATGCAGTCGGCGCTGATGCTGATCCGCCAGCTCAACGAAGGCCGCCACGAGGTGGAGAACGAATACACCCGCGTGGTGACCCGCGACGGCAATGCCAAGGCGCAGGCGCTGGTGGCCGAGGTGTTCGAGCTGCGCCGCGCCTTCGAGTGGCGCGGCCTCGGCCTGGTGCCCTACAGCGCCCTGCAGATCAAACAGCCCTTCGCCGAGTTCGACGCCGAAAAACGCTTCGACGTGCCCACCATCCGGGCCTCGGACGTCAAGGGCTGCGAGTGTCCGAGCATCCTGCGCGGGGTCAAAAAACCCACCGACTGCAAGCTGTTCGGCACCGTCTGCACCCCCGAGAACCCGATGGGCTCCTGCATGGTGTCGTCGGAGGGCGCCTGCGCCGCCTACTGGAGCTACGGGCGCTTTCGCCGGCCTGCCGACGCGCAGCCCGAGCCGGCCGCCAGGCAAGACAGTGCACAGGAATCCGCCGCATGAGCGCCGTGGCCAAACGCTTCCCGGTACGCCTGGACATCAAACGCGGCAAGGTGGACATGACCCACGGCAGCGGCGGTCGCGCCATGGCGCAGTTGATCGACGAGCTGTTCGTCAAGCACCTCGACAACGAACTGCTGCGTCAGGCCAACGATCAGGCCAGCTTCAGCGTGCCCGCCGGGCGCATGGTGATGAGCACCGACGGCCACGTCATCTCGCCGCTGTTCTTCCCCGGCGGCGACATCGGCTCGTTGGCGGTGCACGGCACGATCAACGACGTCGCCATGTCCGGCGCCCGGCCGCTGTATCTGTCGGCCAGCTTCATCCTCGAAGAGGGCTTTCCGCTGGCCGATCTGGAACGCATCGTCGCCAGCATGGCGGCGGCCGCCGAAGCCGCCGGCGTGCCGGTGGTGACCGGGGACACCAAGGTAGTGGAGAAGGGCAAGGGCGACGGCGTGTTCATCACCACCACCGGCGTCGGCGTGGTGCCCGAGGGACTGGCCATTTCCGGCGACCGCGCCCGACCCGGCGACGTGATTCTGGTCAGCGGCGACCTGGGCGACCACGGTGTGGCCATCATGTCCAGCCGCGAAAACCTGCAATTCGAAACCCAGATCGAATCCGACTCTGCCGCCCTGCATACCCTGGTGGCGGCAATGGTGGCGGCGGTGCCGGACATCCACTGCCTGCGCGATCCCACCCGCGGCGGCCTTGCCACCACTCTCAACGAGCTGGCCATGCAGTCCGGCGTCGGCATGCGTCTGCAGGAGAGCGACATCCCCATCAAGCCGGCGGTCAATGCCGCCTGCGAGCTGCTGGGGCTAGACCCGCTGTATATCGCCAACGAGGGCAAGCTGATCTGCATCTGCCCGCCGCAGCACGCCGCGCATCTGCTGACGGTGATGCAGGCGCATCCGCAGGGGCGGCAGGCCGCCATCGTCGGCGAAGTGGTGGAAGACCCGCACAGCTTCGTGCAGATGGAGACGGCCTTCGGCGGCAGCCGCATCGTCGACTGGCTGGCCGGCGAACAACTCCCGCGGATTTGCTGACAGATCAACAGGGCCACCATCATGCGTATCCTCTTCCTCACCCATGCCTTCAACAGCCTCACCCAGCGGCTGTTCGTGGTGTTGCGGGAGCAGGGGCACACGGTGTCGGTGGAATTCGATATTCACGACGCGGTGGCCATCGAGGCGGTGGAACTGTTCCGGCCGGATCTCATCATCGCGCCATTTCTGAAACGCGCCATTCCCGCTGCCATCTGGCGCCGGCATGTGTGCCTGATCGTGCACCCCGGCATCCCCGGAGATCGCGGCCCCTCGTCGCTGGACTGGGCGATCCTCAACCGTGAGCCGCACTGGGGCGTGACCGTACTGCAGGCCAATGCGGGGATGGACGCCGGTGACATCTGGGCCAGCAGCGCCTTCCCCCTGCGCGTGGCCAGCAAGGCCAGTCTGTACCGCAACGAGGTGACCCAGGCCGCCGTCGAGGCGGTGCTGCGGGCGGTGGCCCACTACCAGCGCGGTGATTTTCTACCCCAGCCCCAGCAGGCAGCCGAACTGCCCGGACAACCCCGCCCGCCGATGCGCCAGCAGGACCGCGCCATCGACTGGCAGCGCGACGACAGCGCCACGGTGCTGCGCAAGATCCGCAGCGCCGACGGCTTCCCCGGGGTGCGCGACACGTTGTATGGGCGCGAGGTCTACCTGTACGACGCGCAGCCGGAATCGACCCTGCGCGGCGCGCCCGGCACCCCCGGCGGCACGCCCATTGCCCGCAGCGGCCCGGCCATCTGCCGCGCCACGGTGGACGGCGCGGTGTGGATCGGCCACCTGCGCGATCCGCAGGGCGAACACCCCTTCAAGCTGCCGGCTATCCATGTGCTGGGTGACGCGGTGGCGCAGCTGCCCGAGATCAGTGCCGATGCAGAGACGGGCTACCGCGAGATCTGGTACGAACAGCGTGACCAGGTCGGCTATGTGCATTTTCCCTTCTACAACGGCGCCATGAGTACCGCGCAGTGTGAGCGTCTGCGTGGGGCCTACGTGGCGGCGCGGGCTCGCGACACGCGGGTGATCGTGCTCATGGGCGGCGCGGATTTCTGGTCCAACGGCATGCACCTGAACCTGATCGAGGCCGCCGACAGCGCCGCCGACGAGTCGTGGCGTAACATCAATGCCATCGACGACCTGGCTGCCGAGATCATCAACACCACCTCGCAGCTCACCATCGCCGCCCTGCGCGGCAATGCCGGGGCGGGCGGGGTGTTTCTGGCGCGTGCCGCCGATCTGGTCTGGGCCCGTGACGCGGTGATCCTCAACCCGCATTACAAGGACATGGGTAACCTGTACGGTTCCGAATACTGGACCTACCTGCTGCCCCGCTATGCGGGCAAGGCGCAGGCCGAGGCCATCGCCCAGGCGCGCCTGCCCATGGGTGTCGGTGAGGCGCGCGAGGTGGGGCTGGTGGATGAGCACTTCGGCGTCAGCAAGGCCGATTTCGAAAGCCAATTGGTGGATCGTGCCAGTCGCCTCGCCCACGCTGCCGATTATGCCCAGCGCCTTGCGGCCAAGCACGCCCGGCGACTGGCCGACGAGGCAGAAAAACCGCTCAGCCGCTACCGTAACGAGGAACTGGAAAAGATGAAACACAATTTCTACGGCTTCGACCCCAGCTATCACGTCGCCCGCTACAATTTTGTCTACAAGGTCGCCAAGTCGCGCACCCCGCTGACCCTGGCCAGCCATCGCCGCCGTGCCCCCGTGATCCGCCAGAGGAAGGTTTCATGAACACATTGCCCACCATCCTCATCGTCGACGACGAAGTTCGCAGCCTGGAGTCGCTGCAACGCATCCTGTTCGAGGATTTCGATGTCAAGACGGCCACCAATACCCGCGAGGCCGAGGCGATTCTGGCCAGCGAATGGGTGCAGGTGATCCTCTGCGATCAACGCATGCCGGATGTCACCGGTGTGGAATTTCTCGGTCGGGTACGCGAGCAGTGGCCGGATGTCATTCGCATGATTATCTCCGGTTACACCGACGCGGAGGACATCATCAGCGCCCTCAATGACGCTGGCGTCTACCAGTACATCATCAAGCCCTGGGTGCCCGACCACTTGATTCTGACCATCAGGAACGCGGTCAAGCTGTTCCAGCTGCAGCACCAGAACGAGCTGTTGTCCATCGAGCTGAAGGCATCCCCCCGCCGGCTTGAGGAAAACATGGCAGAAAAACGCCAGACCCTGCGCGATGAGCACCGGCGCGAAGACGGCATCGTGCGTACCGCGAAAAGCTGCATGAATGCGGTGTGCGAAAAGATTCACCGCGTCGCGCCCTTCGACATCTCCGTGCTCATTACCGGCGAGTCCGGCACCGGCAAGGAACTGGCGGCACGCGCCCTGCATTACAACAGCCTGCGCTGGGAGAAGCCCTTCGTGGTGGAAAACTGTGCGGCGCTGCCCGACGAATTGCTGGAGAGCGAGTTGTTCGGTTACAAAAAGGGCGCCTTCACCGGCGCCATCGAAGACCGCATGGGGCTGTTCGAGCGCGCCAACGGCGGCACCGTGTTGCTGGACGAGATCGGCGAGGTGTCGCCGGCGTTTCAGGTCAAGCTGCTGCGCGTATTGCAGGAGGGCGAGATCCGTCCGCTGGGCAGTGGCAAGACGCGGCAGGTGGACATCCGCGTCATCGCCTCCACCAATCGTGATCTGGAGGCCGAGGTGCGCGCCGGCCGTTTCCGTGAAGACCTCTATTACCGCCTGACCCCGGTGATGGTGCAGATGCCGGCGCTGCGCGAGCGTATCGAAGACATTCCGGTGCTGGCGCAGGCGCTGCTGGAATCTGCCATGCAAAGCCTGGGCAAGCGTGTCGAGCGCTTCAGCGACGAGGCCCTGGCCTGCATGCAGGCCTATCACTGGCCGGGCAATGTGCGCGAACTGCAAAACGAGATCCAGCACATGCTGGTGATGTCCGATGAGCCGGTGCTGGGCGCGGAGCTGCTGTCGCCACGCGTGCTGCGTGCGGCACCGGCGGAAGA
>JALSHB010000032.1 GCA_026982475.1 Chromatiales bacterium
TCCAGTTCGGCATCCATTTCTTCTTCGCTGAGGGGTTCGTATTCCCCGTGCCCGGAGTCGTTGGCGTCCTCTTCCTCGCCATAGTCGGGGGCGGGCTCGTCCTGTGTTGGCGTTACGTCGGCCATGGTGGCGGCAACGGTGGCCGCGCCGCCTGCGCTGGCCGATGCCGCCGTGGTTGTACTTGCCGTTGCCGTTGCCGCGGCGGCGGCTGGCGCTGCGCCGCCGATGCTGTTTTCCGTTGTTTCGTCGTCGTCGCTGTCGCGCGTGTACCAGCGCGAGAAGATCAGCCCCAGCTCGAACAGTATCCACATGGGCACCGCCAGCAGGGTCTGCGAGATGACGTCCGGCGGCGTCAGCAACATGCCGAAGACGAAGGCGCCGACGATGATGTAGGGGCGTTTCCGGGCCAGGGACTCGGCGGTGGTCATGCCGCTCCACACCACCAGGATGGTGGCGATGGGCACTTCGAAGGCGATGCCGAAGGCGAAGAACATCTTCAGCACGAAGTCGAGGTAGCGGCTGATGTCGGTCATCACCTCGACCCCTTCGGGGGCGACGCCGGTGAGGAAGCCGAACACCAGCGGGAAGACGATGAAATAGGCGAAGGCCATGCCGGTGTAGAACAGCACGGTGCTGGAGAACAACAGCGGGAACACCAGCTTGCGTTCGTGCTGGTACAGGCCGGGGGCGATGAAGGCCCAGGCCTGGTAGAGGATGAAGGGCACGGCGATGAACATGGCCGTGACCAGGCTCAGCTTGAAGGGCGTGAGGAAGGGCGAGGCCACTTCGGTGGCAATCATGCTGGTGCCGGCCGGCATGTGGCGCATCAGGGGTTCGGCGAGGAACTGGTAGAGGTCGTTGGCGAACGGAAACAGGCCGAGAAAGATCACCGTGATGGCCAGCACGACACGCAACAGGCGGTCGCGCAGTTCGATCAGGTGTTTGACAAAGGGCTGCTCGAGTGGCGGCGGATACTCACGCGGATTGGTCATGCTTTACGTCGTTGGCCTTCGGCGGTTCATTGGGGGGTGGGGCAGCCTTGGCGGAAGGCGGAGCCGCAGCCACGGCGGGCGTGGGTGTCGTCTGCGATGATTCGTCTTCTTTACGTCCTTCTTCTTTACGTCCTTCCTCTTTACGCGCCTCGCTGTGTTTCGCCTTCAGCAGGTCGTCCGGCTTGAGGCTCGGCACGGACAGGCTTTCGCGCACTTCATTGGCGGTCTGTTCGATGATCTCGTGCGCGGACTTGATCCTGGCCTGCTCTTCCATCAGGCGCTTGAGTTCGTCGGCCTTGCTCAGTTCCTTGTTGATTTCGGCCTGGGTGGTGCTGACGAAGCGCCGCGCGCGACCGATCCACATGCCGGCGGTGCGCGCCACGCCGGGCAGGCGCTCGGGGCCGATGACCAGCAGGGCCACGACGCCGATCAATCCCAGTTCCCAGAAACCGATATCGAACATGATGTGCTACAGGGCCGTCCAGCGGCCGGAACGCGCCGGCAAGGCCGAAGTCCGTTTTCGCCCGCCCCGGCAGATCCGCCGTTCAGACCTTGTCTTGTTCCTTGGTGGTGGTTTTGGTGGCGACCTCACCTTCGATCACGTCGGCACCCTTGTCGATGCGCACGGTGTCCTCGGGCTTGCTCTCCTCTTCCTTCATCGCCGACTTGAAGCCCTTGATGGCGGAGCCCAGGTCGCCGCCCACGTTGCGCAGCCGCTTGGCGCCAAACAACAGCAACACGATCAACAGAATAATGACCAACTGCCAGATACTGATACCCATAATTTCAACTCTCCAAACCGATGCCGGTTTCTGTCACTGATTTCCACCTGAATCCGTAGGTTCAGGGCGGATGAAGCGTGCTACGGCTTGATGCATATCGCGTAATGAAAAATCGAGGGAATAGCGGAGATTATTGCCGAGATTTTTCATATAGCGAGATGTATCAATGCGTTGTGCGATTCGCCGTCATGAACCTACGGATTCAGGTTCCAGTTATTTGCTATGCAAAGCCCGGCAGGCGTCCGCCGCCGAGCAGATGAATATGCAGGTGAAAGATCTCCTGTCCGCCGCCGGGGCCGGTATTGATGATGGTGCGGAAGCCATCCTCCAGCCCCTGCTCCCTTGCCAGCTTCGGCAGCAGGCGCATCATGTGCGCAATCAGCGCATCGTGCGAAGTATCCAGATCATTGAGCGTGGGAATGTGCTCGCGCGGGATCATCAGCAGGTGCACCTCGGCCTTGGGGTAGATATCGCGGAACACCACCACCTGGTCGTCTTCATAGACGATGTCGGCGGGGACATCGCCCGCGGCGATCTTGCAGAACAGGCAATCACTCATGATTTGCTCCTCTGTGCCTTTTCCGCCAACCCGGAGAGGCCGAAGCGCCGCTGCAACTCGTCCAGTACCTGCTGCGGCCCCAGACCCTGCTGGGCCAGCAATACCAGGGAATGAAACCACAGATCGGCCACTTCGTACACGATCTTTTCGGCATCGCCGTCTTTTGCCGCCATCACGGTCTCGGTGGCCTCTTCGCCGATCTTCTTCAATATGGCGTCCAGGCCCTTGTCGTACAGGCCGGCGACGTAGGAACTGTCGGGCGCCGCGCCCTTGCGGGATTCCAGCACCTCGGCCAGCTGTTGCAACACGTCGCTCATGAATAGATCTCGTCCGGGTTCTTCTTCACCGCGTCCGTCTCCACCCAGCGGCCGTCTTCGAAACGGCGATAGAAACAGCTTTCGCGGCCGGTATGGCAGGCGATGCCGCCCACCTGTTCAATAGACAACAGAATCACGTCGGCGTCGCAATCGAGGCGCATTTCACGGATCTTCTGCACATGGCCCGACTCCTCGCCCTTGCGCCACAGCCTGTTGCGCGAACGCGACCAGTATACCGCCCGGCCCTCCTCCGCGCTCAGGCGCAGGGATTCACGGTTCATCCAGGCGAACATCAGCACCCGGCCGGTATCGGCGTCCTGGGCAATGGCCGGCACCAGGCCCTGCTCGTCCCACTTGATCTCGTCCAGCCAGTCGCTCACTTGGCAGGCTCCGTGCCGGGAAAATCCAACGCAAAGGCGCAAAGTCGCAAAGGGCGCAGAGTAGACCCCAGGAAAATCTTTTTCGATCCCAGTGCTTCGCCACCTTCCACGGCAGTCGGAAACCCCGCCGTCCCGTTACATTCTTTCCTTTGCGATCTTTGCGTCTTTGCGCCTTTGCGTTGAAAAGCAACGCCGGGAAAAGCCTTCACAACCGCACCTCCACGCCGCGTTCGGCCATGGCGCGCTTGGCATCGAGGATGGTGTGTTCGCCAAAGTGGAAGATGCTGGCGGCCAGCACCGCGTCGGCACCACCCTCGGTGACGCCCTCGGCCAGGTGCGCCAGATTGCCCACGCCGCCGGAGGCGATCACCGGCACCGGCACGGCGTCGCTCACCGCGCGGGTCAGGGCCAGGTCGAAGCCGTTGCGGGTGCCGTCGCGGTCCATGCTGGTGAGCAGGATCTCGCCGGCGCCGTAGTCGGCCATCTTTCTCGCCCATTCCACGGCATCGATGCCGGTGGGCTTGCGCCCGCCGTGGGTGAAGATTTCCCAGCGCGGCGGATCGTCGGCGACCTGCTTGGCGTCGATGGCGACGACGATGCACTGCGAGCCGAACTTCTGCGCCGCCTCGCGCACGAATTCCGGGTTGTGCACCGCGGCGGTGTTGATGGCCACCTTGTCGGCGCCGGCGTTGAGCATGCGGCGGATGTCGTCCACCGTGCGAATGCCGCCGCCCACGGTGAGCGGGATGAACACCTGGCCGGCGACCTCCTCCACCACGTGCACCATGGTCTCGCGGTCATGGGCGCTGGCGGTGATGTCGAGGAAGGTGATCTCGTCGGCGCCCTGCTCGTCGTAGCGCCGGGCGATCTCCACCGGATCGCCGGCGTCGCGGATGTCGACGAACTGCACGCCCTTGACCACGCGGCCGTTGTCCACGTCCAGGCAGGGAATGATGCGTTTGGCCAGGCCCATTGGTTGATCTCTACAAATTCACAAAAAACTTCTCACCACAGAGGCACAGAGGCACAGAGAAAAACGAATAACATGTTGCCGTCATTCCAGCGCATGCCGGAATCCAAGCGGACTGGCGCGGGCAGCCTGAATTCCGAATCTCCGCTGCGCTATGTCCGGAATAACGAGTCAATAAAAGATTTTCCCTGTGACTCCGTGCCTCTGTGGTGAATACGATTATCTTCAGTTCCCGGCCGCCAGCTCGTCGGCCAGTCTCTGGCCTTCGACGAAGTCGAGGCTGCCTTCGTAGATGGCGCGGCCGGTGATGGCGCCGGTGATGCCGTCTTCGGCCACCTCGGCGAGGGCGCGGATGTCGTCCAGGTTGGTGATGCCGCCGGAGGCGATCACCGGGATGTGGATGGCGCGCGCCAGGCGGGCGGTGGCCTCCACGTTGACCCCGGTCATCATGCCGTCGCGCGAGATGTCGGTGTAGATGATGGCCTCCACGCCGTCGTTCTCGAAGTGCTGGGCCATGTCGATGACATCGTGCTGGGAGAGCTTGGACCAGCCGTCGATGGCCACCTTGCCGTCCTTGGCGTCGAGGCCGACGATGACGTGGCCCGGGAAGCTCAGGCACAGGTCGGAGACGAAGTGCGGTGCCTTCACCGCGCGGGTGCCGATGATGACGTAGGCCACGCCGGCGTCCAGGTAGGTGGCGGCGGTGTCCTCGTCGCGGATGCCGCCGCCGATCTGCACCGGCACATCGGGGCAGGCCTCGACAATCTCGTGCACCACGTCGGCGTTCATGGGCTTGCCCTCGAAGGCGCCGTTGAGATCCACCAGGTGCAGGCGGCGCGCGCCCGCCTCCACCCAGCGGCGCGCCATGGCCACTGGGTCATCGGAAAAGATCGTGTCGTCTTCCATGCGGCCCTGCTTGAGACGGACACACTTGCCGTCCTTGAGGTCGATGGCGGGGATCAGGAGCATGCGCTATTCCTCGTTACTCGTTT
>JALSHB010000033.1 GCA_026982475.1 Chromatiales bacterium
CCGGCGGGCTGGGCATAGTAACTGTGCACGAAATAAAAGCGCGCGTCCTGCGCGATCTTCGCCCACAGCGGGTGGGGCATGGTCTGGGTGACCTGGTTCCAGCCCATGTGCGGCACCTTCAGGCGCTCGCCGCTGACGGGGTCCGTGAGGTCTTCGGGAAACGCCTCCACCGTGCCCTCGAACACGCCCAGGCAGTCGACGCCGTCGTTCTCCGCGCTGCGCTGCAGCAGGGCCTGCATGCCCACGCACACGCCCAGCAGGGGGCGGCCCTCGGCCACCACCTGCTTCACGACCTTGTCCAGGCCACGGGCCTTCAACTCGGCCATGCAGTCGCGCATGGCGCCCACCCCGGGCAGCACCACGCGGTCGGCCTCATTGATCTCGGCGGCATTGGCGGTGACCAGCACCCGGTGGTCGCCCGGCACGTGTTCCAGGGCCTTGGCCACCGAGTGCAGGTTGCCCATGCCGTAGTCGATGACTGCGACGGTATTCATGGCCTACAGCGCACCCTTGGTCGACGGCAGCTGGTCGCCCATGCGCGGGTCCGGCGTCATGGACATGCGCAGGGCGCGGCCGAAGGCCTTGAACACGGTCTCGGCGATGTGGTGCGCGTTGCGGCCCTGCAGATTGTCGATGTGCAGGCTGACGTTGGCGTGGTTGACGAAGCCCTGGAAAAACTCGTGCACCAGCTCCAGGTCGAAGTCGCCCACCCGCTCGCGCGGGAATTCGACGCGGTTCTCCAGCCCCGGCCGCCCGGAGAAGTCGATCACCACGCGCGACAGGGCCTCGTCCAGCGGTACATAGGCATGGCCGTAGCGGGTGATGCCCTTCTTGTCGCCCAGCGCCTGGGCGATGGCCTGACCGAGGGTGATGCCGACGTCCTCCACGGTGTGGTGGGCGTCGATCTCCAGGTCGCCCTTGGCCTTGATGTCGAGGTCGATGAGGCCGTGGCGCGCCACCTGGTCGAGCATGTGGTCGAAGAAGGGCACGCCGGTGTCGAGCCTGGAGGCGCCGCTGCCGTCGATATCGACGTGGACGCTGATCTGTGTCTCCAGGGTGTCGCGGTTCACTGTGGCCTTGCGGTCAGCCATGGGGGAGGTCTCCTGCAATGAGATTGTAGAGCATACCGTCAAGCGATAGCCGATTGAAGCGCTTGGAGAAAGGCGCTGTTTTCTTCCGGCTTGCCGACGGTGACGCGCAGGCAGCCTGCCAGTGCGCCGCCGGCGGGGTTGAGGTTCTTGATCAGTACGCCGTGGGCCTTCAGGGCGGCGAATACGGTGTCGGCATCGCCCGCCACGCGGAACAGGATGAAGTTGGCGCGCGAGGGGTACGGCGTGACACCCGGCAGCGCGTTCAGCGCCTGCCACAGGGCCTCACGGTCGGCCGTGATCTGCCGCGTCTGTGCCTCCAGCACCTCGCGGTGCTGCAGCGCGAAGTCAGCGCTCACTTGCGTCAGCACGTTGATGTTGTAAGGCAGACGCACCTTGTCGAACTCCTCCAGCCAGGCGCCTGGGCCGGCCAGCAGGCCGAGGCGCAGGCCGGCCAGGCCCATCTTGGACACGGTGCGCATCACCAGCAGGTTGTCGAATTCGCCCAGGTGCGGCATGAAGCTGGCGTCGGCGAAGGCTGTATAGGCCTCGTCCACCACCACCAGCCCGGGGGCGGCCTCGATCACCGCCTGCATATCGGCCGCGTCGAACAGGTTGCCGGTGGGGTTGTTGGGGTAGGCGAGGAAGATCACCGCCGGCTGGTGTTCGGCGATGGCGGCCAGCATGGCCTCGCGGTCCAGGGCGAAGTCCTTGCCCAGGGGTACCCCCACGTAGTCCATGCCGCAGAAGGTGGCGATCATGCGGTACATCACGAAGCCGGGCTCGGGGGCGAGGATCACGCGCCCCGGGGCGGCCACAGCCTGACTGATGATCTGGATCAGCTCGTCGGAGCCGTTGCCCAGCATCAGCGCCTGCCCCGCGGGCACGGCCATGGCCTCGCGCAGGCGCGCCGACAGGGCGCGGGCGGCGGGGTCGGGATAGCGGTTCAGGGCCGTGGTGCGCAGGCGCTCCAGCCATTCCCCCACCATCTCCGGCGGCCAGGTGTAGGGGTTCTCCATGGCGTCCAGCTTGATGAGACCGTCCGGGTCCGGCACGTGGTAGGCGGACAGGGCGCGGATCTCGGGGCGGATCCAGTGGGTGATCTTGTCGGACATGGTCTTTTTCAACGCAAAGGCGCAAAGGCGCGGAGGACGCAAAGACTAAGGCAAAAAGTCAGTTCAGTTCGCCTTTCGACATTTCGGCGCAGGCCGGAATCCGGAAGATTCAACTCACGGAATCCCAGCTTTAGCCGGGACGGCAGATTGATTGCGTCTACCTGCATGTTTTCTTTCGTATTTCTTTGCGATCTTTGCGCCTTCGCGCCTTTGCGTTGAAATCTTTTTCACTTGATCCGGTATTCGGCCGAGCGGGCGTGGGCGTCGAGGCCTTCGCCGCGGGCCAGGGTGGAGGCCACGCGGCCCAGCTCGGAGGCGCCCTCGGCGGAGCAGAAGATCAGGCTGGAGCGCTTCTGGAAGTCGTACACGCCTAGCGGCGAGGAGAAGCGCGCGGTGCGCGAGGTGGGCAGCACGTGGTTGGGCCCGGCGCAGTAGTCGCCCAGGGCCTCGGCGGTATAGCGGCCCATGAAGATGGCGCCGGCGTGCTTGATGCGCGGCACCAGGGCCTCGGGGTCGGCCACCGACAGCTCCAGGTGCTCGGGGGCGATGAAGTTGGCCACCTCGATGGCCTCGTCCATGTCGCGCACCCGGATCAGGGCGCCGCGGTCGGTGAGCGACTTGCGGATGATGTCGGCGCGATTCATCTCCGGCAGCAGTTTCTCGATGCTGGCGGCGACGCGGGCGATGAAGCCGGCGTCGGGACTGACCAGAATCGACTGCGCATCCTCGTCGTGCTCGGCCTGGGAGAACAGGTCCATGGCGACCCAGTCGGGGTCGGTATCGCCGTCGCAGATCACCAGGATCTCCGAGGGGCCGGCGATCATGTCGATGCCCACGGTGCCGAAGACGTAACGCTTGGCGGTGGCGACGAAGATGTTGCCGGGGCCGACGATCTTGTCCACCGGCGGCACCGTCTCGGTTCCATAAGCCAAGGCAGCGACAGCTTGAGCTCCCCCAACGGCGAACACGCGATCCACGCCGCACACGGCGGCGGCGGCCAGCACCAGCTCGTTGACCTCGCCGTCCGGCGTCGGCACCACCATGATCAGCTCCTCGACGCCGGCCACCTTGGCGGGGATGGCGTTCATCAGCACCGAGGAGGGATAGGCGGCCTTGCCGCCGGGCACGTAGAGGCCGACGCGATCCAGCGGCGTCACCTGCTGGCCCAGCAGGGTGCCGTCGTCCTCGCGGTAGCTCCAGCTCTCCTGCACCTGGCGCTGGTGATAGCGGCGCACGCGTTCGGCGGCCAGCTCCAGGGCCTCGCGCTGCTCAGTGGGCAGGTCGTCCAGCGCCGCCTGCAGGCGGTCGCCGGCGATCTCCAGCTCGGCCATGGCGGCCACCGACATGCGGTCGAAGCGGTTTGTGTATTCCACCAGGGCGCTGTCGCCGCGTTCGCGGATGGCCTGGATGATTTCCTTGACGATGTCGTTGACGGCATCATCGGAGACGCCCTCCCAGGCGAGCATTTCTTCCAGCTTCGGCCAGAAATCGTCGGCGGTGGTGTCGAGTCGGGTGATGTTCATGTATTCGGGTTCTGTGTTGATCATTGAAAAGATATTTAACGCAAAGGCGCAAAGACGCAAAGATCGCAAAGTGAAGGCATTCTTTCGTTCGCCAATAAACGCGAATTGTAATCAGGAAGCATCATTGGTGGACAAGCCTGTTCCGCGCCTGCTGGGGTTCACGTTCGTTCACCCCAACCTACAAAAAAATCTTTGCGCCCTTTGCGTCTTCGCGCCTTTGCGTTGAAGGCCTTTCCCTCAGCCCTGCCGCTTCACCGCCTCGGCGATGTCGTCGATGACGGCCTTGACGGGGGCGTGTTTCATCTTCATCGAGGCCTTGTTGACGATCAGGCGCGAGCTGATGTCGGCAATATGTTCCAGGGGCTCCAGGCCGTTGGCGCGCAGGGTGTTGCCGGTGTCCACCACGTCCACGATGCGGTCGGCCAGGCCCACCAGGGGCGCCAGTTCCATGGAGCCGTAGAGCTTGATGATCTCCACCTGCTCGCCGCGCGCCGCAAAGAAACGCCGCGTGCAGTTGACGAACTTGGTGGCCACGCGCAGGCGGCGGCCATTGGCGCCACTGTCGCCCACGCGCCCGGCAGTCATCAGCTTGCAGCGGGCAATATTCAGGTCGACGGGCTCGTACAGCCCCTCGCCGCCGTGCTCCATGAGCACGTCCTTGCCCGCCACGCCGAGGTCGGCGGCGCCGTATTGCACGAAGGTAGGCACATCGGTGGCGCGCAGGATCAGCAGCTTCACGTCGTCCCGACTGGTGTCGAGGATCAGCTTGCGGCTGGACTCGGGGTCGTCCACCGGCTCGATGCCGGCGTGCGCCAGCAGCGGCAGGGTCTCCTTGAAGATGCGCCCCTTGGAAAGGGCGATCACCAATGCGTTGTTGTTGGATTCACTCATGGTTCGATGCCAATACACCTAGTGACAAGTCACCCTGCAGGAGCGGTTCGGCCGCGAAGCATTGTTGCGACGGCCATCGCGGCTGAAGCCGCTCCTGCAAGTCAATCACTGCCCTCAATCCGGCACGCGGCGAATCCGCGCCCCCAGCAGGGCCAGCTTTTCCTCGATGCGCTCGTAGCCGCGATCGATATGGTAGATGCGCAGCACCTCGGTGTCGCCCTCGGCCACCAGGCCCGCCAGCACCAGCGAGGCGGAGGCGCGCAGGTCGGTGGCCATCACCGGCGCGCCGGTGATGCGCTCGACGCCGTTGACGATGGCGGTGTTGCCCTCGAGGCGGATCTCGGCGCCCATGCGCTCCAGCTCCTGCACGTGCATGAAGCGGTTCTCGAACACCGTCTCGGTGATCACGCTGGTACCCTCGGCCACCGCGTTGAGGGCGGTGAACTGGGCCTGCATGTCGGTGGGAAAGGCGGGATAGGGCGCGGTGTGCACGCTCACCGCCCGCGGCCGCCGCCCCTGCATGTCGAGGCTGATCCAGTCTTCGCCGCTGTCGATCTCGGCGCCGGCCTCGCGCAGCTTGGCCAGTACCGCATCCAGCGCCGCCGGCTGCACATCCTTGATCTTGATGCGCCCGCCGGTGATCGCCGCCGCCACCAGATAGGTGCCGGCCTCGATGCGGTCGGGCAGCACGTTGTAATGCACACCGCGCAGGCGCTCCACGCCCTCGATGGTGATGGCGGAGGTGCCCGCGCCGCTGATCTTCGCGCCCATGGCATTGAGGCAGTTGGCCAGATCCACCACCTCCGGCTCGCGCGCGGCGTTTTCCAGCACCGTGATGCCGTCGGCCAGGGTCGCGGCCATCATCAGGTTTTCGGTGCCGGTGACGGTAACGATGTCGAGGACGATGGTGGCGCCCTTGAGGCGCTCGGCCTTGGCCTTGATATAGCCGTTCTCCACCGAGATCTCGGCGCCCATGGCGCGCAGGCCGTCGATGTGCAGGTTCACCGGGCGGCTGCCGATGGCGCAACCGCCGGGCAGGGAGACGTCGGCCTCGCCGAAGCGCGCCAGCAACGGCCCCAGCACCAGGATCGAGGCGCGCATGGTCTTCACCAGCTCATAGGGCGCCACGCAGTGCTGCAGGGTGGAGGTGTCGGACTCGATGGCCAGCTTCTCGTCGATCACCAGGTGCACGCCCATGGCGCCCAGCAGCTCCATGGTGGTGGTGATGTCCTGCAGGTGCGGCACATTGCCCACGGTCATGGGGCCATCGGCGAGCAAGGTCGCGGCGAGGATGGGCAGGGCGGCGTTCTTGGCGCCGGAGATGCGGGTCTCGCCCTCCAGGCAGGCGCCGCCGGTGATGATCAGTTTGTCCATGTTGCCTGCTGCCAGATGCTCAAAATAAAAGGCCACCGGAAAGGTGGCCGGGATTCGCTAGGCGGTCGCCGCTCAGGCGGAGCCGACCTGAAACTTGCTGGCCTGCGCCCACTGCTCGGGGGTATAGGCCTTGATGGTGAGGGCATGCAGGGCGCCGCTGGTGATGTGCTCACCGAGGGTGGCGTAGACCATCTTCTGCCGCGCCACGGGCGGTTTGCCCTCGAATTCCGACCACACCACCCGCGCCTCGTAATGCCCATCGCCACCGCTGACGCTGACCTCGGCGCCAGGCAGGCCGTCGGCGATCAGTTTTTCGACTTCGCTGTTTTCCATCTCTACTCCACGAATTCCCTGCACGAACGGCACCAGGCCGGGTGCAATCAGGCGCACAGGATACCGTCTAGCGCCCGATTTGTAACCCTCCCTCTCTCACATCCGCCCCACCTGATGCCCACCCGAGGCTTCATGGGGCCGAGCCGATCCGGTACCTGCTCGTCGATCAGTTACTTGCCGTCCGCTCCATCTTTCATGATTTCCATGATAACGACCCCTTTGCGCTTTGATGCTTTGCGCTTTGATGGACCACCGTCCACCGGTTTCTTCTTCACCCTGGGGCCGACGATCACCATTTCCCCGGGCTTTTTTCTGCCTCGCGCCTGATCAGTCCCTTCCTTCCCATCCCGTCTCAAACCGCTCTTCAGCGTGGGTGATGCCGGTACCACCGACCTGGAGGCGGTCGGAACACCGATGTCCTCATGCTCGATACCCGGCACCCCGGCAGGCAGGCGTTCCATGTGACGCTGTTCCTGGGTCGTCGCAGGGCCGGCCCGGATTCAGATTATTATTAACCTGGCAATCAAAATAGATCATATTGATTGGTTGGCGCCAGTGAAATAGCGGTGCGACGAGGCGAAGTTGCATCTATTTCACGGACTTGCGTTGGTTTGCACCAACGGCGACAGGGTTCCGCTTTTCCCGCAACCGCCGGCCTGGACCAGGCCCCAGCCGAACACGGGATCGCGTCCCGGCTCGCCGAGGTCGCGGGCCGTGGCGCGCAAGGCGGCGAGCCGCTGGCGCAGGCCGGGAGCGGGGGGTTTCGCCAGCGCCAGGGCGGCGCTGGCGAAGGGGGTGGCGAAGGAGCTGCCGCTGACGTACTTGCCGCCGCCCCCGGGGCGCGCCACCCAGAGATCCACCCCGGGGGCGGCGAAGTCGATGTAGTCGCCGCGGCTGGCGCGGCGCCAGGGTCGCAGGCGGGCGTCCACGGCGGTCACCGCGATCACCCCCTCCTGCGCGGCGGGGTAGACGGGGGCGGCACGGGGGCCGCCGTTGCCGGCGGCGGCGACCAGGGCGATACCCCGGGCCAGCAGGCGCTCGACGGCGACCTCGACGACCAGGTTGCGCGGCCCGCCGAGGCTCAGGTTGATCACCGCCACCCCCTCCCGGGCGAGCCAGTCGAGGGCATGCACCACCCGTTCGGCGGTGGTATCCACCTGACGCCGGCCACGCTGGCGAAACACCGCGGCGGCATGGAGCCGGGCCGCGGGCAGCAGGCCACCAAACTCCGTCGCGCGGCCACTCCCGACCAGCAGGGCGGCCACGGCGGTGCCGTGCTCCGCGCCCGCCGGCCGCTCCCCGGCGCTGAGGAAATCGCGGGTGACGATGGCCTGGCCGGCGAGGGCCGGGTGCGAGAGATCCAGCGCGGTGTCCACCAGGCCGAGGCGCAGGCCGGCGCCGCAGGCGGCGGGGCGGCCTTCCCAGCCGGTCAGGCGGCGCCCGTAGCGGCGTGCCCCGGCCTCGCCCTGGAGACGGTAGCGGTGGTTGCCGTCGATCCAGGCACCGGGTCGCTGCGCGCGCAGGGTGCGCAGGGCCTCGCCCACCGGCACCCCCTCGGGCAGGCGGAAGACGCTGACCACCATCCCCAGATCCGCCAGCCGGCGCCGGCGCTTGACACGATAGCCCTCGGCGGCCAGGGCGGCGGCCAGGGCGCGCGCGGCCTCGAGGTCCGGGCTGACGATCACCACCTCGCCGGGTTCCAGTTCGTCCCCGCCGCCGGAGCGGGGCACCGGCACCACGGGCGGGGCCGGCAGGGCGCTGTCGAGCAGGCTGCCGCCGCTGGCGGGAACACGCCGCGGGGGCTCCGGGTTCTGAGGCGGCCCTTCGCCACGGGAGGCGCCCGCAGGCGGCCCGGGCGGTGGTTCGCGCCCGTCGGGGGGAATCCGGTTGCCGTCGGCGTCGATCCCGGGGGGCGGTTGGCGGCCCCCGGGCGGGGACGTGGTGCCGTCGGCCGGCGGAGGCGGTTCACGCCCCGGCGGCGGCAGGCGCAGGCGTGGCGGAACCACGACCGTGCCCCCGGCCGGGGGCGGGGGCGCGACGTTGCCGCCGGTCGCGGGCACCGCCAGCGGGAGCTCCTCCGCCACCAGGGGGGCGGCGCTCAACGCCAGCACCAGGGCGGCGAGCGGGGCGCTACTCGGGCGCGACCTGGGCCACCACATCGCGGCGCTCCTCGAGTTCGGCGAGCACGGCCTCCGGGTCCGCCTCCGGGTCTTCCAGGCGCAGACGGTAGACGCCAAGGGCGCCCGGGCCGTCCACCAGGCGGGCGCCGACGGACTGCAGGAGTTCGCGGATCTGGGCCTCGGTGGCGCCGGGCTGGAAACGCAGCTGGAGCACGGCCTCCGCAGGGGTGGACCCGGCAAGGGGAGTGATGGCGTCGGCGGACTCCCGTTCCAGGGTCAACAGGAGGACGGTCTGCACCCCGATCACCACGGCCGCCGCCAGGCCCAGGGCCGGGCGCCAGCGGGATCGCGCCGGCGCGCGTTGCGCCTCGGCCTCGCGCAGCAGGCGGCGCCGGCCCAGTTCGCCGGCGCCGCCGCTGGCGGCCGTGGCCCGGACTTCCTCCCTCAGGACGCGCAGCAACGCCACCTCGCCACGGCAGTCAGCGCATTGCGCCAGGTGGGCGTCCACGGCCTCCCGTTGCGCGTCGGCCAGGGTGCCGTTGACATACCAGGGCAGGAGTTCATCGGGATGACGGCTGTTCATTCGGGGTTACCTCGTCCGCTTGCGGCCTTTTCCGGCGCTACTCGTCGATGGGCGAAGGCCCGCCTCGACACCTGTCTCTGGGTCGCATGGGGCCCGCTCATGGTTCACTCCCCGTCAGGACCGCCAGGCAGCGTCTGAGTCGCTGCCTGGCGTGGTACATGCGTGATTTCACCGTGCCCTCGGGACAGTCCAGCACCCGGGCGATGTCGGCCTGGGCCAGCCCCTCGTAGAAGGCCAGGTGGACCACCTGGCGATGGTCCCCGGGCAGCTGCTCCAGGCAGTGCCGCACCTGGCGGGCATCCCGGGCCCCGGCGAGGGCTGCGGCGGGGCCGGCGCCCTCCGTGTCGGGGGTCTCGGGGTCGAGGGCCTGGTCACGGCGCGCAGCCTGCCGGCGATGACGGTCGAGAATCTTGTGGTGGGCGATCCCCAGCACCCAGGTGGAGGCGCGGGAGCGGCCCTGGAAGCGGCCGGCGCTGCGCCAGACCTGCATCATCACCTCGTGGACCACGTCGGCGGCGTCCGCCGGCTCGCCGAGGCGCCTCAGGGCGAAGGCGTGAACCCGGGCCTGGTGGCGGTCGTAAAACTCGCCCAGGGCGGCGGTGCTGCCGGCGGCGATGCGCCGCAGCAGCCCGGCGTCGCTGTCCGGCTGTTCCCTGTCCGGCCCGGTCATCGGCGGGGACCGCTCACGGCAGCCGCAGCCCGCGCAGGGGACTGACGCCGACGATGCGCCCGTCGGCGCCGATGGCCTGCACCCGCCACAGGTAGTCGCCGCCACTCGCCAGGTGGCTGCGGGCGGCCGCCGAGAGCCCGCTGGCGGTCTGCCCGGCGGGCACCAGCATGCCGGTCAGCGGCGGGCCCTCGACCGGGGGCGCGCCGCCCTGGGTGGCGGAGCCGGGAACGGGAGCGCCGTCATCCCCGGGGCCGGAGGGGCGCGGACGCTCGTGGATCTCGAGCCGGTAGGCGCTGGCGCCCTCCACCGCCTGCCAGCGGAAGCGGGTATCGGCGGCCAGCAGGCCACCGTCACGCGGACCGAGGAGGCTCAGCCGCGCGGGCGCCGGTTGGCCGACGGCGCGCCCGCGGACGAAGTAGTAGATCGCCGGGGCGGCGTCCAGGGCCGGCTCCAGCAGGCGCAGGCGAATCTGGTAGAGGCCGGCCTGGGCGGTGGGCAGGCGCGGGCTGGTCAGGCGCACCCGGTCGCTGGCGCTCAACTGCTGGCGCACACTGCGCAGGGTGCGGAACACCGGGCGCCCCATGGTGCTGGCGGGGTCGGCGATCTCCCACACTGCCCGCAGCAGGCCGGTACCGGTGAAGCTGACCTCGGCACGGGCCTGCAGGGCGGCGTCCTGCGCCACCAGGCGCTGGGGGGCGTCGTCGTCGAAGCGCAGGGATATCCGGTCGATGGCGAAGCCGCCGCCGCTGGCGCCGGACAGGTTCAGCATCAGCTCACCCGTCACGGCAACGGCACTGCTCGTTCCATCGTCGAACTCCCGCTGGTAGCGCAGCACCGCACCCCCTTCCCTGACGGCCTTCTGCAACACCCCGGCGGGGATCCGCAGCCGCTCGCCGATGGTGACGGTAGCCGGGGCTTCGACCCGGCGCGCCAGCGGCGCGTCCACCGTCCCCAGTTGCACCAGGCTGACGCCGGACAGGAAGCGGCCCCGGGGGGAGCGCACGGTCACCGTCTGCGGCCCCCCGGTGGGGTTGCCGCTGACCTGCACCTGCCAGCGCACGGTCACCACCTGAGAACGGTTGACGGGGATGTTGCCGGCCCCGTGAACGGCGCTGACGGCGGTCACCGCGGCGGTGCCGGGGGATGCCCAGGCACACAGCGCCAGCAGGGCCAGGGCGGGGAACGGGCGCATGCCTTTGATCATCGTCTCTGTCTCCTTCGTGGCCGGGTTCACCCGGCAGGCTTCCAGGTCAATCATACGCCAGCGGCAGGGTGGAGCGGACGCCGGCAAACAGCTGGTAGTCGCGCCAGCTCCAGTCCGACACCGGGTCGGCGAGGTCCTGAAAATTGCCACTGAGGAACAGGACCAGGCCGGGTCGACGACTGCGGGCCGGGCGCAGGGTCCAGTTCAGGCTCGCGTCCAGCACCAGCTCGCGCGTGTCCACTGTGTCGTCGGAGGCGCGCTCCCGGTTCAATGAGACGTTGAGACTGCCGTCGAGACGCTCGGGGAGCAGGGTGAAGCCGGCCCCCAGCTCCAGCAGCAGGCCGTCGCTGCGGGTGCCCGTGTCGCGCTCGTCGAGGCGGTTCCATTGCAGGACCGGGCTGAGGTGGAGCCACTCGCCCAGGGGGAGATTCAGCTCCAGGGTGGTGAGACCGTTGCGGGTATCGGAAAACTGCCCCGTGCGGTCGTCGAACCACGACAGGATGTAGCCGACGGACCAGTCCCAGCTCCCCGGATAGAACGCCGCGCCGAGCTGGAGCTCGCTGGCCAGGGTGTCGGCGACCTGGCCGCCATACTCCGACGGCAGGCGCCGGGTCTTCTGCCGGGTGCGAACAAGGGAGGCGCTGAAGCCGGGCTGGGCGAACAGGCCGCCGCCCTCCCAGGCGGGGGACCAGGTCGCCGCCAGCAGGCCGCGCTCGGTGCCGGTGACGGGCAGAAAGGCGAGATCGCCGACGTTGTCCCGCTCGGCGCCGAAACTGGCGTTAAGGCTGAGCCCGCCCCAGTCGAGGCGGGCGAAGGCCCGGCGCAGGAACTTGTCCGTCGGCAGTCCGGCGTTGCCCAGGCTGCGGAAGAAGGTGCCGACCCGGCGCTGCTCCAGGCCCAGGCCCCAGTTCAGTGGTTCACCCGCCACCAGCGGGGCGCCGGCCGGGGTAAAATCGGCCAACAGGGCATAGGCCTGATCCGTCTCGCGGCCGCTGGCCGGGTCCGCCAGGTCGAAGTCGGCGCGGGTGGCGGCATATTCCCCCCGCAGGCGCAGCCGCCGGTCCAGCAGGCGGGCATCGGCCACCGCGCTCCAGGCCGCCGTCTCCCCGGTCACCGTGTCGCCGACGTCGGCGTAGCCCGACTCGCTGCCGCGGCCACTGAGCAGCGTGGCGGACAAGAACAATCGCTCGGGCGCTCCGGCGAAGGGATAGAGCGTCAGCAGGGCGCCGCCGGTGCGGTTGTCGGCGTCGCCCAGGCCGCTGGGGTCCTCGATCCCGATCACGCTCTCGCTGCGCTGGGCGAAGCCCGTCACCCGGGCCAGGCCGGAGGGCGCCTCCAGGGCCGCGGAGACTCCGCGGCGGTCGAACTCGCGCAGCACCAGGTTGTCGGCACCAACATCCTGGTGACCGAGACGCAGGCGCCCCACCCCGCGGCTGACATCCACCTGGTATTCGCCGAGATCCAGCGACCGGCCGGTGGGGGCTTGGCGGGTGTCCCCCACCAGGTAGAGATCGGCGCTGCCCCCGGCGCGCCAGTCGCCGTCGGCCGCCATGCCGGCCAGACGGGCGCTACCCTGGGCCTGGAACGGGTCCGGCGCCCCCTCCGGGCTGGCCTGGGCCAGGCGGGCACTGAGCAGGAGTTCGGCGTCGAGCCGCGCCTGCGCCTCGCGCAACTGCCGGCTCCGCCGCACCTCGAAGCGCCAGGCGCCGCGTTCCAGCAACTCGCCCTCGGTCGTCTCCTCAACCAGGCGCAGTTCGTGTTCACCCCAGGCCAGGGGCTGCGCCGGGGTGAAGACCAGGGTATCGCCCTCCACCGCGAGCAGGGCCGTGACGTCGAGGCCATCCAGCTCCAGCAGGAGACGCTGCCGGACCTCCCCCGGCAGGCCGGGCGGCAGGCGCACCCGCAACGCGCCCAGGGGCGAACGCAGCCCCGCCTCCGCCGCCTGCAGCCCGGGCCGCCAGTCCGCCCCGGCCGGGGCGGCGAGCAGACCGCACAGGACCAGCAGCCCCCACCACGGCGCCTGGCGGCGAATCGGTAATCTCCTGGCAACGACGCCCATCCACATCCCCCCGGCGACAGACACCCACCCGGTCAAGGGTACGCCGCTCTGATTCCGGCAATCAAATCGCTCCACCACCTAGGGCTAAGGCCGCGGCCCGCCCGGGGCAAAACGCCCCACGCCACCCGATCCCGGCCGCGAGCCCTCGGGACCAAACCGCCCCACGCCACCGGCGTCCGGACGCGAGCCCTCCGGGCCGAAGCGCCCGGCCCCTGGGCGAGGCTGCGGCAGGCGACACCGGTACTCGAAACGCTTGCTCCCCGCCACATAGGCCGCCCGCGCCGGCCGGCCGTCGGCGCAGCGGGGCGGCCGGCTGACGCAGGTGTACCAGTCCGTCCCTTCCGGAGCGAACCGCGCCGGTGGCACGCCGCCGCCCGTCCCGCCGGGCCGGAAGCCTTCGCTGCAGACCAGCGCCCCCTTGCCGGGCCCCGCCCCGGGCGGGATCTCGTGCTGCCCGTCGTGCCATCTCGCCGGATCCGCCATGGCCAGGCCGCCGCCCAGGATCGTCATGGCCAGCAGGGCGGGAACGCTGTTCTTCGGATTGCGGATCGCTTTCATGGTCTTGCTCCTTTTTTCCGTGGGTTCGAATTCCGAACGCGCCGGTCTGTCTCCCGGTCGCGCTCCCCCCTGGGTCGCATCCGGGGTCAAGCGGGTTCAAAGGGATTTCACCCGAAAAAGAAAAAACGCCCTCCCCCCAGACGGAAGAGGGCGCGAGGCGGCCGGGTGCGCCAGCCTGGGGTTTCAGTAGAGATACACCGCGCCGGCAGCCCCGGCCGAGTCGTCGGTCTGGTCGCCGCCGAGGCCGGTGGCGGCGCTATCCTCCCATGGCGCCCCTACCACCAGGCTGTCGCCGTCGGAGGACAGCGCCAGGGAGCGGCCGAATCTGTCAGAGGGCTCGGTATTCGACGCCTTGACATAGGCCTGCTGGCTCCAGGCGCCACTCTCGTGGGTGAACACGTAGGCCGCGCCGCTGTCGAGGGCGCCGTTGAGGTAGTCGAGGGCATGGAGCCCGGACTCGGTGCCGTCTTCGAGGGAGGCGCCCACCGCCAGGGTGTCGCCGTCGGCGGACAGGGCGATCGCACGGCCGAAATCGTCTTCGGTTTCGGTATTGGCGGCCTTGACGTAGGCCTGCTGGCTCCAGGTCGTCCCGCTGCGGGTGAAGACGTAGACCGCGCCACTGTTGATGGCATTGTCGTTGGTCTGGTCGCCATTGAGGCCGGTGGCGTCGCTGTCCTCCCCTGGCGCCCCCACGGCCAGGGTATCACCGTCGCCGGAGAGCGCCACGCGCTCGCCGAACCTATCTCCAGAACCCGTATTGGAGGCCTTGACATAGGCCTGCTGGCTCCAGAAGCCCGCGGTACGGGTGAAGACATAGACCGCGCCGCTGTCCGCAGCGTTGTCGTTGGCCTGATTGCCATCGAGGCCGGTGGCATCGCTGTCCTCCCCTGACGCCCCTACGGCCAAGGTGTCACCGTCGGCGGAGAGCGCCACGGCGTAGCCGAACTGGTCCCAGGAACCGGTGTTGGCGGCCTTGACGTAGGCCTGCTGGCTCCAGTCGCCGTTGCCATCGCGCACGAAGACATAGACCGCGCCGGCGTTGAGCACCGAGTCGTCGCTCTGGTCGCCGCCGAGGCCGGTGGCCGCGCTGTCTTCATAGCGTGCGCCCACCGCCAGGGTGTCGCCGTCGGCGGACAGCGCCAGGGACCAGCCGAACTGGTCGCTGGCGCCGGTGTTGGAGGCCTTGACATAGGCCTGCTGGGACCACTGTCCGGCGTTGCGGGTGAAGACATAGACCGCGCCGGCGTTGCCGGCCAAGTCGTCGGCCTGATCGCCATTGAGGCCGGTGGCGCTGCTGCTCTCGTCCCTGGCCGCCACCGCGAGGGTGTCGCCGTCGGCGGACAGCGCCAGGGACCAGCCGAACTGGTCGCTGGCGCCGGTGTTGGAGGCCTTGACATAGGCCTGCTGGCTCCAGGCGCCGCCGGTGTCACGCATGAAGACATAGACCGCGCCGGCGTTGCCGGCCGAGTTGTCGTTGACGTTGCCGTCGATGCCACTGACGGCGCTGTCTTCCTGCGGCGCCCCCACGGCCAGAGTGTCGCCGTCGGCGGACAGCGCCACGGCGGTGCCGAACAGGTCGGCACCGCCGGTGTTGGCCGCCTTGACATAGCCGATGGCCTGGGCGAGGGCGGCGTCGACGAACAGGGTGTCGGAGTCGGTGCAGCCGGCGCTGTTGCAGCTCTGCACGATGTAGCGGGCGTTGATGCGCCGGTGCAAGGGCACCACGTGGTCATACTGCTGCTCGCCGCTGGCGATGTCGCCGCTCACGGGCTGGAAACCGGAGCTGCCGTCAGGATCTTCCAGCAGACGGTAGTAAGTGGCGCCGGCGACGTCGTTCCAAGTGAAGCGCAGGGTCTTGACCTGCTGGAAGCCGAGCGCCGGGGTCACGGCGCCCGGGGCCTGGGTACCTCCCCCCCCGCCACTGCAGGCGGCGAGCAGCAGGGCGGCGAGGGAAAAAGCAGCAATTCGGATGGATGGACTCATGGTCTTCTCCTTTTGATCGGGTTTCAACACTACATCCCTGGGTCGCAAGACAGGCGCCCACGGTTCAATACACGCAACCGAGGAAGAATATGGAAGCCGGCGACCGACCCCTGGCGCCATACCCACCCATCGGCCGGTGGCAGCGATTCGCGCCAAAAGTTCCCGCGTCCGGGGTCGGCGGGGCGACTCCTGAAGAATGGCGCCCCCTGCTCGGGGGCGCGATGCCTGTTACCACTCTCCAGGAGGTAACGGAGGCTAGCGGAGTGGCAAGGGAGTGTCGACGGTTCTCTCGGGACCTGTTCTTCTCTCGGGACCGTTGGCGTTGTTGTTATTGACAGCGGCAACAAGGCACGCCGCCTTACACCAGAAGCGGTTCCATCCCTTGCCTTTACCCCAGCCAGGGTAAGCCTTGTCACATTCCTTCATGCAGGGGGCGGGTCCTTTTTTTCTGCTCATCTGGTCCATGCGCTTTATCAGGTCTTGCATGCGCCTGTCGTATGTTTCGGCCTGCCCTGACGACATACGATTTCCGAGACGCAGAATTTCCTGGTCGAGCTGGACTGCCTTGTCGATCAATTGCCTGAGGCTGGCATCGGTTATTGCATGACGTCCGCGTATTACCGACCGGTAGCTCCGAGGACGTATATCCCCGACAGAAATTTCCGACAGCATCAGCCTGTTCGGTTCCACCGGGCCGCTCTGGAGCGTTTTCCGCTCGGGAATGGAACGTTCACGATCATCTTTTGGTTTTGATACGATGATCGGCGGGGTCGGAATGCATCCACCGGAAACCACTTCTCCTCCGTTTTGAGATCTCTCGGCACACGCGGGTTGTCCGTGAACATTCTGTACTGTGATCAGCATGAATAATACGGACAGGAAAATTAAAGCAGGGTGCAATTTCGTGAAATTTTTCATGGTGTGTCTCCTTGCTTGAAAATCTGAAATACGCGCCTTGATTCAAAGCATGGCTTGTTTGCCATGCCCGATTGTGAGTTGCAGAAGCGCCCTGAGGGGTTCAATAGCTGCGTGTCTGTATGCGGAGCACAGGGAAAAGCCTGCTGGACACTCCAGCAGGCGGTAAAAACCGACGCCTTCCACATCGCCTCAGTTGTTGACGAGGATGACCTTGATCTGCGCGAAACCGAGCGAGGGGCTGGCCGCCCCGGGTGGCTGGACCGCCTGTTCCTGTCCTGGCGGGTTATCGCCGCAGGCTGTGAGCAGCAGGGCGATGGTGGTCAGGGCCAGACTTGGGATCGTGGTTTTCATGGCACCCTCCGTGTCGATGACATACAAAGGTCATCCTTGGGTCACGAGAGGAGACAAAAGGATTCAGAACGATGACAACGAGTCGCCGGAGACCATGAGCCGGTGCAGCATGAGAACATCGGGGCACGGGCGCGGATGGGCGCCCTGAGCCACTGCCTTCGCCGCCTGCATCCGCGGCGGCGGCAGGATCGGCTGCGGACCCCCTACCGCCGCTGGCGGCGCTGTCTGACGCAGTCGCCGCTGCTGTGGCCATTGGGCCCGGTCGAGCGCGCCCGGCTGCGCCGCCTGAGTGGCGACTTCCTGGCGCGCAAGACCTTCACCGGGGCCGGGGGAATGCAGCTCGACGATTCGATGCGGCTGCACATCGCCACCCATGCCTGCCTGCTGATCCTGCGCCTGGACCTGGACTACTACGCCGGCTTCCACGAGATCATCGTCTACCCGGAGACCTTCATGGTGGACTACGAGGAGGAAGACGAGTTCGGGCTGGTGCATCGGGTCCGGCGCCCCCTGTCCGGCGAGGCCTGGGAGCAGGGCCCGGTGATCCTCGCCTGGCGTGACATCGCCCCCAGCGGCTGCCCCCACGACCCCGGGGCCAGCGTTATCCTGCACGAGTTCGCCCACAAGCTGGACATGCGCAACGGGGCGGCCAACGGCATGCCTCCGCCCCATCCCGAGATGACCCGGGAAGACTGGACCCGGGCGCTGACGGCGGCCTACCACGCCCTCCACGCCAGCCTCGAGGATGGCGAGCCCGGCGCCATCGACCCCTACGCCGCGGAAGACCCGGCGGAGTTCTTCGCCGTGCTGACCGAGGTCTTCTTCGCCGCGCCCGAGCGGCTGCGAGCGCACTACCCGGCGGTCCACGAGCAGTTTCGCCGCTTCTACCGTCAGGATCCCGGCGCGCGCCACCCGGCGGCGCCCCAAAGGCCGTGCGGCCCAGGGCTTGACTCGGAATGGAGATGCCCAGACTGCGGCTGAAGAAATCAGGCTCGCAGGCGAGACACCCTGGCCAGGGCCAGGGCGATCATGAGGGCGAGGAAGCCGCTGCCGACGGCGAGACTGAGGACCGGACTGCTGTCGCTCTGACCGAAAAAGCCCCAGCGGAAGCCGTCGATGAGATAGAAGAACGGGTTGAAGTGGGAGATCTGCTGCCACACCCCGGGCAGGGAATGGATGGAGTAGAACACCCCGCTGAGGAAGGACAGGGGCAGGATGAAGAAATTCTGGAAGCCGGCCAGCTGGTCGTACTTGTCGGCCCAGATGCCGGCGATCACCCCCAGCGCGCCGAGGGTGGCGCTGCCGATCACCGCGAACACGGCAATCGCCCAGGGATGGGCCAGGGGCAGGTCGACGAACAGCACCGCCACCGCATACACCGCCAGCGCCACCAGCAGGCCGCGCACCACCGCGGCGAGCACGAAGGCGGCGAAGAATTCCAGGCTGGAGATGGGCGCCAGCAACACGAACACCAGGTTGCCGGTCATCTTCGACTGGATCAGGCTGGAGGAGCTGTTGGCAAAGGCGTTCTGGATGATGGACATCATCATCAGGCCCGGGATCAGGAAGGCCGAGTAGCCGATGCCGGGGTAGACCTCGACGTGGGCCTCCAGCGCCTGGCCGAACACCAGCAGATACAGCAGCGCGGTGACCATGGGCGTGAGCACCGTCTGCACCGTCACCTTGAGGAAGCGCCGCACCTCCTTGGTGAACAGGGTCCAGAAGCCGCGGCCGTTGAAGCCGGCGCTCATGGGCCCTCCCCCGACTGGCCGATGAGACGCAGGAACACCTCCTCCAGCCCCACCTCCTCGGTGCTCAGGTCCACCACCGTGAGCCCCGCCGCCTGCAGCGCCGCCAGCACCGCGCCGATGGTGTCCCGTTCGCGGTGCAAGCGAAAGGTGAGACAGCTGTCGTCGGCGCTGGTCAGCAGCGGCACCAGCGCCTCCGGCAGCTGGAAGCTGGTGCGGTCCACGGTGATGTGCAGGGTACGCCAGGGATAGCGCGCCAGCAGGTTCTGCTTGCTGTCGCGGGTCACCAGCTGGCCGTGATTGAGGATGGCGATCTCGTCACACAGGGACTCGGCCTCTTCCAGATAGTGGGTGGTGAGCAGGATGGTGTGGCCCTCGCGGTGCAGGCGGCGGGCAAAGTGCCACAGGGCCTGGCGCAGTTCCACGTCGACGCCGGCGGTGGGCTCGTCGAGCACCACCACCTCGGGGCGGTGCACCAGGGCCTGGGCGATGAGCACGCGGCGCTTCATGCCACCGGAGAGGGCCTGCAGGTTGGCGTCGGCCTTGTCCGCCAGGGACAGGGTCTCCAGCAGCTCCTCGATCCAGGCCTCGTTGCCGCGCCCCAGGCCGAAGTAACCCGATTGCAGGCGCAGCACCTCGCGCACGGAAAAGAATGGATCGTAGACCAGTTCCTGCGGCACCACGCCGAGGGCGTGGCGCGACTGACGCCAGGCCGACACCACGTTGTGCCCCATGACGCGAATCGCGCCCGCATCGGCCCGCGCCAGCCCGGCCATGATGCTGATCAGGGTGGACTTGCCGGCGCCGTTGGGACCCAGCAGGCCAAAGAAGGCGCCCTGTGGCACCTCCATGGAGATGCCCCTGAGGGCCTGCACGGCGGCAAAACGCTTGTGTACCTGCTGGATGGAAATGGCGGTGGTCATGGGGATCTCTGGCGAAACGCGCGATGGCCGCCCCGGCACAACGTTTACTGCGGATCGAGTGGCAGCAGCTCATCGACGCCGCTGACCCGCGCCAGCGCCAGCAGCTGCTCCGGCACCTGGCTGAAGCCGATGTGGCGTCCGCGTCGTCGGGCCTCGCGCAACCAGTCGACCAGCAGGGCGAGGCCGGCGCTGTCGGCGCGCGCGACGCCCGCCAGGCTCACCCGTACGTCACCGGGCGCACGGAACAGCTCCCCGCTGCGCGCCGCCAGCGCCGGCACGCTGTCGAAATCCAACTCGCCCGTGAGCCGGTAGTGGCCGGGCGAGACCACCTCGAGACGCGCCTCAGTCACGCTTCGACTGCTGGTTGCGCTCGGCGAGACTGGCGATGAGCCTGGGCAGGCCGCCGTTGCGGATTTCCTTGGAGAAGGCGCTGCGGTAGTTGGTCACCAGGCTGACGCCATCGATGCTGACGTCGTACACCAGCCATTCGCCGTCCTTGGTGCGGTACATCTTGTAATTGATGGGGATGGGAAAACCGGACTCCACCTCCACCTCGGTGCGCACGGTGACCTCGGTGGCATCCTTCTTGGCGCGCAGGGGCAGAAAATCGATCTTCTGATCGTAGTTGTCATTCAGGGCCGCGGCATAGGTGCGCACCAGCAGGGCGCGGAATTCCGTCACGAACTGCTCGCGCTGCTCGGGGGTGGCCTTGCGCCAGTGCTTGCCCAGCACCCAGCTGGACATGCGGCGGAAATCGAAGTGCGGCAGGACGATCTCGTCGACGATCTCATACAGCCGCGCGGGATTTTTCTTGATCTCCGCCTGCTCGGCCTTGAGGACCTTGAGGATCCTGTCGGTGGTCTCCATCACCAGTTCCCGCGGCGACTGGTCCACCTTCGCCGCGGCCAGCGCCGGCAGTACCAGCAACACCAGACCCATCAACAGCACCCGACCCGCCGAGCGCCAATCCATTCTCTGCATCATTGAATATCCCCTGTCACCACCCGCAGGCGCTCGACATGCATGTTGTAGGCGTTCACCACCCTGAGGTAGTCCCCGTAGGCCGCCACGTAGCCCTGGAAGGCCGCCGCCAGCTTGTCCGTCTGTTCCACGCCGGCCTCGAAATCCGCATAGGTGCTGATCAGCCAGCGGCGCCCGGCGCGACTGCCCTGGTACAGTTTCTGCACCATCTCATGATGGCTGTGCACGGCATGATACTGCTCGGCAACCTGAAAGGGGATGCCCATGCGCGCCTGATCCCGCAGCGCCAGGGTGGCGTCCAGTTCGGCCTTGGCCTGCGCCACCTGGGCCGGCTGCCGACCGCTGTTCCAGTCCCACTTGAGGCCGATGACGGGTGTCATGCCGGCATAGTAGAAGGGGTCGTAAATACTGACGTCGGTAAAATCCCGCCGCCCCGGCGCAAAGGAAATGGAACCCGCCACCCCGGCATAGATATTGGGCAGGGACTCGCTGCGCTTGGCCAGCATGAATTCGCGGCGCGCATCCAGGCCCGCCGCCACCTGCCGCACCTCGGGCCGCTGCGTCATGGCCTTGGCGGTCAACGCCTTCAGGCTGCCCTCCGGCAGGGGCAGCGGCGTGAGACGCTTGTCCGCCACCTGAACCTCGTCGTTCGGCCCCAGGCCGGTGAGGATGCGCAGCCCGTCCAGGGCGGTGCGCTCATAGCCCTGTGCCTCGGCCCGGTAACGCTGGATCAGCGCCGCGCCGGTCTGCAGGGCGAACAGGTCGGACTGCTTGGCCTCGCCCTCCCCCTCGTCCAGCCAGCCCTGCAACAGATCGAGCGCCGCCTGCAGCTTGTCCTGCGTGTCGTCCAGCAGGCGCCGGGTGTCGCGCGCCGCCAGATAGCCGTAATAGGCCTTGGCGATATCCAGGCGGGTCTGCGCGCGCGCCAGGCGGATGTCGCCGCGCTTGACCTGGATGTTGCCCGCCGCGGCCTTGGAATAGTGGGTGATCTTGCCAAAGGTGTGCAGCGGCTTGATGAGCCGGGCCTCGAGGTAATACCACGGCGACAGGCCGCTGATGTCGAAGGCGTCCGAGGGGATGCCGATACTCTTGGTGCCGTCCGTATTGGTGGTCTCGAAGACGCCGCCGCGCACCTTGGGCGCCAGGCCGAGGAAGGTGTTCATGCTCAGGTCCCAGTCCCCGGCGCCGCGCACCTCGCGCAGCTGGGCGCGCGCCAGATCCACGTGACGCTCCTTCTCGGTAATGCGCGGGTCCACCTGCAGGGCGCGATCCACCGCCTGCTGAAGATCCATCACCACGGTCTCGGCCTGGCCCCGGGACAGGGGCAGCAGGACGAGCAGCAGCAACAGGCTCAGGCGGTATGCCATGTCACTTGTCCGCCTGGCTGACCAGGAACTGGCCGATGAGCTGTTCCAGGATCACCGCCGACTGGGTCAGCTGGATGCGGTCGCCGTCGCGCAGATAGTTCTCCGCGCCGCCGGCCTCCAGACCGATGTACTGCTCACCGAGCAGGCCGGAGGTGAAGATGCTGGCCGAGGTGTCTTCCGGCAGATTGTCGTAGCGCGGATCGATGTTCATGGTCACCACCGCCTCGTAGATCTCCTTGTCGAAGCCGATCTTCGACACCCGGCCCACCACCACCCCGGCCATGGTCACCGGCGAGCGCACCTTGAGGCCGCCGATGTTCTCGAAGCGGGCAGTGATGACGTAGCCCTCTTCGCCGCTGAAGGCGCGGATGTTGCTCACCTTCATGGCCAGCATCAACAGCGCCGCCATGCCCATGATGACGAACAGGCCGACCCAGATCTGTACCGTGCGTGATTGCATCATTTATCCCTTCCCGACCTTTGTTTGCATACCCCGGCCTTCACCACAGAGGCACGCAGACACAGGGAACGCGGGAAAGGACATCCCCCCTGCGGAAAATACCGGCAAATCCGCGGCCTGTGGGTCGGCGTTGCAGCCCACTCGTACGACGCGTTTCTTTTTCATATTTCTCCGTGCCTCCGTGTCTCTGTGGTGAAAAAACAAGCCCCACCGGCATTACTCGTCCCCGAACATGAGGGCGGTGAGGATGAAATCCAGCCCCAGCACCGCCAGCGAGGCGTGCACCACGGTGCGCGTGGTGGCGCGACTCACGCCCTCGGAGGTGGGCACCGCGTCATAGCCTTCGAACACCGCGATCCAGGTCACCACGAAGCCGAACACCACGCTCTTGATGACGCCGTTGGCGATGTCCTCGTAGAGATCCACCTTGGCCTGCATCTGCGACCAGAAGGCGCCCTCGTCCACGCCCAGCAGGCCCACGGCGACGAAATAGCCGCCGAGGATGCCCACCGCGCTGAAGATGGCCGCCAGCAGCGGCATGGCGATGATACCGCCCAGCAGGCGCGGCGCCACCACCCGGTGCAGCGGATTCACCGCCATCATCTCCATCGCCGAGAGCTGCTCGGTGGCCTTCATCAGGCCGATCTCGGCGGTCAGCGCCGAGCCGGCGCGACCGGCGAACAACAGCGCCGCCACCACCGGCCCCAGTTCGCGCACCAGCGACAGCGACACCACCACGCCCAGCGATTCGGTGGCGCCGAAGTCCACCAGCGTGTTGTAGCCCTGCAGGGCCAGCACCATGCCGACGAACAGGCCGGACACGGCGACGATCAACAGCGACAAGACACCGCTGGCATAGATCTGTTTCATCACCAGGCCAAAGCGCGGCAGCAGGCCCGGAAAGCCGCCCAGCACATGCAGCAGGAACAGGTGGCCGCGGCCGACGCGCTCGGTGATCCCCAGGGTACCCGCGCCCAGGCGTTGCAGGAAGGCCGTCATGGCGCCTCCGCCAGCAGGTCGGCGCGGTAGTCCGGCGCCGGATAGTGAAACGGCACCGGGCCATCGCTCTGCCCCTGCAGGAACTGCTGCACCCAGGGCGAGGTGGACCGCCGCAGCGCCGCCGGCGTGCCATGCTCCACCACCTGGCCCTCGGAGATCACGTACACATAGTCGGCGATGGACAGGCTTTCCTGCACATCGTGCGAGACCATCAACGAGGTCAGCCCCAGGGCGTCGGTGAGGCGGCGCAGCAGGCTCACCAGCACCCCCAGGGAAATGGGATCCTGGCCGGTGAAGGGCTCGTCGAACATCACCATCTCCGGGTCCAGGGCGATGGCGCGGGCCAGCGCCACGCGCCGCGCCATGCCGCCGGAGAGCTGCGCCGGCATCAGCTCGCGGGCGCCGCGCAGGCCCACCGCGTGCAGCTTCATCAGCACCAGGTCGCGGATCATACGCTCCGGCAGGCGGGTGTGCTCGCGCAGCGGAAAGGCGACGTTTTCGAACACCGACAGGTCCGTGAGCAGGGCGCCGTTCTGGAACAGCATGCCCATGCGCTGGCGCAGGCGGTACAGCGCCTTGCTGCGCAGCGCGCTGACGTTCTGCCCGGCCACCTCCACGCTGCCGGCGTCGGGCCGCAACTGGCCGCCGATGAGGCGCAGCAGGGTAGTCTTGCCGGTGCCACTGGGACCCATGATGGCAGTCAGCCGGCCGCGCGGGATGTCCATGTCGATACCGTCGAAGATGACCTGTTCGCCGCGCGCATAGTGCAGGCCACGGATGCGCACCCAGGCCTCCGGCATGGCGTCCGCCATTGCCTCCCGTGGTTTGGCATTCGACGGTGTGGTGTTCAACGCAGCGCCTCGGCGGCGGGCAGCATGTCGGCAATCATCATGGTCACTCGCAGGGCCTCGATATCCGGGGCCTCCCCCTCCAGCATCAATAAAACGGTGTCACTGTCGACACCAAAACTCAGGCAATTCTCCACTACCTCGCGCCATTCGCGCGGCGTGCGGCGGGTCTCGGCGGTGTGCGCCAGGGCCAGCGGACACGGCGCCCAGGACGGCCGCTCCGCGTCGAGGGGCCAGGGCGGCTCGATGCCATGGTCCGCCAGCCGCCGCCGGCCCGTCTCGCTGGGCAGCAGCCCCGGCGGCAGGATCACCGCCACCGGGCCCAGCTGGCGTGCCCGTTGCAGGGACAGCTCCAGCTGCGCCAGATCGGCATCCACCCGCAGCGGACGCAGCAGCACGCCGCCGATCTGCCGCGCCAGCGGCGCGAGCCGGGCGGCAAAGTCGGCCCAGCCGCAACGCAGATCGGCCACTTCGAGGAAAAACTGGAATTCCTCGTGGGTGTCCTCCACCCAGCGCTCGATCTCCGCGGCATCCACCGCGGGCCACAGCTCCCTCGGCACCACCACGGCGCGGAATTCATTGCTGAAATAGGCCAGCCGCCAGTCCTCCGGCAGATCCTCCGGGTAGTAGCGCCCCCGCCAGGCCGGATGCAACCAGCCGCGCGCGGCGACCACCAGGTGCCCGCCACCCCCTGCCGTCTGCCCCGCCGTCATGGCGCTACGCCGCGCCCCGCTGTTGGCGTCTGCCCGGACCTTTTCAGCGACCTGCCAGGAGTCTGTCGAATTTGGGTAATCGTAGCGAGCATGGTGGGAGAGCGAGTCAAAATGTTTCCGATTTTGAGGCGAATAGTGGTTCTATTTAAC
>JALSHB010000034.1 GCA_026982475.1 Chromatiales bacterium
TCGGCCAAGCCCTGCTGGCCCTTCCTGGCCGTGCCTCTTGTGACGCCGTGGGTCGTGAGGGATGTCCGTGACGCCCATTTCGATGTGGTGGTGCACAAGATGTCCTCGCCCACCGCGAGCCGCACGTCCAGCTTTAGCGCCGGGAACCCAGGCACGGCCGGCTGGCGGGGCACGGGCGAGCTGGACGAAAACGACGTGCGGGAAAAACGCGATCATTTCAGCCAGCAGGTGGCGCGCGAGGAGCGCCATCGGATCGAGCGGGCAATCAGGGCGCTCAATGTCTCGTCGGTGTATTTCGCCCGGGATCGGGCCGAAATCCGCTCACCCTTCGATGATCGCCTGCGTGCCCTGGCCGAGGCCTTGCACGCCAGGAGCCCCGGCGCACCGCCCATTCCCATCACCCTGAACGGCTACGCCAGCTCGGAGGGACGGCGGGATCACAACCTGCGCCTGTCCCTGCGCCGTGCACAGGCCGTGGCCCGCACCCTGCGGGAGGCAGGCGTGCCCCAGCCCCTGCTGGTGGTGGCGCTTGGGCCGCGTGGCATGGCGGGAGACATCACCAATCGCAAGGTGGACATCGTGCCGAGTCGCGCTTTTGAGACCCGCTACGCCGGCAACCGTTTCCTGCCTGCCGGCCACGAATTCGGCCATGCCCTCGGCCTGCCCGACGAATACGTCAATCGCACCAGCGGGCTGCTCGGCGACAAGCAACAGGCCTTCGTCCACCTGGCGCAACAGGCCGGGGTGTCGCCCCCTGACCGGTGGGGCGATCTTACCAGCAGCGTGATGTCGGTGGGCGTGGATGTCTTGCCGCGACACTATCTCACCCTCTGGGAGGCGCTTGGCCACATGACCCAGCCCGACATCCGCCGGGAGCAGTGGCGCATTCGCTGAACGCGGGGGAGAGACCTGATTCAGTCCATCTTGACATGGCCGTAGAATTTCCAGAAGGTGTCAATTCGAGGTGGTTTATACAGAGACGAACTGGAGGGGGAAGATTCATGATAATCAAAACGATCTATCAATTCGCGGCCGTGATGCTGTTTGCCTGTTTCACGCTGGCGGCGCAGGCGGATACGCCGGTCAAGGTGGGCGAGTACACGGTGCACTTCAGCGCCTTCAATACCGACACCCTGCAGCCGAACATGGCCAAGGCCTACAACATCACGCGAAGCAAGAATCGTGGCATGTTCACCATCTCGATCATGAAGGATGCCCCCAGCCTGTCGCCCATGGGCAGGCCGGTGCGCGCCATGATCAAGGCCAGCGCCAGCAACCTCACCGGCCAGTTGCGTGACTTCAAGGTACGCGAGATCGACGAGGGTGACGCGGTGTATTACATCAGCGTGTTTCACGTCACGGCCGGCGAGACCCTGGATTTCGATATCAAGATCGCCCCCGAGGACGGCGGCAAGCCCTTTTCGGTGAAATTCCGCCAGCAATTCTACACCCGCTAAGCGGACTCTTCAGATCAACCTGAATCCGCAGCTTCAGGTTCAATGTCATGGGCGGGGTACCCCGCCCTTTTTTCTTGACCGGAATCCGTAGGCTCAGGTCTTGATTCGCGCCCGATGCCCCCCTAAAAGCCGACAGAGAGCGTGATGCTCGGCTGCAGCGTGGTGCTGGAGGGCTCGTAGATGTAATAACCCGTGGAGGCGCCGTTGATGGTGACTTCCTTCGCGGTGCTGCGGGTGATGCGCCAGATCTCCACGGCGGCCTCAATCTCCACCTGCAGCCGTTGCCGGTATAGGCGCCAGGGCAGGGCCAGGCGCAGACCCGGCGTGCTTTTCTGATCCAGCGTCATCGTGTCAAAGCTGTTCGCCTCCACCCGCATCTTCGCCGAGACGGGATAGACGAGACGCCCATCCAGCATCAGATAGCTTCCGCCACTCCGCCACACCCCGCCCCGCAGGCCAAGCAGTGCATAGGGCCACATATACGTCTCCAGAAGCCCCTGCACGTTTCCCTTGGAACGGATGTTTCGCTGCCAGTGACGATAGCCCAGCCCCCAATAGGCGCTGACGCCGTCCAGGGTTTCCGCCACGCGCCCCAGGGTAAGACTCAGATGGGTGATGGTCTCGTCGGTCAGGGTGGTCACTGGCGTGCCGCCCTGCGTCTGGCCATTGTAATCGGCGATGCCTTTGTGACGTGTGAGATCGAGCGTGAGGCGATTACTGGCCCAGTAATATTCCAGGCCGAGACGCCCGCCGGACAGGATGCCATCCTCGCGATTGAACAGCTCGCCACCCGGACTGAATTCCTTGTAGCCGAAGTCGAGAACGGAGACGCCCGCCCACCACACCATGCTGTCATCGCTTGCGGAAGAGCGTGGATTCGCCTGTGTGATCGGGGCAAAGGGCAAGGCAAAGAGGACCAGACTCGTCAGCAAATAGCGCGTCATGCTTTTTCTTCCTTGTTGCAGCCAGGGATCCTTCGAGTTGGGGGCATATTACCGGAAAACCCCCCGCTGATTCCCCCTGCGCCCACTACTGGCTACGCGGTATTGGCTTACGGGAAATTTCTGGGCCGAATGACTGAAAGCACAAAAGGCCGCGAAGGCGGCCTTTTGTCGATGGATGGGGGGGAAGAAAGATCAGGCGGCCAGCGCCCCCTTCATCTTCTTCATGGCGTTTTTCTCCAGCTGGCGGATACGTTCGGCCGAGACACCGTATTTATCGGCCAGCTCGTGCAAGGTGGCCTTTTTCTCCGACAGCCAGCGGCTTTGCACGATGTCGCGACTGCGCTCGTCGAGACCGTCGAGCACCAGGCTCAGGCGCTGCTGGTTGTGCGCCTCCCAGTCCTCTGCCTCCAGCACGCTGGAGGGCTCCATGCGGGTATCGCGCAGGTAGCCCGCCGGCGAGGGGCTGAAGTCGCTGTCGTCATCGCCGTCGCCATAGCCATCGAAAGAGGCGTCGTAGGCGCTCATGCGCTTTTCCATTTCCAGCACCGTGGCGGCGGGCACGTCCAGCTCCCTGGCCACGGCCTCGACCTCCTTGTGTGAAAACCAGCCCAGGCGCTTCTTGTTCTTGCGCAGGTTGAAGAACAGCTTGCGCTGGGCCTTGGTGGTGGCCAGCTTGACGATGCGCCAGTTACGCAGGATGTATTCGTGGATCTCGGCGCGGATCCAGTGCACGGCAAACGACACCAGGCGCACGTTGACGCTGGGGTCGAAGCGCTTCACCGCCTTCATCAGGCCGATGTTGCCCTCCTGAATCAGGTCCGCCTGGGGCAGGCCGTAGCCGCTGTAACCGCGCGCCACGTGGATCACGAAGCGCAGGTGCGACAGCACCAGCTGGCGGGCGGCATTGAGATCGCCCTCTTCGCGCAGCCGCGTGGCCAGCTCGCGTTCTTCCTCGGCACCCAGCATGGGAATCTGGCTGGCGGCCTGGATATAGGCCTCCAGGCTTCCGCTGGGAACTGCAAGATCAACCGTGAGACTCTTGTTCATGGTGAAACCTCCCTCATCAAGTTTTTACGCTAGCTTCCCAGACACTTCTTTGATGCATGGGGAAGTCTAGCAGTCAATTGATGAGAGTGCCAAAGAAAATCATAGTTCCCTAATATTGAATCTTTTTATGCGCGATAAGCACCCGGGGCGCCTCTCGGCGGGGAAGAATAATCTAAGTGGGTTCAATGGCTTGCAGATGTCGGCTGACGGCCAGCCAGGAACCGGCGAGGCCGAGGACTATCCCCGAGAGGAGCAGGTAAAAGCTGGTAGTGGCGTCCAGCCCGGCGAGCCGGAACTGGCTGTCGTAGAGGAAGGAGAGCTGGCTCACCGGCCCGCTGAGCAGGGTGAGAAAGCCGGCCACCAACAGCCAGGCGATGACCGCGCCCATCAGCCCGTACCAGAAGCCGGTGTAGAGAAAGGGGCGGCGGATGAAGGCGTTGGTGGCGCCGATCAGCTTGGTGATGATGATCTCCTCGCGACGGGCGAAGATGGTCAGGCGGATGGTGTTGCCCACCACCAGCAGGATGGCCATGGCCAGCAGCGCGCCGAGCAGCAGCGCGCCGCGCTTGCCCACCTCGATGATGCCGTTGAGGCGGCGGATCCACTCCATGTCCAGCTGCGCCTGGTCCACGGCGTCCAGCTTGCGCAGGCGCTCCAACAGCTGCGCCATCGCCGCCGGCTGCGCCTGTGCCGGGGTGGGACGCAGCACCAGCACCGCCGGCAGGGGGTTTTCCGCCAGCGAGTCCAGGGCATCGCCGAAGCCGGACAGTTCGCGGAATTCGGCCAGCGCCTGCTCGCGGGAGATGTAGCGCACATCACTCACCCCGTCCCAGCCGCGCAGTTCGTCCGCCAGGGCCAGGATGCGTTTTTCCGCCACCCCCTGCCTGATGAACAGCGACACCTGCGCCGAGTCCTCCCAGCCCGCGGAGAGCTGCTGCACGTTGCTCAGCAACACATGCAGGCCGGCCGGCAGCGCCAGGGCGATGCCGATCACCGCCGCCGTCATCAGGGTGGAAAAGGGCGTGCGCCACAACTGGCCCAGTGATGACACCAGCACCCACAGGTGGTGGGTGGCGTAGGCATTGACGCGTCCGCGCGGCTTCTGCGACTTGGCACGCGTCTCCGGCTCTGCCTTGCGGGGAACGGCGCGGGGCCTGCGGATGTTGCGTGAGGCGCGCTTCATGCCGTCGCCGCCAGCTCGGTGGTGCGGCCATCGCGGATCAGTCGGCCGCCGCTGAGGGTCAGCAGGCGGTGATCGAGGCGCGAGATGAGGTCATGGTCATGGGTGGCGATGAGCACCGATACGCCGACCCGGTTGAATTCCTCGAACAGGCCCATGATCTCCCGCGACAGCTCCGGATCGAGATTGCCGGTGGGCTCGTCGGCCAGCAGCAGTGGCGGGCGATTGACCACCGCGCGGGCGATGCCGACGCGCTGCTGCTCGCCGCCGGAGAGGGTGATGGGATAGGCCTTGTCGCGGTTCAGCAGGCCCACCTTGTCCAGCGCCGCGCGCACCCGGCGGCCCACCTCGCTGGGGTGGTAGCCGGCGATGATCAACGGCAGGGCCACGTTATCGAACACGGTGCGGTCGAACAGCAGGTTGTGGCTCTGGAAGACGATGCCGATCTTGCGCCGCAGGTGGGGGATGTGGCGGTTCTTCAGCCGCGTGAGGTTCTGGCCGTCGACGAACACCTGGCCGCGGCTGCTGCGCTCGATCAGCGCGATCAGCTTCAGCAGGCTGCTCTTGCCGGCGCCGGAGTGGCCGGTGAGAAAGGCCATCTCGCCCGGCTGGACGTGGAAGCTGACGCCCGACAGGGCCTCGTGGCCGCCGGGGTAGCGCTTGCTGACGTTGTCGAACTGGATCATCTGCAGCGTATCTGCCGGGAAAAATCCAACGCAAAGGCGTAAAGGCGCGAAGGGCGCAGAGAAAAGATCTTTTTGCGGGTCGGCCAGTCCAGCGCGGAAGCGCCAAGGTAGGGATAGGGGCGGGCGCGATGCTGCCGCACTGCCCATTCCCCCAAAACTCTGCGTGCTTCGCGCCTTTGCGCCTTTGCGTTGAAAACGCGGGTGCGATTCAAACTACTTGACCTCCCGAGCAAGCAAGGCATCGACGAATTCACCGGCGTCGAAGGGCCGCAGGTCGTCGATGCCCTCGCCGACTCCGATGAAGCGGATCGGCAGGCCGAGGCGCTTGGCGATGGCGAAGATCACGCCACCCTTGGCGGTGCCGTCGAGCTTGGTCAGGGCGATGCCGGTGACACCGACGGCCTCGCGGAACTGTTCGGCCTGCACCACGGCGTTCTGGCCGATGCTGGCGTCCAGCACCAGCATCACCTCGTGGGGGGCGTGCTCATCGATCTTGGCCATCACCCGGCGCACCTTTTTCAGCTCCTCCATGAGATTCGCCTGGGTGTGCAGGCGACCGGCGGTGTCGGCGATGAGCACGTCGATGCCGCGCGACTTCGCCGCCTGCAGGGCGTCGAAGATCACCGAGGCGGAGTCGGCGCCGCTGTGCTGGGCGATCACCGGGATCCCGTTGCGCCGACCCCATTCCTGCAACTGCTCCACGGCGGCGGCGCGGAAGGTGTCGCCGGCGGCCAGCATCACGCTCTTGCCCTCGTTCTGGAAACGCTTGGCCAGCTTGCCGATGGTGGTGGTCTTGCCGGCGCCGTTGATGCCCACCATGAGGATCACGAAGGGTGGGCTGTCGGTCTCCGCCCGCAGCGGTTGGGCGACGGGTTCGAGGATCGCCAGCATGTTCTCGCGCAGGGCGTCGAACAGGGCATCGGCATCCTTGAGCTGTTTGCGCGACACGCGCTGGGTGAGGTCGGCGACGATCGCCTGGGTGGCCTCGATGCCCACGTCGCTGGTCAGCAGCAGGGTCTCGATCTCCTCCAGCACGTCGTCATCGATGGCCTTCTTGCCCAGCACCAGGCTGGCGACGCCCTCGGTGATGCCGCTGCGGGTGCGCTTCAGGCCCTGGGCGAGGCGCGCGAACAGGCCGCCCTTGTTTTTCGCCTCCACCGGCGCGCCGGCGTCACTCGTCGCGGAGGAATCGTCCCGGGCGGCATCGGCCGATGCCGGCTTCGACTTGTCTTTTTTAATGAAACCAAACATGGATGGCGGGGGTCACAGAGTTTCGTATTCCGGCTTACGGCTTTGCCGGTGATGTTTAATTGGGTAGGGTATGCTACCACTCGCGGCCGACCACCGTCAGCCACAGTCCAAGAATATTAAAGTACAGGGAATACAATGAAACGATTGTTGAAAACCCGTTATGCCGCCCTGCTGGCGGCGCTCATCGCCGGCAGCCTCGCCGGCTGTGCCACCCAGCCCACCGCCAGCCCCGTTGTCGCGCCCCCCGCCGCCACGCAGACGCCCGCCAGCGAAGAGGTCACGCTGACGACCGTCTCCTCTGCCAACGGCATACACGAATACAAGCTCAACAACGGCATGAAGATCATCGTCAAGGAAGACCATCGCGCCCCGGTGGTGGTGTCACAGGTCTGGTACAAGGTCGGCTCCAGCTACGAGCACGGCGGCATCACCGGCGTCTCGCACGTGCTGGAGCACATGATGTTCAAGGGCACGAAGAAACACGGCCCGAACGAATTCTCGCGCATCATCGCCGCCAACGGCGGGCGCGAGAACGCCTTCACCGGCCAGGACTACACGGCCTACTTCCAGCAGCTGGAAAAGGACCGTCTGGCCATCAGCTTCGAGCTGGAGGCGGACCGCATGCAGAATCTCATCCTCGACCCCGAGGAGATGAAAAAAGAGGTGCAGGTGGTGATGGAGGAGCGCCGCATGCGCACCGAGGACAGACCGCAGTCGCTGACCTACGAGCAGTTCAAGGCCGCCGCCTTCGTCACCAGCCCCTACCACAACCCCATCATCGGCTGGATGGACGACCTGGAGAATCTCACCCTCGACGACCTGCAGCGGTGGTACCAGCACTGGTACGCGCCCAACAACGCCACCCTGGTGGTGGCCGGTGACGTGGACCCGCAACAGGTGGCCGAGCTGGCGAAGAAATACTACGGCCCGGTCAAGCCGCGCCCGGTGCCGGCGCTGAAGCCGCAGCGCGAGATCGAGCAGCGCGGCATCCGCCGCATTGTCGTGAAGGCCCCCGCGCAGCTGCCCACCCTCTTCATGGGCTACAAGACGCCGGTGATCAAGACCGCCGACGTCGACTGGGAGCCCTACGCCATCGACATGCTGGCCGGGATTCTGGACGGCGGCGAGAGCGCTCGCCTCACCCGCAACCTGATTCGCGGCCAGCAGATCGCCGCCAGCGCCGGCGCCGGCTACGACCTGCACTCCCGCCTCGACACCCTGCTGGTGATCAGCGGCACGCCGTCCAAGGGTATCGGCATCGCGGAGCTGGAGAAGGCCATCCGCGCCGAGATCGATCGTTTCAAGACCGAACTGGTGACGCGTGAGGAACTGGATCGCGTCAAGGCCCAGGTGGTAGCGGCCAAGGTGTACGAAAAGGACTCCATCTTCTACCAGGCGATGCAGATCGGCACCCTGGAGACCGTGGGCCTGGACTGGCGGCTGATGGACGAATACGTCGATCGCCTGAAGGCCGTGACCCCGGAACAGATCCGTGAGGTGGCCAACAAATACCTCAGCGATGACCGGCTGACGATTGCCGTACTGGAACCCCAGACAATGACCGCCAACACCCCCGCCGCCCACGGAGGCAACCATGCGCATTAAGTTTCTTGTCCTGATCTTCGCCCTGTTCGGCGGCACCGCCGCCCTCGCCGGACCGCAGATCCAGCACTGGACCACCAGCAACGGCGCGCGCGTGTATTTCGTGCCCGCCCCCGAGCTGCCGATGATCGACCTGCGGGTGACCTTCGACGCCGGCGCCGCGCGCGATGGCGCCGATGGCGGTGTGGCCCTGCTCACCAACGCCCTGCTGGCAGAAGGCGCGGGCGGGCTGGACGCCAATCAGATATCCGAACGCTTCGAGTCCGTCGGTGCACGCTACAGCAGCAGCGCCCACCGCGACATGGCCACCATCGGCCTGCGCAGCCTCTCCGACCGGCAGTACCTCGAGCCCGCCCTGGCAACCCTGTCGGCCATCATCGGCCAGCCGGAATTTCCCAAGGACGCCTTCAAGCGCGAGCGTTCGCGCATGCTCATCGGCCTGCAACAGCGCAAGCAGTCGCCGGGCGCCCTGGCCGACGAGGCCTTCTACAAGGCCGTGTTCGGCGACCACCCCTATGCCGGCCAGCCCTCCGGCACGGAAACGACGGTCAAGGCCCTGACCCCCGAGAAGCTGCGCGCCTTTTACCAGCGTTACTACGTCGGCCGCAATGCGGTGATCGCCATCGTCGGCGACCTCGACCGTGCCGCCGCCACCACCCTTGCCGAGCGCATCATCGGCCAGCTGCCGGCCGGTGAACCGGCCCCGCAACTGCCGGCAGTGAAGGATCTCGCGGAGGCCGTGGAAGTCCACATCGAGCACCCTTCCATGCAGACCCACATCCTCGTCGGCGCGCCGGGCATGAGACGCGGCGACCCCGACTACTTCCCGTTATACGTCGGCAACCACATCCTCGGCGGCAGCGGCCTGGTGGCGCGGCTGTCGAAGGAAATCCGCGAAGAACGCGGTCTGGCCTACAGCGCCTACAGCTACTTCCGTCCCATGCGCAAGCGCGGCCCCTACACCCTCGGCGCACAGACCCGCAACGCCTCCGCCGGCGAGACCCTCAGCGTGATACACGAGACCCTCGCCACCTTCATCACGGAGGGCCCCAGCGAGGAAGAACTGGAGGCGGCGAAAAAGAACATCACCGGTGGTTTCCCGTTGCGCATCTCCAGCAACAAGAAGATCATCGACTACATCGGCATGATCGGCTTCTACGACCTGCCGCTGGACTATCTCGACACCTTCAACGCCAAGGTGCAGGCAGTGACCGTCGCCGATATCAAGGATGCCTTCCAGCGCCGCATACATGCGGATAGAATGGCTACCATTACGGTGGGCGGCAAGGTGAGCATCGAGTAACGGGCAATGAAACAGATCCAGCTGCAAATCCTCGATCCACGCATCGGCACGGAGATCGAACTTCCCCACTACGCCACCGACGGCTCCGCCGGCATGGACCTGCGAGCAGCACTCGACGCCCCGCTGGAGATCCGCCCCGGCGACACCCACCTGATCCCCACCGGCATCGCCATCCACATCGGCGACCCCGGCCTCGCCGCCGTGCTGCTGCCGCGCTCCGGCCTTGGCCACAAGCACGGTATCGTGCTCGGCAACCTCACCGGCCTGATCGACTCCGACTACCAGGGCCAGCTGTTCGTCTCCTGCTGGAACCGTGGCGGCGACGCCTTCACCATCCAACCCGGCGACCGCATCGCGCAGATGGTGTTCGTGCCCGTGGTGCAGGCCAGCTTCGAGATCGTCGAGTCCTTCGACCAGAGCGACCGCGGCGAGGGCGGCTTCGGGCATACCGGCCAAAGCTGAATCGGTCACAATTTACAAGTTGTGGGAGCGGCTTCAGCCGCGAAACGGAACTCGACAGAGTCATCGCGGCTGAAGCCGCTCCCACAGACCTCTGTTCGAAAACAAAACGGTTTGCCACGGAGGCACAGAGTGCACGGAGAAAAATCGTATTGCTCTGTGCCTCCGTGGCAAACCGCCCCTGCCGATTAACAGCCTCCCCGCAAGCTGCTACCCTACGCGCACTTTTTTCGCCTGAACCCCCGACCACAGGATGTGCCTATGACCACCCCCGCCATCGACCCCTCCATCTTCAAGGCCTACGACATCCGCGGCATCGTCGACCAGACGCTGACCACCGACGCCGTGTACTGGATCGGCCGCGCCCTGGGCGCCGAGGCCGAGGCGCGCGGCGAACAGCACATCTATGTCGCCCGCGACGGCCGCCTGTCCGGGCCGAGGCTCATCGAGGCCCTGATCCGCGGCCTGCGCGAGGCCGGGCGCGACGTCACCGACCTCGGCATGGTGCCCACGCCGGTGCTGTACTACGCCGCCTACGCCCTGGGCACCGGCTCCGGCATCATGCTCACCGGCAGCCACAACCCGCCCGACTACAACGGCCTGAAGATGGTCATCGGCGGCACCACCCTGGCCGGCGCCGACATCCAGGTCCTGCGTCGGCGCATCGAAAGCGGCGATCTTACGCAGGGCGAGGGCCGCTTCGACAGTGTCGACGTGGTGCCACGATACATCGAGCGCATCACCGGCGACGTCAAACTGGCACGGCCCATGAAGGTCATCGTCGACTGCGGCAACGGCGTCGCCGGCGTCGCCGCGCCCCAGCTGCTGCGCGCCCTGGGCTGCGAGGTCACGGAGCTGTTCTGCGAGGTCGACGGCCACTTCCCCAATCACCACCCGGACCCCAGCCAGCCGGAAAACCTCGAGGACCTGAAACGGGCGCTCAGTGAGCAGGATGCCGACATCGGCCTGGCCTTCGACGGCGACGGCGACCGCCTCGGCGTGGTCACCCCCAGCGGCGACGTGATCTGGGCCGACCGGCAGATGATGCTCTACGCGCGCGACGTCATCTCCCGCAACCCCGGCGCCGAGATCATCTACGACATCAAGTGCACCAGCCACCTGGCGCGGGTCATCCGCGAAGCCGGCGGCAAGCCGCTGATGTGGAAGACCGGCCACTCCTTCGTCAAGGCCAAGCTGAAGGAGACCGGCGACCTGCTGGCCGGCGAGATGAGCGGCCACATCTTCTTCAAGGAACGCTGGTACGGCTTCGACGACGCCCTCTACACCGCGGCGCGCCTGCTGGAGATCCTCGCCGCCGACGGCCGTCCCGCCGACGAGATCTTCGCCGCCCTGCCCGACAGCATCAACACCCCGGAGCTCAAGCTGCACACCGCCGAGGGCGAGAACCACACCCTGATGGAAAAACTGTGCGCCGCGGCCGACTTCCCCGACGCCACCATCACCACCATCGACGGCATTCGCGCCGACTTCGCCGACGGCTTCGGCCTGGTGCGCGCCTCCAACACCACCCCCTGCCTGGTGATCCGCTTCGAGGCCGAGGACGAGGCCGGCCTGATGCGCATCCAGGGCGAATTCCGCCAGCTGATCCTGTCCCAGGCGCCGACGGCCGAATTGCCGTTTTGATTTCTGGATTCACCACAGAGGCACGGAGACACAGAGAAAAGACTTCCTGGTTACTCTGTGTCTCCGTGCCTCTGTGGTGAAAAGCCCTTTGTTGAAAAGCGGCCCCCCACATACAATAGTCCCATGACCCTCAACGCCAAATCCGCCATGAACGTGGCCCACGTCCTCAGTGAGGCCCTGCCCTACATCCAGCGCTTCGCCGGCAAGACCATCGTCATCAAGTACGGTGGCAACGCCATGGTCGACGACGCCCTGAAGAACAGCTTCGCGCGCGACATCGTCTTGATGAAGACCGTCGGCATCAACCCCGTGGTGGTGCACGGCGGCGGCCCGCAGATCGGCCAGCTGCTGGCGCGCATCGGCAAGCAGACCGAGTTCTACCAGGGCATGCGCGTCACCGACCGCGAGACCATGGACGTGGTGGAGATGGTGCTCGGCGGGCAGGTGAACAAGGAGATCGTCAGCCTCATCAACCGCAAGGGCGGCAACGCCGTGGGCCTTACCGGCAAGGACGGCGACATGATCCACGCCCGCAAGCTGAAGTTCGAAAAGGCCTCGCCGGAACTCAAGGCCCCCGAGATCATCGACATCGGCCACGTCGGCGAGGTCAGCAGCATCGATCCCTCGGTGGTGAACATGCTGGTGCAGGGCAATTTCATTCCCGTGGTGGCGCCCATCGGCGTCGGCGACGATGGCCAGTCCTACAACATCAACGCCGACCTCGTCGCCGGCAAGCTGGCCGAGACCCTGCAGGCGGAAAAACTCATGCTGCTGACCAACACCGCCGGCCTGCTGGACAAGGACGGCGACCTGCTCACCGGCCTCGGCACCGAGCAGGTCAATGCATTGATCGCCGACGGCACCATCCACGGCGGCATGCTGCCCAAGATCCGCTGCGCCCTGGAGGCCGTGCAGGGCGGCGTGAAGACCGCGCACATCGTCGACGGCCGCGTGCAGCATGCGGTGTTGCTGGAGATCTTCACCGACGAAGGCGTCGGCACCCTGATTCGTTCCCGTTCCACCTAACGATATTCACCACAGAGACACGGAGATCACAGAGAAAAATATTTCTCGCAAAGTCACCGAAGCATCCCATTGAATTCTTTCTTGGCGAGCTTCGCGCACTTTGCGAGAGACAAAAAGGCTTTTCTCCGTGCTCTCCGTGTCTCTGTGGTGAAAAACAAGACGTAACCATGACCAACAAACCTTCCCGCGCCCAGCAGATCCTCGAGGCCCTCGCCCACCAGCTGGAGGTCAGCCCCGGCCAACGCATCACCACCGCCGCCCTGGCGCGCGAGCTGGGTGTCTCCGAGGCGGCCCTGTACCGCCACTTCCCCAGCAAGGCGCGCATGTTCGAGGCGCTGATCGCGTTCATCGAGGACACGGTGTTCGGCCTCATCAACCGCATCCTCGACGAGCAAACCACGGCGCAGGCCCGCTGCGAGGCCATCCTCGGCGTACTGCTGGGCTTCGCGGCGCGCAACCCGGGACTGTCGCGGATCCTCGTCGGCGACGCCCTGACCGGCGAGAACGAACGCCTGCGCACCCGCATCATGCAGTTCTATGACCGCCTGGAGACACAACTGAAACAGATCCTGCGCGAGGCCGAATCGAAGGGCGAACTGCCCGTGGGCAACCCCTCCACGGCGGCCGCCAACCTGATGCTGGCGACGGTCGAGGGGCGCATGAACCAGTTCGTGCGCAGCGGCTTTTCGCAATCGCCGCTGGAACGCTGGGATCAGCAGTGGCGGCTGCTGTCGGCAAGCCTGTTTCCCGCCCGCTAATCGCCCCACGGCGGGGGGGCTGCACAAAAACAGTACACTAGCCCCGCGCCAGCACCCGTCCCTGGTGGAAGGCCAGCAATTCCCCGGGCGCCATCTTTGTCCAGTTTTCATTGTCGGTCAGCGGCAGGGTGGCGATGAGGGCCACGCGGTCGTCGGGGGTGGTGAGTTCATTGAAGTCCACGCTGACGTCTTCGTCGATCAGGTGCGCGGTGCGAAACGGCGCCTTGCGCAACACATAGTTGAGGTCCGTGGCGCAGTGCGCAAGCAGCCATTCGCCGTTGGACAGCAGGAAGTTGAACATGCCGTGGCGGGCGATGCCGTTGCTGATCTGGCGCAGGGACTTCAGCAGCTCCACCGGTTTTGGCTGGCGTTGCGGATATTGCCGCTGCAGGGTGTTGAGGATGTGGCAGAAGGCGGCCTCGCTGTCGGTGTCGCCGACGGGGCGGAAACGGCCGTCGTCCGGCGGCGCGAAGTCTTTCAGCTCGCCGTTGTGGGCAAACACCCAGTAGCGTCCCCATAGCTCGCGCTGGAAGGGGTGGGTGTTCTGCAAGGCAACCTGGCCATGGGTGGCCTTGCGGATGTGGGCAATGACGTTCAGTGAGCGGATGGGATAGCCGCGCACCAGCTCGGCGATGGCGGATTCGGCGGAGGGCCGGTCGTCGAGAAACAGGCGACAGCCCTGGTCTTCGAAAAAGGCGATGCCCCAGCCGTCGCTGTGCTGATCGGTGCGGCCGCCGCGGGCGCGAAAGCCCTCGAAGGAGAAGCAGATGTCCGTGGGAACGTTGCAGTTCATGCCGAGCAGCTGGCACATGCCGGACCCCCTTGGCCGATCAGCCCCGGCCGCTGCCGGCGCGGGAGGGCCGTTCCGCGACTGTGGCCTTGAGTTCCATTTGCAGCCCGGCGCGCAGGATGCGCAGGGTGATGCGCGTGCCGGGGGCGAAGCCGGCGATCAGGGTCATGGCGGTCTTGCTGTCGATGACCGGCTGGCCGTTGATGTGGGTGAGGATGTCGCCCGGGCGCAGGCCGGCGCGGGCGGCGGGGCCGCTGCGCTGCACGCCGGCGATGATCACCCCGCGCACCCCGTGCAGGCCGAAGGATTCGGCCAGCTGCGGGGTGATGTCCTGGCCTTCGACCCCCAGCCAGCCGCGCACCACGTGGCCGGTCTCGATGATCTGGCTCATGACCTCCTTGGCCAGGTCGACGGGGATGGCGAAGCCGATGCCCTGCGAACCGCCGGAGCGGGAAAAGATGGCGGTGTTGATGCCCACCAGCTGGCCGAGGGCATTGATCAGCGCGCCGCCGGAGTTGCCGGGATTGATGGCGGCGTCGGTCTGGATGAAGTTCTCGAAGGTGCTGATGCCGACACGGTTGCGGCCGGTGGCGCTGGCGATGCCGATGGTCACCGTCTGGCCGACGCCGAAGGGGTTGCCGATGGCCAGCACCACGTCGCCCACGCGCAGGCGTTCGGAGGAGCCGAAGGTGATGGCGGGCAGCTCCGGCATGTCGATCTTCAGCACCGCGAGGTCGGTGTCGCTGTCGGTGCCCACCAGGGTCGCCTCGACGCTGCGGCCGTCGCGCAGGGCCACCTGGATGTCGGCGGCGCCCTCGATGACGTGGTTGTTGGTGAGGATGTAGCCCTGATCGCTGACGATCACCCCGGAGCCGAGGCTGGTCTCCAGACGCTGGCGCGGCGCCAGCTGGTCGCCGAAGAAATAGCGGAAAATGGGGTCGTTGTAGAGCGGGCTGGCGCGTTCGGTGACGATCTTGGTGGTGTAGACATTGACCACCGCCGGCGCGGCGGCGTCCACGGCATCGGCGTAGGAGACCGGCCCGCCGGACTGGAAGTTGCGCGCCACTTCGGGGCTGGATTCGGTGATTTCGACGATTGGCCGGCTCTGGCCAAGCAGGTCCGGGCGCAGCACGAGGATGACGAAGGCCACGGCAAGACCGGCGATGGCGGCCTTGACGATGAACCAGAAAGGGCTGGAGTGTTTCATGGGCGGAATCTTATCATGTAGCGTCAAGATCCCTGCGAACACCCGGCGTGAGAACATGATTCAGCGTGACGAACTGCTGCGATACCTGCATCAACGGCTTGATGTGGATGCCTTTTCCGACTATTGCCCCAATGGCCTGCAGGTGGAGGGGCGGGCGGAGATCCGCCGCATCGTCACCGGTGTGACCGCCTGCCAGGCGCTGGTGGATGCCGCCGCGGCGGCGGGCGCCGATGCCCTGCTGGTGCACCATGGCTATTTCTGGAAAGGCGAGGAGCCCACCATCACCGGCCTCAAGCGCCGCCGTGTGCAGGCCCTGCTGAACGCCGGCATCAACCTGCTGGCCTATCATCTGCCACTGGATGCGCACCCGCAGCTGGGCAACAACGCGCAGCTGGCGCGCCGCCTGGGGCTGACCGCGGAGGAGGCCTTCGGCGGCGCGCCGGCGATTGCGCTCAGCGGCCGCGTCGACGAGCCGGTCAGCGGCGAGGCCTTTGCCGCGCGCATCACTGACTGCCTGCAGCGCGCCCCTCTGCACATCCCCGGGCAGGCCACCGAGATCCGCCGCATCGCCTGGTGTTCGGGCGGCGCCCAGGGCTATATCGCGCAGGCCGCGGCCCTGGGGGTGGACGCCTATCTTACCGGCGAGGTATCCGAACAGACGGTGCACATCGCGCGCGAGACCGGGCTGCATTTCTTCGCCGCCGGCCACCACGCCACGGAGCGCTACGGCGCGCAGGCGCTGGGTGAACACCTGGCCGAGCGGTTTGGGTTGCAGGTCGAATTCGTGGATATCGACAACCCGGCCTGAGCGGGTATCCTGGTCCGCTCCACTCCACTCCTGGCATATTGCAGGCATATTTTGTAGACTTGCGCGGCTACGCAATCCCCTAGGAGCTACACCATGGCACGAGTCACCATTGAAGACTGTCTGGACAACGTCGACAACCGCTTTGAACTGGTGCTGTTGGCCAGCAAGCGCGCCCGCCAGCTGGCCGCCGGCAAGGAGCCGCTGGTCGACTGGGAAAACGACAAGCCCACGGTGGTCGCCCTGCGCGAGATCAGCGAAGGCCTGATCACCAGCAAGATTCTCGACGAAGTGGCTGCGCAGGAACATGCGCAGGAATCCGTCGTCAGCGAAGAAGAGGTGCAGGAGTCCCTGTAACCCGTACTGTCCCCGGGGGCCCGGTGTTTCTGATTCACGACCTGTGCAAGCTGCTCGAAGCCTATCTCGAGACCGATCAGGTCAAGGAAGTCTACCGGGCCTATCTGTTCGGCGCTGAGGCCCACGATGGCCAGATGCGCATGTCTGGCGAACCCTATATCTACCATCCGCTCGCGGTGGCCAGAATCCTGGCCGAGATGCGCATGGACGCCAATACCCTCATCGCCGCCATCCTGCACGATGTCATCGAAGATACCGGCATCGACAAGGACGAGGTCGCCCGTGAATTCGGCGAGGAGGTCGCCGAACTGGTCGACGGCGTCACCAAGCTGACCCAGGTCCGATTCGGCAGCAAGGCCGAGGCGCAGGCGGAGAACTTCCGCAAGATGATCCTCGCCATGGTGAAGGACATCCGCGTGATCCTCATCAAGCTGGCCGACCGCCTGCACAACATGCGCACCCTGGGCGTGATGCGCGCCGACAAGCAGCGCCGCATCGCCCGCGAAACCCTGGAGATCTATGCCCCGGTGGCCAAGCGCCTGGGCATGCAGAACATCAGCCTGGAGCTGGAGGACCTGGGTTTTCGCGCCTATCATCCGATGCGCTACCGGGTGCTGGAAAAGGCACTGAAGAAGATGCGCGGCAACCGCAAGGAGGTGGTGGAGAAGATCCGCCTGTCCTTGGAGGAACGCCTGCGCCAGGAGGGCATCGAGGCCCCCGTGGAGGGGCGTGAAAAGCATCTCTACAGCATCTACGACAAGATGCGCAACAAGGGCCTCAGCTTCGAGGACGTGTCGGACGTGTACGGCTTCCGCATCGTCGTCGACAAGGTGGACACCTGTTACCGCGTCCTCGGCATGGTGCACAACATCTACAAGCCCATGCCCGGGCGCTTCAAGGACTACATCGCCATTCCCAAGGCCAATGGCTACCAGTCGCTGCACACCGTCCTGTTCGGTCCCTATGGCGGCCCCATCGAGGTACAGATCCGCACCAAGGACATGGAGCGCGTGGCGCAGGCCGGGATTGCCGCGCACTGGATGTACAAGACCGGCTCGGCCACGCCGAGCCATGCCACCGAATGGCTCAAGGGCCTGTTGGAAATGCAGAAATACGCCGGCAACTCACAGGAGTTTCTGGAGAACGTCAAGATCGACCTGTTCCCCGATGAGGTCTACGTCTTCACCCCCGACGGCGATATCCTCAACATCATGCGCGGCGCCACGGTGGTCGACCTGGCCTATGCCATCCACACCGACCTCGGCAACACCTGCGTTGCCGCCAAGATCGACCGCCACCTCGCGCCCCTGCGCAGCACCCTCAGCAATGGCCAGACGGTCGAAATCATCACCGCCCCCGGCGCCCGTCCCAATCCCGTATGGCTGGATTTTGTCGTTACCGGCAAGGCGCGCTCCAATATCCGTCACTATCTCAAGCAGCTGAAGCGTGAAGAGGCGCTGGAGCTGGGCAAGCGCATGCTGGGCAAGGCGCTGGCGGCGCTGTCCCTGGAGATGCGGGACGTGCCCAAGGAGGCGCTGGACACGCTGCTCAAACAGCTGAAGCTCGAAACCCTGGACGACCTGCTGGAAGACATCAGTCTGGGCAAGCGCGTCGCCGCCCTGGTGGCCCGTCAGCTGGCCGATATCATCGAGCGGCGCGAGGCCGCCGTCACCGGCCCGAAAAAAAGGAAAAAGGGGGTGCTCAGCCGCTATACGCCCAGCTGGCTGAAAGGAGGCCAGGGGAGCCGCGCCACCGTGCGGCCACTGGCCATTCGCGGCACCGAGGGCTCGGTAGTGACCTATGCCAAGTGTTGCCGGCCCATTCCCGGAGACTCCATCCTTGGCTTCGTCAGCACCGGGCGCGGCATCGTCATCCATACCCGCAGCTGCAAGAACGTGCGTGAATTCCGCAACAACCCGGAACGCTGGATAGACGTCCAGTGGGAGCCGGATGTAAAGAACACCTTCTCGGTGGACATCCGCGTCGACACCGCCAATCAGCGTGGCGTGCTGGCCACCGTGGCCTCGGTGATCGCCGAGCAGGGTTCCAACATCGAGAATGTCTCCATCGACGAGCGCGATGGCCTGTATTCATCCATGATCTTCACCATCAGCGTGCGTGACCGCGTGCATCTGGCGCAGATCATCCGGCGCGTGCGCGCCATCGACAGTGTCGCGCGCATCGCGCGCTCGAAATAACGCAGAAGAGTGGCGCGGATTCGCAAACCGCGCACAAAAGAGAGAAAGGGGAGGCCGGCATGGCAAAACGAGAAATCATCCAGACCGACAAGGCGCCCGCCGCCATCGGTACCTATTCGCAGGCCGTCAGGAGTGGCGACACGGTGTACCTGTCGGGACAGATTCCGCTGCAGCCTGAAACCATGGAACTGGTCGAAGGCGACATGGCGGCGCAGATCCGGCGGGTGTTCGACAACCTGCAGGCCGTGGCAGAGGCCGCCGGCGGCAGCCTGGCGGATATCGCCAAGCTCAATATCTATCTCACCGACCTGTCACACTTCGCCCTGGTCAACGAGATCATGGCCAGCTATTTCCAGCAGCCCTATCCAGCGCGCGCCGCGGTGGGTGTCGCCGCCCTGCCCAAGGGCGCCCAGGTGGAGATGGACGCCATCATGGCGCTGGGCGGCTGACGATGCCGGAGAACAACGTGGATTAGTTGTTCTTGGCGCCCTGGTTGATCCACTTGGCGATGATCTCCGTCTCTTCCTTGGAGAGCGGCGGGCGATCGCCATGCGGCATGTTGATGGACGGATCGGCGCGACCCTCGATGAGGATGGAGATGGTGCTGGAGGTGCTGTCGCCAGGGCGCACGATGGCGCCGAACTTGGTGCCCTTCATGATGCCCTCGTAAGAGCTCAGATCCAGACCGCTGGCCACCTCGCCCTCGCCGCCTGGCAGATGGCACTCACTGCAATGCTCCTGCAATACCGGCATCACATCCTTGCTGAAACTCACCGGCTGTTCTTCCGGCTCCTTGCTGCAGCCCGCCAGCAATACAACACCCGCCGCTGCAACCGCGTGGATGACGGTGGTCTTGCGTACCTTGATCATTTCATTCTCCATCTATTTTTGAAAAATTATAGCCCGATGCCAACGCCTGGGACTGACAAATTTATGTATATGCGCATAGTAAAATTCTTTTCTGCGGAGGTGAAACATTTCATGCAATATAAACGCATTAGATTATACTCATATGTTAGACGGAAAGTGGTGTAAAAAATCTCTTGAAAAGCCGTCGGACCATTTCCTGACAGGGACGCTGTCCTATTTGACAGGATCCTGAATTCGTACCTTCAGGCATGAATCACGCCATCGGCCTCCCCCGGCATGGCGTGGCCCGCGCTACAAAAAACTCATCTCCGGGAGACGGCAGACATGACCATCAAAGAACACACCAGACACTTCAGGGCGCTACCCCTCGGCATGCGGGTACTGTTCAGTGGCACCCTGATCGTTCTTGGCACGGGTTACCTGTTTGCCATGATCTATATCTTTGAATCTCACGCCGGGCGCGATGGCAAGCCTGGCCTGTCCGTCGACGACCTCATCATCGCCTACAGCGGCAGCAAGTCGGACACCAAGCTCGAATCCGCCCTCAAGGGGCCCATGGCCAACATGCTGCCACCCAAGGAGGCACATGAGATCGTCGCCTGGGTGCGTCGAGGCGCCGCCGAGGCCGACTACAAGTCCTCGGGTGTCGAGGGCATCGTCGAGCGCCGTTGTCTGATTTGCCACAATGGCTCCAATCCCCACATTCCGGACCTTAGCGGCTATGAAGACATCAGCAAGGTGGCCGAGGCCGACACCGGCATGGACATCTTCACCCTGGTGCGGGTTTCGCATATCCACCTGTTTGGCATTACCTTCATTTTCTACATCGTCGGCTCCATCTTCATCCATGCCTATATCCGGCCGCAGTGGCTCAAATGCGTTACGCTGATCACGCCCTTCATCGCCATCCTGGCGGACATCGGCTCTTGGTATCTCACCAAGGTATTCCCGCCCTTTGCCTGGGTGGTGATGATCAGCGGTGCCTTGATGGGCTTTGCCTTCGCCTTCATGTGGATCGCCTCCATGTACCAGATGTGGCTGTACAAGATGCCGCCCGAGCTGATCGAGAACGACGGTCGCGTCTCCTGATCGTGGCTCGCCCCTTTCTGCACAGGTCTCCGCGGCGAGGGGCATTCACATTCTCCGCTCGGGCTGGCGAGGCCCGTTCCTTCAGCTGCCAGACAGCTTTTTCCCGTTAAACTCAAATGTCCTGTCGACCGAGGAATTTGATGCTGGAGCGAGCGCCGCGTAGTGGCGGAATCCCTTCGCCTGATGTCTGCGTCTGAAAAGGACGGATCCGGGCGATGGATCAGTGAGTCCGGCAGAAGGGGGAGCGATTTGAGGAAGATATCGATGACAATGGCCGTCGCCATGTTGGCCGCTGGTGCTGGCGCGCCCGTCCTGGCGGCTGGCAATGTACAGGCGGGCAAGACCAAGAGCGCCGCCTGCATCGCCTGTCACGGCAAGCGGGGCATCAGCAGTAATCCCGACTTTCCCAACATCGCCGGTCAGAGTGAGCACTATCTGATCAAGTCCCTGCGCGAATTTCGCTCCGGGGAGCGCAAGGATCCCAGTACGAGCATGAACCGCATCGCCGCCGCTCTCAGCGATGCCGACATCGCCGACCTCTCCGCCTATTACGCCAGCCTGCGCCGCTGATCGGCAAAACGCGTCACCTCGCCCGCTATTGTGCCCGGGCCGGCAGCCTGTAAAATTGCCGCACACCCATTGCCGGCCAGAATCGCGCGTGACCCCAACCCCCGCCCTGCCTGAAGCCGCACCCCTGACCCGTCTCAAGGGCGCCGGCCCCGGCATGGCCGAGCGCCTCGCCCGTCTGGGCCTGCACACCCTGCAGGACCTGCTGTTCCACCTTCCTCTGCGCTACCAGGACCGCACCCGCATCGCCCCCATCGGCAGCCTGCGCCCGGGCAACGAGATCAGTATTCGTGGCGAGGTGCAGCTTACCGACATCAAGCTCGGCCGCCGCCGCATGCTGCTGTCGCGCATCGCCGATGGCAGCGGCGCCATCACCCTGCGCTTTTTCTACTTCAGCGCCGCGCAGCGCGCCGGCCTCGCCCGCGGCAGCTGGGTGCAATGCTTTGGCGAGGTGCGCGCCGGCCCCAACGGCCTGGAGATGGTGCACCCGGAATACCGCCTCATCGACCCCGATGCCGACGGCCCGCCGGTGGAAGACACCCTGACCCCCGTCTATCCCAGCACCGAGGGCCTGCGTCAGCAGAGCCTGCGCAAGCTCATCGACCAGCTGCTGGACGACCCCGCGCTGTTGGCCGAATGCCTGCCGGAACTGTTGCCCGCTGAACTGCTGGCGTCGCGCCAGCTGCCCACCTTGCAGGAGGCGATACGGTACGTGCACCGGCCGCCGGCCGGCGCCTCCCTGCGCGAGCTGGAGGAAGGCATACACCCTGCCCAACAGCGCCTCGCCTTCGAGGAGTTGCTCGCCCACCAGCTCAGCCTGCGCCAGCTGCGCGAAAAGCAGGACCGCCATGCCGCGCCGCCATTGCCGGCCAGCGGTGCATTGCAGCGTCCCTTTCTCGACCAGCTCGGCTTCCCTCTCACCGCCGCCCAGCAGCGCGTGCTGGACGAGATCGGCCGCGACCTCGCCCGCCCCCGGCCCATGCAGCGGCTGGTGCAGGGCGATGTCGGCTGCGGCAAGACCGTGGTCGCCGCACTGGCCGCCCTGCAGGCGCTGGAGGCCGGCTTTCAGGTCGCCATCATGGCCCCCACCGAACTGCTCGCCGAACAGCACCGGCGCAGCTTCGCGCAGTGGCTGACGCCGCTGGCGATCGACAGCCACTGGCTGTCCGGCAAGACCAAGGGCAAGGCGCGCGCGCACACCCTCGCCGCCATCGCCGACGGCAGCGCGCGGCTCACCGTCGGCACCCAGGCGCTGTTCCAGGAGGGCGTCGCGTTCCAAAACCTGGGGCTGGTGATCATCGACGAGCAGCACCGCTTCGGCGTACACCAGCGCCTCGCCCTGCGCGAAAAGGGCGCCCGGGACGGCCGCTACCCGCACCAGCTGATCATGACCGCCACCCCCATCCCCCGCACCCTGGCGCAGACCGCCTACGCCGACCTCGACGTCTCGGTGATCGACGAGCTGCCACCGGGCCGCACCCCGGTGGAGACGGTGGTGATTGCCGACGACCGCCGTGACGCCGTGGTCGCCCGCGTGCACGCTGCCTGCCGCGAGGGCCGCCAGGCCTACTGGGTCTGCACCCTGATCGAGGAATCCGAGACCCTGCAGTGTGAAACCGCCCAGGACACCGCCGAGACCCTGTACGCGGCCCTGCCCGATCTGCGCATCGGCCTCATCCACGGCCGCCTCAAGGCACAGGAAAAGGAGGCCGTGATGGCCCGTTTCAAGGCCGGTGACATCGACCTGCTGGTGGCCACCACCGTCATCGAGGTCGGCGTGGACGTTCCCAACGCCAGCCTGATGATCATCGAAAACGCCGAGCGTCTCGGCCTCTCCCAGCTGCATCAGCTGCGCGGACGGGTGGGGCGCGGCAGCGCCAGGAGCAGCTGCGTGCTGCTCTACAGGCCGCCACTGTCGAAGACCGCGCGGGCGCGCCTCGCCACCCTGCGCGAGACCAACGACGGCTTCGAGGTGGCGCGCAGGGACCTGGAGCTGCGCGGCCCCGGCGAACTGCTGGGCACCCGGCAGACCGGCCTGCTCGAACTGCGCATCGCCGACCTGCAACGCGACCAGGCCCTGATCCCCGACGTCAGCCAGTGCGCCGCCACGCTGCTGCGCGAGCACCCGGGCCGGGTGACGCCGCTGATCCGCCGCTGGCTCGGCGACGGCCTGCGCTACGGCAGTGTCTAGAACCTGCGGATTCAGCTGGAAAATAACCAAGCGACTTCCTGGATTATTGCCGGGGCAGGGTCTAAACCTAGATGGCGAGCCACCCCTCCCTCCAGCCTTCCCCACCGGTGGCTTGTTGACGGCCTTCCGCCGGGCCGTTTTTATTGCCCACCTTTCGCACCGCACGTCTTGCTGACGTATGCTTATGGAAATTTCTAACGGGAGTTGGCATGACAAATCAGGACTGGATACAGCGCGACCTGTCGGTACTGTGGCACCCCTGCACGCAGATGAAGGATCACGAGCAGCTGCCGCTGATCCCCATCCGCCGCGGCGAGGGCGTGTGGCTGGAAGATTTTGAGGGCAGGCGCTATCTGGACGCCATCAGCTCGTGGTGGGTCAACATCTTTGGCCACGCCAACCCGCGCATCAACGCCCGCATCACGGCCCAGTTGGGCGAACTGGAGCACGTGCTGCTGGCCGGCTTCAGCCACGCCCCGGCCATCGAGCTGGCCGAGCGCCTGGTGAAGATCACCCCCGAGGGCCTGACGCGCGTCTTCTTCGCCGACAACGGCTCGGCGGCGGTGGAGGTGGCGCTGAAGATGAGCTTCCACTACTGGCGCAACCGCGGCCAGACGGGCAAGACCAAATTCATCTCCCTCGCCAACAGCTATCACGGCGAGACCCTGGGTGCGCTGGCGGTGGGCGACGTGGCGCTGTACAAGGAGACCTACCAGCCGCTGCTGATGGAGGTGATCAGCGTGGCCTCGCCCGACTGCTATGCGCGCGAGGAGGGCGAGAGCTGTGCCGATTATTCACGCCGCCAGTTCGCCGACATGGAGGCCACCCTGGCGCGCCACGCCGACGAAGTCAGCGCGGTGATCGTCGAGCCGCTGGTGCAGTGCGCCGGCAACATGCGCATGTACGACCCGGTCTATCTGCAAATGTTGCGCGAGGCCTGCGACCGCCACGGCGTGCACCTCATCGCCGACGAGATCGCCGTCGGCTTCGGCCGCACCGGCACCCTGTTCGCCTGCGAGCAGGCCGCCATCCGCCCCGATTTCATGTGCCTGTCCAAGGGCCTCACCGGCGGCTACCTGCCGCTGGCGGTGGTGATGACCACCGACGACACCTATGACGCCTTCTACGACGACTACGCCAGCCTGCGCGCCTTCCTGCACTCGCACAGTTACACCGGCAACCCGCTGGGCTGCGCGGCGGGGCTGGCGACGCTGGATATCTTTGCCGGGGACGACGTGCTGGGCAACAACCGCCGACTGGCGCAGGTGATGGCGGCGGCCACCGCCGACCTGGCCGATCACCCGCACGTCGCCGAAGTGCGCCAGCGGGGCATGATTCTGGCCATCGAGATGGTGCGCGACAAGGCCACCAAGACGCCCTACGACTGGCGCGAACGGCGCGGCCTGCGCGTCTACCAGCATGCCTTGAAGGAGGGGGTGCTGCTGCGACCGCTGGGCAACGTGATCTATTTCATGCCGCCCTACGTGATCACGGAAGAACAGATCCACCAGCTGGCGCGGGTGGCGCGGGAGGGTATCGACATCGCCACGCGGGATTGAGCAGGCAGGGCGCCACCACCGAAAAGACGCAACCTCCAACGCAAAGGCGCCAAGGCGCCAAGGCGCAAAGGGCGCAGAGAAAAATGAAAAAAACCTTTGTATCTGTTCACCACAGAGGCACAGAGCATTCCAAAAAATGCCCGCTTAACCTATGGGTGGAGTTGAGATTTTTGAAAACACTGTGAAACCAATATCTTGCGCTCTGCATCCGCCCTGAAGATACGGATTCAGGTCAAAGGGATGAGTGCCGGGAGGCTGACCCTGCTCTTGAATGAATTCATGCGCACGCAGCCGGCAACACGGGATGATGAAGCGACCTGGAGGATCAATGCAAAGGCGCAGAAGGCGCAAGGAAAACCCTTTCAAAAATCTTTACGTCCTTTGCGTTGCCACTATGGCAAGAGAAACAGCCGCCTCCCTTCTAGTCTGCGGTCTCGATGCTCGCCGCCGACAGACCGGCGGACTTGATCAGGGCCTCCAGCTTGTCCTGATCCGGGATCAGCACCGCCTGTCCCTGCAACTTGGCGTACTCCAGCACCAGCGGCAGCGGTTCCTCTGCGTCGGGAGCGGCCACGATATGGGTTTCATCCACCAGCGTCAGGCGCGGAATGCCCTGTAGTTGCAGGGCGTAGAAGGGCAGTTCGGGGTCGCCGTTGATGCCGTTCAGCACCGCGATGCGGCCGCGCCGTGAAACCTCGCCGCGCGGCCGGCCGTTGGCGGCCTCGAAGGACAGCAGGGGAATCCGCAGGCCGCGCCATTCCAGCATTCCCAGCAGCCAGGTCGGCGCATCGTCCATGGCCTCGGGTTGCTGCCAGTCGACGATCTCGGCGACGCAGGTGGTGGGCAGCAACAGGCGCATGTCGGCCAGGGGAATCAGCTGGCTGCGAACCGTGGTGCCGGGCTGGATGTCCGCCTCTGACATGGGAGTATCCTCTCGTTGGTCGGGTGTCTATTCGTTGTCGCGAAAATAGTCCTGCAGGTGCCGCGCGATGGCCGGCGGGCTGCCGCTGTAGGTCACCGTATGGGTCTTGCGCGCCTGGTCCGGCATGCTGCTGATGACACAGCTCTTCACATCCTGCGCCCACACGATACCGCCGCGGCGGGCCACCGCCAGGCAGCCCTCGGCGCCGTCGTCACCCATGCCGCTGAAGATGATGGCGCCAACCCGGTTGCCATAGCGCTCGGCCACGGCGGTCATCACATGGTCGATGCTGGGCGAGTAGACCGCATCGGCAGGGGTCGCCGTCAAGGCCACATAGCCATCTTCGGTCAGCTGCAGGTGCCGGTCCGCCGGGGCCAGAATCACCTCGCCGTGACGCAGCACATGGCCCAGTCTGGCCGGCAGCACGCGGAAGGCGCTGGCCCGGTTGAGTTGCTCCGCCAGCAGCTGCACGTGATTGACGCCGATGTGCTGGGCCAGGATGAAGGCCACCGGCAGGTCGGCGTCCACCGCGGCGAGGAAATCCCGCACCGCCTGCGGGCCGCCCAGCGAGGCGCCCAGCACCCAGACGTTCTCCGCCGCGCCGGCGGGGCGGGAGGCCTCGCCCGCTGGCGCGCTCAGGGCGGCGGGTGGCGCCGCCCCCTCGGCGGGAGGGGCCGGGCGCGGCGGCGCGGCCGCGCGCACCATGTCGATCAGCTTCTGCGCCAGGCGCTGCGCCCACTGGCTGTTGGCGCGGCCACCGCCGGGGCTGCTGTCGTTGAACATGATCGGTAGCCGGCTGTGCTCCAGCAGGCCGTCGATGAGGGCGATCTCCGATTCGATTTCCTCGCTCAGGTCCACCAGCAGCACGTCCGCCGAAAGGCCTTCCACCGCCCGCAGCGAGGCCGCGTCCAGGCCGCCGCTGTGCACCACCCGCAGGCCGGCCGTTTTCAGCAGTGTCCGCAGGTGGCCGGCGTGCTCGGCACCGGCGGCGAGGATCGCGACACGGGCGGACGGTGCATCCATTTCGGTGGGCATGGGTGGTCCGTGGCGGATCAGGCCGTGGCGCCCACCAGGGTGCGGATGTTGTCGATCAGCTCGGCCTCCTGATAGGGCTTGCCCATGTATTCGTTGACGCCGATGTCCATGGCCCGCTGGCGGTGCTTCTCGCCGCTGCGTGAGGTGATCATGATGATCGGCACCTCGCGCAGGCGTTCGTCATTGCGCATGGTGGTGGCCAGCTCGTAGCCGTCCATGCGCGGCATCTCCACGTCCAGCAGCATGATGTCGGGCACCTGCTCCAGCATCACGGTCAGCGCGTCGACGCCGTCCTTGGCGGTGATGACATCGAAATCGTGGCGCGACAGCAGGCGCTCGGTGACCTTGCGCACGGTGATGGAGTCGTCCACCACCATCACCGTGAGACGCCGTTCCTCGGCCGGTTCTTCCTCGGCGGCCGCCGGCAGCAGCGGTTCGGCGGCGCCGTGCTGCTGGGCCATGATCGAGCGCACCAGATTGCCGACGTCGAGGATCAGCGCCACTTCGCCATCGGGCAGGATGGTCGCCCCGGAAAGCACGTTGACGGTGCTCAGCTGTGGCCCCACGGACTTGATGACGATCTCCTGCCGTCCCAGCAGGACATCCACCTGCAGCGCCACGCGGTGGTCGCCGCTGCGCAGCAGCAACAGGGGCGTGCGTTGCTTGCCGTCCGGCAGGGTGGGCGGCACGCCGCTCAGTACCTTGCCCAGGCTCAGGTACTGGTAGCGGTTGCCGGCGTAGTCGAAGTGGCTCTCCGCGCCCTTCACCAGGGGCGCCAGCTCGTCGCGGCCGACGCGGATCACGTGCTCCACGTTGGGCAGCTGGATGGCGTAGGTGGCCTCGCCCACCTGCACCATCAGCGCCTGGTTGACCAGCACCGTGAGCGGCAGGCGGATCAGGAAGCTGGTGCCCTTGCCGTGCTCGGTGTCGATGTGCAGGGTGCCGCCGAGCTGCTTGATCTCGGTGTTGACCACATCCATGCCCACGCCGCGGCCGGAGATCTGCGTGACCTCCTTGGCGGTGGAAAAACCGGATTCGAGGATGAAGGTCATCAGCTCGCGGTCGCTGAGGTCGGCGTCGGGCAGCAGGCGTCCCTTTTCGATGGCCTTTTCGCGCAGCGCGGTGATGTCGAGGCCGCGGCCGTCGTCGTCCACCCTCAGCACCACTTCGGAGCCCTGATGGTCGAGGTCGATGAGGATGGTGCCGGTGGCCGGCTTGCCGGCGGCCTCGCGCTCCGCCGGTGGCTCGATGCCGTGGTCGACGGCATTGCGCAGGATGTGTTCCAGCGCTGGCACCAGGCGGTTGAGCTGGGTGCGGTCCAGTTCACCCTCGGCGCCGCTGACCTTCAGCTTCACCTGCTTGTCCGTTTCCGCCGCCGTCTGCCGCACGATGCGGCGCAGGCGCGGCAGGATGCTGGAGAAGGCCACCATGCGGGTGTGCATCAGGCCTTCCTGCAGCTCGCTGGTGACGCGCTGCTGCTGCAGCAGCAGGGTGTCGGTATCGCTGGACAGCTCTTCCAGCAGGCCCTGGATGCTGGTCAGATCGCCCAGCGATTCGACCATCCCGCGTGACAGCTGCTGCATGGTGGAGAAGCGGTCCAGTTCCAGCGGATCGAAGTCCTCGGCGTGGCCGTCGCCGCCGGTGTCGTGGCGGTACATGATCTGCGTCTCGGTCTCGATCTCGAACTTGCGCAGCTGCTCGCGCAGGCGGGTGACGGTCTGATCCAGCTCCGCCAGGTTGAAGCGCCAGGCGCTGAGCTGCTGGCCGATGCGGGCGCTGTAGATGTTGATCTCGCCGGAGAAGTTCACCAGATCGTTGAGCAGGTCGGCGCGCACCCGCACCTGTTCCTCGGCGGCCAGCGGTGCGTTCCTGGCCTTGTCGGCCGGTTCCAGGTCCGGCAGCCGCAGCGCCTCGATCTCCTCGGTCTCGTCGCTGAGCAGGGATTCTTCGCCAGCCGCGGCTTCCGCGTCGCTGCTCGCGGCGGTTTCAGCGGCGGTGGTTTCTGGCGTGGTGGCTTCGGGGGCGGTCTCCGGGGCCGGCTGCGGTTCGCCCCGGATGGCGGCCTCGATCTGCGCCACCAGCTGTGTGGCGGCGGGCACCGTGTGTCGCTGGCGGGCCAGCTCCAGGCCTTCACCGAGCCAGTCGTGGCAGTCTTGCAGCAGGGCCGGGAAGCGCGCCTCGGGGGTGATCAGGCCCTCGGCCATGCGCTCCAGCAGGGATTCGACCACGTGGGCCAGATCGCCCACGGCGGTGACATTGGCCATGCGCGCGCCGCCCTTGAGGGTGTGCAGGGCGCGCTGCAATTTGGCGACGTGTTCGAGATTCTCGTGGTCCTGGCTCCACTGATCGAGAATCTTTTCCACCGATTCCTGAATTTCTTCCGCTTCTTCGAGGAAGATCTCCAGCAGTTCCGTGTCGTACGCCGCATCGGTGGCGGCTGCCTCCCCGGGCGGCGGCGCGTCGAACATGGGCGCCAGTTCGATCAGTTCCTCTTCCTGGGGCCCGGTCTGCGCTGTTTCGGGCTCGCTGCTCCCGGCTTCCGTGGTGGCCTCCGCGGCGGGAGGTTCGCGGTGGTCGTCCGTGGTCTCGGTGGCCGCGGCCGCCCTTTCCTCGGAGAGGTCGTCGCGGGTTTTCCGTTCCGGCCCGCTGGCTTCCGCCGTTTGCGTCGCCCACTCGTTCAGCTGCGCCAGGCAGTCATCGGCCGCCGGCGGGGCCTCGCCTTGGCGTATCTGCTCCACGGCCCCCAGCAGCCAGTCGAGGCAGTGCTGGATCAGCGCCGGCAGATCGGCATCGGCCTCGCGCCGGGCCTCGGTGATGTCTTCCAGCAGGGCCTCCATTTCGTGGGTGAGGTCGCCAATGGGCTGGATGTTCGCCAGACGCGCGCTGCCCTTGAGGGTATGCAGGGCGCGTTGCAGTTCGTGCACCAGGTCGGCGTCGTGCAGGTTGTCCGGCCAGCGCTGCAGCAGCTCGTCGCTCGCG
>JALSHB010000035.1 GCA_026982475.1 Chromatiales bacterium
CACACCAGGCAGCGGCTGAGAGGGCGGTACAGCCAGTCGATGGGGAGGCGCTGGCCGAGTTCGCGGACTTGCTCGTCGAGGGCGTTGCCGCGCAGCAGAATCACGGTGCCGTCGGCGTGGCGGTATTCGAGCAGTTTGCGGTCGCGGGTGAGCAGGTGGCGATGCTCGCGGCGGGCGCGCTGAAACAGTTCGCGGTCGCTTTCGCCGTTGTTGGCCAGGCCGGTGTCGTAGCCGGCGGCGCGCAGCCAGCGGCCGAGGCGCATGAGCATTTCGTCGCAGAGGAGTCTGGGCGCTTGCTTCATGCGGTCTTTTACAATAGTGGCGACAGCAGGCGTGCGACCTTGACCGCGAAACGGAACCACAGCGGGCGCTGGCTGAATTCTTCCAGGCTGAGTTCGCGGGCGTTGTCGAAGTCGCGTTGCAGCATGGTGCTGATGTCGTCGATCATCCGGCGGCTGGCGAACAGCAGGGTGATCTCGAAATTCAGCACGAAGGAGCGGTTGTCGAGATTGGCGGTGCCGACGCCGGCGAGGGTGTCGTCCACCAGCACGACCTTTTGGTGCAGGAATCCCTGCGTGTAGCGGAAGATGCGGATGCCGAAGGGGATGGTTTCGTCGAGATAGGAAAAGCCCGCCAGTTGCACCAGGCGGTGGTCGGCCTTTTGCGGAATCAGGATGCGCACGTCGACGCCGCGCAGCACCGCCAGTTGCAGGGCGCTGATGACGGTTTCGTCGGGCACGAAGTAGGGGCTGACGATCCACACCCGTTCGCGGGCGGCGTGGATCAGCTGGGTGAACATCAGGCCGCAGGTGTCGAGTTCGTCGGCGGGGCCGCTGGGCACGGTGAGGATCTGCTGGTCCTGTTCGGCATCCAGCGCCGGGTGCCAGTTCACCTCGGGCATGGATTGCATCATCCAGAACCAGTCTTCGAGGAAGGTCAGTTGCACGCACAGGGCGGCGGGGCCGTGGATCTCCACGTGGGTGTCGCGCCAGGGGCTGAACTCAGGATCGCGGCCGAGGTATTCGTCGCCGATGTTGATGCCGCCGACGAAGGCGGTCTTGCCGTCGATGACGATGATCTTGCGGTGGTTGCGGAAATTCAGCTGCAGGCGGGTGATGCGCTTGTGGGTGATCTTGCCGAAGCCGGTGGTCTGGATGCCGGCGTCCTCCAGTTCCTGCAGCCAGCTCTCGGGCAGGCTGTAGCTGCCGATGATGTCGTACATGAAATTCACGCGCACGCCCTCGCCGGCCTTTCTGATCAGCGCGTCTTTCATGGTGTTGCCGATGTGGTCGTCCTTGACGATGTAGAACTGCATCAGGATGTATTCCCGGGCCTGGTCGATGCCGCGCAGGATGGCGTCGAAGGTGGCCTCGCCGTTAATCAGCAGGTGCGCGCGGTTGTAGCGCATGAAGGGGAAGCGCGCCAGGTGTTCGAACACGGCCAGCTCATGGCTGTCTTTTTCCAGTGAGGCCTTGACCCTTGGCGTCAGCTCGCGGCCCAGTTGCTCGACCAGCTGGTGAATCTCGGCGTCGCCGGCGCGGCGGGATTGCAGGTAGGCGGTGAACTTGCGGCCGCTGAAGAACAGGTACAGGGGCAGGGCGATGAGCGGGAACATGAGCAGCGACAGCGACCAGGCGATGGCGCTCTGCGGGCTGCGCGCGCGGTAGACGGCGTCGATGGCGGCGAGGATGCCGAGCAGGTAGAGCAGGCCGGCGGCCAGGCTGATGAGGGTGAACAGGGACGGGTGCATGGTCTCCGGTCTGTGGGTGCTTGTTTGCCCTCAGTGTATCGCATGGCCCGGGTCGTTTGTCGCTTTCCGGCGCTTCGGCGCCTCCGCGGTTGACCCCATGCCGGCAAGCCCGGATCATTCCCCTGTTTCCCGCTTTGAGTCCGTCCCCATGCAGCGCGCCCAGCACATCCTCGAATCCGTCTTCGGCTATGACGCCTTCCGCCACTCGCAGGCCGATGCCATCGCCGCGCTGCTGGACGGCGGCGACGTGCTCACCCTGATGCCCACCGGCGGCGGCAAGTCGCTGTGTTATCAGATTCCGGCCCTGGTGCGCGAGGGCTGCGGGGTGGTGGTGTCGCCGCTGATCGCGCTGATGCAGGACCAGGTGGACGCCCTGCGCCAACTGGGCATCCGCGCCGCCTATCTCAACTCCACGCTGGACGCCGCCACCGCCCGCGCCACCGAGCAGGCCCTGCTGGCGGGCGAGCTGGACATGCTCTACGTGGCCCCCGAGCGCCTGCTCACGGAGCGCACCCTGGCGCTGATCGAGCGCAGCGCGGTGTCGCTGTTCGCCATCGACGAGGCCCACTGCGTGTCCCAGTGGGGGCACGACTTCCGCCCCGAATACCAGCGCCTGTCGGTGCTGCACGAGCGCTTTCCCGCCATACCGCGCATCGCCCTGACCGCCACCGCCGACGCCCGCACCCGCGAGGAGATCATCCAGCAGTTGCAGCTGCAACAGGCGGCGGTGTTCGTCAACAGCTTCGACCGGCCCAACATCCACTACGCCATCAGCGAGGGCGCCAACCCGCGCGAGCAGCTGTGGCGCTTCCTCGAACGCGAGCACCCCGCGGACGCGGGCATCGTCTACTGCCTGTCGCGCAAGAAGGTCGAGGCCATCGCCGAGTGGCTGAGCGACAGGGGCCGCGTGGCCTTGCCCTACCACGCCGGCCTGTCAGCCGACGTCCGCCAGCAGCACCAGCAGCGTTTCCTGCGCGAAGAGGGCGTGATCGTGGTCGCCACCATCGCCTTCGGCATGGGCATCGACAAGCCGGACGTGCGCTTCGTCGCCCACCTCAACCTGCCCAAGAGCATCGAGGCCTACTACCAGGAAACCGGCCGCGCCGGGCGCGACGGCCAGCCCGCCAACGCCTGGATGGCCTACGGCCTGCAGGACATCATCACCCTGCGGCAGATGGTGATGGAGGGCGAGGGCAACGAGCAGTACAAGCGCGTCGCCGGCCACAAGCTGGAGGCCATGCTCGGCCTGTGCGAACTCACCACCTGCCGCCGCCAGGCCCTGCTGGCCTACTTCGGCGAACAGCGCGACGAGCCCTGCGGCAACTGCGACAACTGCCGCACCCCGCCGCAGACCTGGGACGGCACCGAGACCGCGCAGAAGGCCCTGTCCTGCGTCTACCGCACCGGCCAGCGCTTCGGCGTCGCCTACCTGGTGGACGTGCTGCTGGGCAAGGCCGACGAGCGCATCCTGCGCAACGGCCACGACCGCATCAGCACCTTCGGCATCGGCGAGGGCCTCAGCGGCCCCGAATGGCGCGGCGTGTTCCGCCAGCTGCTGGCGCAGGGCTATCTGCAGACCGACCTCGAAGGCTACGGCACCCTGCGCCTGAGCGAGAAATGCCGCCCGGTGCTGCGCGGCGAGACCACGGTGCAGCTGCGCCGCCAACGCAAGCCGGAAAAGGTCAAGAAGCCACGCGCCGCGCCGGCGGTGGACCTCGACCCCCTGGACCAGCCGCTGTACGAGGCCCTGCGCGAACGCCGTACGGAGCTTGCCCAGGAACAGGGCGTGCCGCCCTACGTCATCTTCCACGACAGCACCCTGCGCGAAATGGCCGCCCTGCGCCCGCAGAGCCTGCGCGAACTGCACACGGTCAGCGGTGTCGGCGAGCAGAAGCTGGCGCGTTACGGGGAGATCTTTCTGGCGGTGATCCAGGACAAGGTCCCGGCCCTGGAATAGGCCCGCCCAGGCAGGGAATCCGCGGCGCTCAGAGGCGCCAGTACAGGGCGACGAAACCCGCGCCGATCAGCAGGCACAAGGGGGCGTAGAACTGCCGGTCGAGGCGCGCAAAGGGCTGCGTGCGCGCCCCCAGCGGACCCAGGGCGAGATACGTGGAAAAACCACGCAGACCAAAGATGATCGCCAGGCCCAGCAAACCGGCCGGCTGCATCCAGTCCGGCAGGGGCAGGGCCACGAGCCGCGCCCCCCAGAGGGCGAAAACGCCCGCGCTGGCGATCCCGGCGGCAACCGCGAGGGTCAGCCCGGCGCCGGGCATTTTCGACATGCCTGGCGCGCCGATCACGGTATTGATCAGGGTCTGTTCGTCCCGGGCGGGCCACAGCACGCCAAAGGCCCAGGCGGCATGCAGCAGCGCCACCGCGGAAAGAGTAATGAATATCGATAGTGCAACAATCGTCATGATCACGCCTCGACGGGCTCGGTGGGAAAGCATCCATACGCAGCCGTATGTTAGATTGGGCGCCTGGCCGTGTCAATACGGTGGCGTATGGTGAATGGCGAAGGATTGAGGAATCGCGGGTAAAGGGATGAGCGGAAAGAAAACCACCAAAACCGCGCTGACGCCGGACGACTGGGTGAAGGCCGCCTTTCGCGCCCTGTCCGCGGGCGGATCGCAGGCCTTGAAAGTGGAGGCCATCGCCAAGGCGTTGAAAGTGAGCAAGGGCTCCTTCTACTGGCACTTCAGGGACGCCTCCGCGCTGAAGACCGCCATGCTGCGCCACTGGCAGCAAGCGGCCACCCATGACGTGATCAGCGACGTTGCCGATGACGGGCCGGACCCGCAGGCGCAACTGAAGCGGCTGGTGGCTATCGCAACCAGCGAAAGAAGCGCGCCCTACGGTGGCGTACAGGCAGAGGCCGCCATCCGCGACTGGGCGCGCTATGACCGGGAGGTGGCCGAGGCGCAGGCAAAGGTGGACGCAACGCGCCGGGAATTTCTCCGCCAGTTGTTTGCAAAGAGTGGCGTCCCCCCGCAGCAGTGCGTCGCCTACGCAAACATTCTGTACGCGGCGCTCATCGGCCTCGAACAGCTTTCCCGCGCAGACGTGCTGGCGCGCAAAAACGACCTGTTCACCTTGCTGGAACTCTTGCTGCGTGACGCCGGAAAGTGACGGCAGATGCCGCCGGGCGCAGACAAAAAAATGCCCTGCCAGGGCTCAGAGGAGGAGGGAGGAGCGAGGTAGGCAGGGCAAGTAATGTTCTACCAGAGGGGGGGAGGTAGAACGTAATATGAATTTTAGGGCTCTCGAATATTAATGTCAACTAATATTCCGAAGCGTGATTGCCGGGCCGCTGGATATCGCGCGGACGACTATTGATTCGCGCCTGAGCCTACGGATACAGGCCGCACGCAGAGAGGGCCGGAAAATGCTGTTGATGGGATGCCTGTTGCTGTTACTCGCCGCCAATGGCATGCCGGTGCTCGCCCGCAGGCTGCTGGGTGAACGGGGCGCCGCGCCCATCGATGGCGGCCGGCATTTCAGCGACGGCCGGCCCTGGCTCGGCGAATCGAAGACCTGGCGAGGGCTGCTGGCGGCGGTGCTGGCCACGGCCCCGCTCGGCGCCCTGCTCGGCCTCGGCTGGGGACTTGGCGCCCTGTTCGGCCTCCTCTCCATGCTCGGCGACCTGCTCGCCAGCTTCACCAAGCGCCGCCTCGGCATCCCGCCCAGCGGCCGCGCCCGCCTTCTCGACCAACTTCCCGAAGCACTGCTGCCCCTCGCCGTACTGCGCGAGCCCCTGGGTCTCGACTGGACGGAAGTAGTGCTGATCGCCGCCGCCTTCACCCTGCTCGAATGGCTGG
>JALSHB010000036.1 GCA_026982475.1 Chromatiales bacterium
CCCTGGATCTGGTGCTGACGCCGCTGGTGGCCTTCGACGAACGGGGCCACCGCCTGGGCATGGGCGGCGGCTTTTATGACCGCAGCTTTGCCTTCCTGCGCCGCCGCCGGCACTGGCTCAAGCCGCACCTGGTGGGGATGGCCTATGACTTTCAGCGTGTGGACAGCCTGGCGCACCAGCCCTGGGACGTACCGCTGCAGGGCGTGGTGACCGAAACAGGCTTTACGCCAACCTGAATCCGTAGCTTCAGGTCCAGCCCGCCGCTAGCTAGGGCCGAAAACGCCGCACCGCCTGCTGCAGATGACGCAGGCCGTCGCGGGGCGTCGAGGGGGCGTAGCGCAGGCGCTGGTAGAGCCGGGTGATGTGGCGGATCTGCGTGGCCAGTTCGGGACGGCGGGGAATGATCCGCGCCGCATAGTCCCGGGCACCCTCGGCGGGTTTTCGCGCCAGGCCGCGGCGGGCCAGCTTGCGGCAGAAACGTGCGTAGGCCTCGCCGACGGCGTTGCCTGGCGGCGGCCGGCGGCGGAACAGTTGCAGGGCGATGATCGCCACCACCAGGCCGAGGCCCACGAACAGCAGGCCGAGCATGCGCTGCCAGTCGAACCCCTTCAGGCCCAGTCCCTTCAAGAAGGCCAGCTGTTTCCCCTGGTCGTAACCAACCACCCACTGGTTCCAGGCGTTGTTGACGCGATCCCAGCCATAACCCGCCTTGCGCCACAGGCGCTTCGCCCAGTCGGGGGCCTCGCGGGTGAGGGCGGCGTAGGCGGGGGCGATGCGCTCGAGGTCCTCGCGGCTCTCGACCCGTTCGGGCGGAATCACCGCCGTGGGGTCGATGCGCACCCAGCCGCGCTTGCGCAGCCATACCTCGCTCCAGGCATGGGCGTCGGACTGGCGCACGATGAAATAGTCACCCAGCGGATTGTCCTCGCCGCCCAGATAGCCGGTCATCACCCGCGCCGGCAGGCCGGCGGCGCGCATCAGCACGGTGAAGGCGGAGGCATAGTGTTCGCAGAAGCCGCGGCGGCTGTCGAAGAGGAATTCATCCACCGGGTCGTCCAGCAGCAACGGCGGCTCGCGGGTGTAATAAAAGGGCTGCTGGCGGATGTAGTCCAGCACGCGCTGCACATAGTCGGCGTCGTCACGGGATTCGGCGCGCAGCTGGCGGGCGAGGATGCGCGCCCGCGGGGCGATGGCCGGCGGCAGGCGCAGATAGGTGAATTGGCGCGGCGCCCGGCCGGCGCCCAGGCGATAGTCGAGATAGGACAGCAGGGTGTACTGGCGCAGGGTCTTGACGCTGTCGCGGGCGATGATCTCGACATCCGCCGACACCGTGCTGCGCGGCGGCGCGCTGGCCGGCATGTCCAGCGCGAACAGCCAGCGGCGCTGGTGTGGTTCGAGGGTGAGGGTGTAGCGCAACGGTTCGCCGATGGCGGTGAAATCGAAGCTGTGCGCTGCGCCGGCGTCGCGCCGGGTCTCGTTGGGGTTGTGCCAGGTGCGGCCGTCGAAATGGGTCAGCGCCAGGCCGCGCCAGTAGAGCCTGTCGCGCGGCGGCGTGTCGCCGGCGAAGCGCACGCGAAAGGCCACCGCGTCGTTGTCGCTGAGGCGGCTGATGTTGCCGGGCGACATGGTCTCGGAGAGGCCGGTGCCGACGCTGGTGGCATCGCTCGGCAGGTGCCACAGCGGCCCCGGGATACGTGGGAACAGCACGAACAGCAGCAGCGCCAGCGGCGCGGCCTGCGCCAGCAGGGTGGTGGCGAGGCGCAGGTTGGCGCGCTGCGGCACGGAGGCCTCGGGGCGCGAGAAGGCCGTCAGCGCGGTGGTCAGCAGGGCGACCACCAGCAGCATGTAGGCGCCCATGAGCAGGGACTGGTCGAACAGAAACACCGTGATGACGACGAAGTAACTGAGGCCGATGACGATGGCCACGTCGCGCGGCCGGTCCATTTCCATCAGTTTCAGGCACAGCATGGTCACCAGCAGGGCCACCCCGGCCTCGCGCCCGAGCAGGGTCTGGTAACTGACCCAGGTGGCGGCCACGGCCAGCCCCACCAGCAGCCAGCGCAACGGCCGTGGCGGCAGCCGCACCAGCTTCAGCTCGACGCCCAGGCGCCAGCCCAGCAGCAGCGCGGCGGGCAGGATCAGCAGCCAGGGCAGGCGTCCGACATGCGGCAACAGCGCCAGGGCAAGGCCGGCCAGCAGCCACAGCTGGGCCCGGTTCACCTGCCGCCAACGCCATGCCAGGGCCTGCCGCAGGCGCTCCATCACGCCCCGTCTCCGGCGCCGAACAGGGCCAGGGCCTCGAGGCAGCGATCACGCTGGGCCGGACCGTGGGCGAGGGGCAGGACCTGGTCCGGCAGACGCAGGCCATAGCGGAAGTGTCCCGCGTCGGCCTCCAGCACCCAGCAGGTGAGGGTGGACAGGCGCGCCTCGACATCACCGGCGGCGGTCCGCCAGTCCAGCCACAGCTCCTCGGCGCGATCGCCGCCGAATTGCTTGGTGTACAGGCCCTGGCCGCGCGCCAGGGTCTTCCAGTGCACGTGGCTGGGGGCGTCGCCGGGGTGGTAGTTGCGCAGGCCGGCAAAGTCGTCGGCGCCCTGGCCCTGGCCGCCGCTGAGTTCGGTCTGCCAGACGCTGTCCCTGGGCAGCGGCGTGGCGCTGGCGGGACGCGGGTAGATCAGCACCCGGGCGTCGAATTCGGCATAGGCCCAGGCGCGGAACAGGCCCAGCGGAAACGCCGTCGCCAGGGTGATGCGCGGCAGGGCGTGACGGCCGCGGCGCTTGGCCGACAGGGGCAGCGCGACGCGCGCCCAGCCGCCGGCGGGCACGTCGCAGACAGCCTTCGCCTGTTGCGGAAAGTGCAGCGACACGGTGAAGCGCGCCTGTCCGGTGGGGTTTTCCAGGGTCACCGGCACGCGCAGGGTCTCGCCGCAGAACACCGGCTCGGCGGGGCCGATATCGACCCGCAGGCCCAGCAGGTTGCGGTAGGTGTGCAGCATCGCCACCAGCGACAGGGCGACCAGCAGAAAGGTCAGCGCGTAGCCGAGGCTGGCGTCGTAATTGATGCTGCCGATGAGCATCAGCAGCACGATGGCGGCGAAAAACAGCCCCTGCCGGGTGGGCAGGATGAACACGCGCCGCTGGCGCAACGTCAGCGGCCCCGCCCGGGGGCCTTCGCCGCGCAGGAAGCGCGCGGGACTGAGGCGCTGGCGCAGCAACATGTCAGGGGATGGGCACGGCCTGCAGCAGGGCCACCAGCCGCTGCGCATCGCCGCCGGCCTCCGCGGCCTGCAGGCGGTGGCCGACCACGTGGGGCAACACCGTCTGCAGGTCTTCCGGCAACACATGGTCGCGCCCCGCCATCAGCGCCCAGGCGCGTGCGCTGTGCAGCAACGACAGCCCGGCGCGTGGCGACAGGCCGTGGGCGAAGTGCGGCGACTGGCGGCTGAGTGCCAGCAGTGCCTGCAGGTAGTCGAGCAGGGCATCGGCGGCGTGTACGCGGCCGGCCTCGGCCTGCAGGGCCTGTAGCTGCGCGCCATCGAGCACCGGGGCGAGGCCGTGCAACAGGTCGCGGCGGTCCTCGCCGGCGAGCAGCTGGCGTTCCGCGTGCAGATCCGGGTAGCCGAGGGAGAGGCGCATGGTGAAGCGGTCCAGCTGCGACTCCGGCAACGGGAAGGTACCGATCTGGCTGGCCGGGTTCTGCGTGGCGATGACGAAGAAGGGCTCGGGCAGGGGGCGTGTCTCGCCCTCCACCGACACCTGCTGCTCCTCCATCGCCTCCAGCAACGCACTCTGCGCCTTGGGCGTGGCGCGGTTGACCTCGTCGGCGAGAATCAGCTGGGCGAAGATGGGGCCGGGCTGAAAGCGGAAGCGGCCGCTATCCTGATCGAACACCGCCACGCCGAGGATGTCGGCCGGCAACAGGTCGCTGGTGAACTGGATGCGCTGATACTGCAAGCCCAGCACCCGCGCCAGGGTATGGGCGAGGGTGGTCTTGCCGACACCCGGCAGATCCTCGATGAGCAGATGGCCGCGCGCCAGCAGGCAGGCGAGGGCCAGACGGATTTCCTTTTCCTTGCCCAGCACGATCCGGCCGGCGGCCGCGACCACCGTGTCCAGGGATTCTTTGGCGTGATTTTTCATGGCGTCATTATCGGCACATCCGGGGGTATACTGAAACCCGGCAAACACCCAGGAAGCGACATGAGCGACAGCGCCCCCGGCAAGCCACCGTTCCGCAAGCGCCGCCTGTGGGTCATCCTCACCGCCCTGGCGCTGGTGGTGCTCAGCATCGTACTGCTGCTGCCGGTGGCGGTGCAGACGGGCCTGCGCAACTGGCTGCTGGACAACGGCGGCGAGCAGGTGCAGGTGACAGACGTGGACCTGAACCTGTTCACCGGCGTGCTGTGGCTGAAGGGCGTTCGAATCGACACCGCCGGCGGCAACGCCCTGAATGTCGAAAGGGCCGGCCTGGATCTGGCCTGGCTGCCCTTGTTGCAGCGACGCATCACCATCCAGGCGCTGACCCTCGACGGCGTCCACCTGGACATTGCGCGTGACGAGGAGGGACGGCTGCGCGTCGGCGGCATCGAAATCCCCGCCGGACAAGACTCGGCGGCGACAGCGGAACAAACCCGGCGGGAACAAGCACCCGCGTGGACATTCGGCATCGACACCCTGAGCGTCTCCGACAGCGCCATTCGCTACCGCGACCCCAAACTGCAAATGGAGACCCGTATCGAGCGCCTCGGCCTGCGACACCTGGCCGCCTGGCAACCGGCCACGGCGGCGGCGCTCTCGCTGCGGGCCAGCATCAATGACGCGCCGCTGACCTTCGAAGGCCGCGTCGCCCCCTTTGCCGACAGCCCATGGGTGGATGGGCGCATCGACCTCCAAGACCTGCCACTGGTGGATTTCCAGCAGATCATCGGCATCAGCGAACACCAGGCCGGCAGGCTGAGCCTCAACACCGCGCTTTCCCTCAGCCTGCCAGCCGCCAACATGGCGCTGCAACTGACGGACAGCACCCTGCAACTGGACCAGCTGCAATGGGTCATGCCACAGATACAGCTGCAACAGGAATCCCTGCGCTGGACCGGCGACATCGACCTGAAACAGACCAACGGCACCCTGCAGGTCAGCGGCACAGGCGACATCAGCGGCCAGCAGCTCGAAACCACACTGCCGCCACAGAAACTGAAATTCACCCAGCAGGCCTTGCAGATGGCTATCGAATTCCAGTTGGAATCCGGCGACACCGATGACGAGATGAAAATTTCCGCCCGGCTGACGACACTCCAGGTCGATGAGCTGCACAGCTGGAGCGACGACTTTCCCCTCACCGGCATGTCACGCCTCGCCATCGACAGGCTGAACCTGCACGACCCCCGATCCCTGCGCATCGGCAAGGTTCACATCGAGCAGGGATACGTGGCAAAGGCCGCGGGCAAGACTCCCCCGCTGTTCGGCACACACCGACTGGACATCGAGCGCCTGTCATTCAACGAAGGA
>JALSHB010000037.1 GCA_026982475.1 Chromatiales bacterium
CGTGACCGGGCGCATGGCGAGTCTGGTGTGGCTGACGGATGAGGTCTAGGCGGGGCGTTTTTTTACCAAGGAGGCGGGGGGCACAGAGAAACGGTCCGCCAATGAACGCCAATGAAAACATTGAAAAAGTTTGCGGCCATTGGCGTTCATTGGCTACCGGGAATGGCATGAAACGCAGGGGCTACACAGGCGCAGGGCACGCAAAGGTTTTTTGAAGGGGTTTTCTTTGCGTCCTCTGCGTTAATTTTCATTGCCGTGAAATACGCCATGACCATTGTCGCTATCGCCCCCATTGGATAAACCTGGAACCGCAGGTTCAGGTAAACTGTCGCACCACAAATCGCAGGTACCCCACATTTCATGAGCCTTCTCACCTGGATCATCATCTTCAGCCTGCTGGGCGGCGTGCTCAGTGTGCTGGTGGCGGCCAGCTTTTTGCTGCTGCCGGCCTCGGTGCGCGCGCGGCTGGTGCCGCACCTGGTCAGCTTCGCCATCGGCTCGCTGCTGGGCGCGGCCTTCCTCGGGTTACTGCCGCATGCGTTGATGTCGCCGGGGGTGGAGGACTTTCACGAGGTATTCCTCGCCGTGCTGCTGGGCCTGCTGAGCTTTTTCGTGCTGGAGAAGCTGGTGCTGTGGCGCCACTGCCACGCCGATCACTGCGAGGCCCATTCCCCCGTCGGACACGACCATGGCCACGGCAAGGCGGCCAGCGGCTGGATGATCCTGATCGGCGACGGCCTGCACAATTTCGTCGATGGCGTGCTCATCGCCGCCGCCTTTCTCACCGACATCCACCTCGGCATCGTCACCGCCCTGGCCATCGCCGCGCACGAGATCCCGCAGGAGGTGGGTGACTTCGTGGTGCTGCTGCACAGCGGTTTTTCGCGCGCCAAGGCGCTGTTGTTCAACGTGCTGTCCAGCCTCACCACCATCGTTGGCGCGCTGCTGGCCTACTGGGGGTTGTCCGAGATGCAGGCGGTGTTGCCCTACGTGCTGGCGGTGGCGGCCTCCAGCTTCATCTACATTGCCGTGGCCGACCTGATCCCCGGCCTGCACAAGCGCGCCGAGGTCCGCGCCACCCTGGAGCAGGTGGCGCTGATCGGCGCCGGCGTGCTGCTCATCTACGTGACCCACTCAACCTTGCATTGACCCGTCTCAGGAGAGCCCCATGAACGAACACTGGTACATGCTGACCCTGGTGGGCCGCGACCGCCCGGGCATCGTCGCGCGCATCACCCACGCCCTGTTCGAGGGCGGCTGCCATCTCGGCGAGACCTCCATGATGCGCCTCGGCGGCAACTTCACCATCATGATGATGGTGCGCTTCACGGGCACCACCCGCGCCCTCGAACAACTGGTGGCGGGGGAGGCCGAATCCCTCGGCCTGCGCCTGCACGTGGACCGCGTCGAGGGCGGGCTGCACCGGCACGTGGAGCCGGACGTGCGCATCACCGTGTACGGCGCCGACCGTGCCGGCATCGTCGCCCAGGTCACCGGCGCCCTGGCCGAGGCCGGGCTGGACATTCTCGATCTGATCTCCGACGTCGGCGGCACGGAGGATGCGCCCATCTACATCCTGCACATCGAGGGCCGCGCCCTGGAGGGCATCCCGGCGCTGGCCTCGGCGCTGGAGATCGTCAAGGGCAAGGGCGTGGATGCGCAGCTGACGCCCATCGACATCATGGTGGGCTGAGGTGGCGCTGCTCGACATCCTCACGTATCCGGACCCGCGTCTCAAGCAGGTCTCACAGCCGGTGCAGGTCTTCGATGATGCGTTGCGCGCCTTCGTCGCCGACCTGGAAGAAACCATGCGCGCCGGACCCGGCGGGGTCGGCATCGCCGCGCCGCAGGTGGGGCGCTTCGAGCGCATCGTCATCGTCGACATCTCCGCCATGCGCAAGCTGCCCAAGGGTTCGTCGAACTCTGGCCGCCTGTTGCTCATCAATCCGGAGATCACCGAATGGGAAGGCATGGTCATGGGCCGCGAGGGCTGCATGTCGGTGCCGGACTACACCGGCAATGTGATTCGCGCCGAGAAGATCAGCTTCACCGCCTGTGACGAGTTCGGCGCGTCGCGTGAATACTGCTGCGAAGGCTTCGAGGCCCGCGCCGTCCAACATGAAGTGGATCACCTCGACGGCATGCTGTTTCTCGACCGGCTGGTGAGCCGGCGCAGCGATCTGTTTCGGCGCAAGGTCTACAAGAAGAAGGACGAAAAATGAGAATTGGCCACGGCTATGACGTGCATCGCTTCGGCGAGGGCGACCACTTGATGTTATGTGGCGTGCGCATTCCCTTCGGTCACGGCTTCGTCGCCCATTCCGATGGCGACGTGGCCCTCCACGCCCTCTGCGACGCCCTGCTGGGCGCGGCGGGGCTGGGCGACATCGGCCGGCACTTTCCCGACAGCAGCGCCGAATTCGAGAACATCGACAGCCGCATCCTGCTGCGCCGGGTGGTCGAACAGCTGGCGGGGCAGGGGCTGGCCGTCGGCAACGCCGACCTCACCCTCGTCGCCCAGGCGCCGAAGATGGCGCCGCACATCGACGCCATGCGCGCCAACCTCGCCGCCGACCTCGGCGTGGACGCCAAGCGGGTCAATGTCAAGGCCACCACCACCGAGGGCCTGGGTTTCTGTGGTCGCGGCGAGGGCGTCGCCGTGCACGCGGTGTGTTTGCTGGTTTCGTGAAGGCGGCATTCGCCACAGAGACGCAGAGGGCGCGGAGGAACAGGAAAGTTCGTGGCGCCGCTTTTTTGCGTGGCGAAAAAGGGTGGTCCGCCAATGAACGCAAATCCACGCAAATAGAAACTTGAACCTGAATCCGTAGGTTCATGGCGCCGTGTATTGGTGTGACGACAAGTAGATCCCAGGAAAAAGGCGGCAGACATTTGAAATGCAACAAAACCGTGGGAGGCTTCAGCCGCGATGGATATTTCCAGGTTTCTTCGCGGCTGAAGCCGCTCCTACAATTTTCTGGTTTTTTGCAAATGCCTGCCGTTTGAACCTGGCCCGCTCCCGCACGGAAACTAAGGCTCTCCCGTGAACAACATCTCTTCTCCATGTATTCCAAACCTCCCCGACTGGCCCCGCGCCCTGGGCGCCCCCGAGGCCAGTGCCCGGCTGCGCGCCTGTGCCGAGGACTTCCGCGTCGATGAGCTGCGCGACGGCGAGCCGGACGGCGAGGGCGAACACCTGCTGCTGCACATCCGCAAGCGCAACCGCAACACTGACGAGGTGGCCCGCGCCCTGGCGCGCCAGGCCGGGGTGCGGGCGCGCGACGTGAGCTATTGCGGCCTGAAAGACCGCGTGGCGGTGACCACGCAGTGGTTCAGCGTCTGGCTGCCGGGCAAGGCGGACCCGGACTGGTCGCCCCTTCTCGGCGACGATCTCGAACTGCTGGGCCAGGTGCGCACCCGCCGCAAGCTGCAGCGCGGTGGCCTGCGCGGCAATCGATTCAGCCTGGTGCTGCGCGGGGTGAGGGGTGACCGGACGGCCCTGGAAGAACGCCTGGCGGTGGTGGCCAAACAGGGTGTGCCCAACTATTTCGGTGAACAACGCTTCGGCCGCGATGGCGGCAACCTGGCCGCCGCCGCGGCCATGTTCGGCGGACGGCGGGTGAAGGACCGTCATCGGCGCGGCCTGCTTTTGTCCGCGGCGCGTTCGTTTCTGTTCAACGAGGTGCTGGCGGCGCGGGTGCGTGCGGGCAACTGGAATCAGGCGCTGCCGGGCGAGGCCTTGCAGCTGTCCGGCAGCCGCAGTTTCTTTGTCGTCGACGAGGTCGATGAGGCGATCGAGGCGCGCCTGGCCAGTGGCGATGTGCTGCCCAGCGGGCCGCTGTGGGGCAGGGGAGGGCTGCCGTCGGCGGCGGCTGCGCGGGCCGTGGAGGAGCAGGCGCTGGCGGCCTGTGGTGATTTTCGTGAAGGCCTGGAAAAGGCCGGTCTGAAACAGGAACGCCGCGCCCTGCGCCTGGCGGTGGCCGACCTGCAATGGCGGTGGCTGGCGGAGGGACGGGATTTGCAGCTGACCTTCGATCTGCCCGCCGGGACTTATGCCACCGCTGTGCTGCGGGAGCTGATCGACCCGTATTCGCTGGCGGGCTGATTTTTACCACAGAGGCACGGAGACACAGGGGAGGCTTTTGTTTCTCGCCAAGGCGCAGCGTCCGCCAGGAAATTCCATTTTGACTGTTTCTTCGCGCCGCTGCGCCTTGGCGAGAAATTCCTTGAAGGGGTTTTCTCTGTGCCTCCGAGCCTCTGTGGTGAGTATGAACCGACGGATTCAGGTATGAAATTTTACAGAGACTTCACCGCCGCCAGCACCTCCTCCACGTGCCCCGGCACCTTCACCTTGCGCCATTCGTGGCGCAACACGCCCTGTTCATCGATGAGGAAGGTGCTGCGCTCGATGCCCATGACCTTCTTGCCGTACAGGTTCTTTTCCTTGATCACGTCGAACAGGCGGCAGACGGTTTCTTCCTTGTCGGAAAGCAGGTCGAAGGGGAAGCCCTGCTTGGCCTTGAAGTTCTCGTGGGCCTTGATGCCGTCGCGGGAGACGCCGAGGATCACCGCGCCGGCGGCGCTGAATTCATCGAAGTGGTCGCGGAAGTCCTGGCCTTCCCTGGTGCAGCCGGGGGTGCTGTCCTTGGGATAGAAGTACAACACGACTTTCCTGCCGGCCAGGTCGGACAGCTTGATGGTCTTGTCGCCGGTGGCCGGCAGTTCGAAGTCGGGGACCTTCTTGTTCAGTTCGACGCTACTCATGTTTCTTTTTCTCCGTGCCCGTCAGGGCTTGCTGGGTTCGAGGGTGGCGTCCATGTTCTGCGCCTCGCAGAAGTCGAGGAATTCGTCGCGCAGGGTGGCGACGTGCACGCTGGCCGGGATGTTGGCCGTGAGGCTGAGGGCGAACATGGGGGCGCCGGTGTGGGCGGCGGCATAACGGGTGGTGTTCAGTTCCTGGATGTTGATGCCGCGGCTGGCGAAGAAGCTGGACAGGCGGTAGACGATGCCCGGCTGGTCGAGGGTGATGACCTCGACGGTGTAGGGCATGAGGTCCGTGGCCGGACTGCCGTCGGTGGTGCGCTTGTTGATGATGGTGAGGTCGAGGCGCTTGCCCAGCGCCGGCAGGGTGTCTTCCAGCTTGGCCAGCTGGTTCCACTTGCCGCCGGCCATGAGGATCACGGCGAACTCGCCGCCGAGCACGGTCATGCGGCTGTCGATGATGTTGCAGCCGCTGTCCAGCACGGCCTCGGAGAGCTGACCGACGATGCCCGGGCGGTCTTCGCCCAGGGCGGTGATGACGAGATAATTGTTCATGGCGTGCCTTTGGTTACGAATGCGGCGATTCTATCATTGATGACGGCCGGGCTTCAGGGGTTGCCCTTGCTTGTCATGGGGCGGTGCCCTCAGTACCATTGACACCCTTTTGGTTTCCGGGCGTGGACTGCGCCCGTCACGGCGGAGAATCCCCATGTTTCACGGCAGTATGGTTGCCCTCGT
>JALSHB010000038.1 GCA_026982475.1 Chromatiales bacterium
CCGCCGGCGATGATGGCGCCGGCATGGCCCATGCGCTTGCCGGGCGGCGCGGTGACGCCGGCGATGTAGCCCACCACGGGCTTGCTCACACTGGCCTGGATGTACTCGGCGGCCTCCTCCTCGGCGGTGCCGCCGATCTCGCCCACCAGGAGGATGCCGCGGGTCTGCTCATCCTGCTCGAACAGTTCCAGGCAGTCGATGAAGTTCATGCCCTGGATGGGGTCGCCGCCGATGCCCACGCAGGTGCTCTGGCCGAGGCCGTTGACGGTGGTCTGGTACACCGCCTCGTAGGTGAGGGTGCCGGAGCGGGAGACGATGCCGATGCCGCCGGGCCGGTGGATGGCCCCGGGCATGATGCCGATCTTGCACGCCCCGGGGGTGATGATGCCGGGGCAGTTGGGGCCGATCAGGCGCGACGGCCCGCCGGCCAGGGCGGCCTTGACCCGGAGCATGTCCTGTACCGGGATGCCCTCGGTGATGCAGACGATGACTTCGATGCCGGCGTCCGCGGCCTCGAGGATGGCGTCGGCGGCGAAGGGCGCGGGGACGAAGATCAGGCTGGCGTCGGCGCCGGTGTCGCGCACCGCGTCGCGCACGGTGTCGAATACCGGGCGGTCGAGGTGGGTCTGGCCGCCCTTGCCGGGGGTGACGCCACCCACCAGTCGGGTGCCGTAGGCGATGGCCTGCTCGGCATGGAAGGTGCCCTGCCGGCCGGTGAAGCCCTGCACGATGACGCGGGTATGCTGGTCGATGAGGATGGCCATCAGTTCTGCCCTCCGGCGGCGGCCACGGCCTTGGCGGCGGCGTCGTCCAGGTCGTTGGCGGCGGTCACCGCCAGGCCGCTGCAGGCCAGGATCTCGCGGCCCTGCTCGGCGTTGGTGCCCTCCAGGCGCACCACCACGGGGGTCTCCAGGCGCACCTCGCGGATCGCCGCGACGATGCCCTCGGCGATCAGGTCGCAGCGCACGATGCCGCCGAAGATGTTGACCAGGATGGCCTCCACCTTGTGGTCGCCGACGATCAGCTTGAGGGCCTCGGCGACGCGCTCGGCGGTGGTGCCGCCGCCCACGTCGAGGAAGTTGGCGGGCTCGCCGCCATGCAGTTTGATGATATCCATGGTGGCCATGGCCAGGCCGGCGCCATTGACCATGCAGCCGATGTTGCCGTCCAGGGTCACGTAGTTGAGGTCGAACTGCTGGGCCTTGTGCTCGGTGGGGTCTTCCTGGCTGGGGTCGCGCAGTTCCTCCAGGGCCGGTTGCCGGTACAGGGCGTTGTCGTCGAGGTTGATCTTGGCGTCCAGCGCCAGCAGGCGGTCGTCGCCGGTGACCACCAGCGGGTTGATCTCCACCAGACTCAGGTCGCGCTCGGTGAACAGGCGGTACAGGCCGAGCATGGCGCGGGTCAGTTCGCGCACCTGCGGGCCTCCGAGGCCCAGGCCGAAGGCGATCTGGCGGCACTGGTAGGGCTGCAGGCCGACCACCGGATCGACCGCCACGCTGAGGATCTTCTCCGGAGTCTCGGCGGCCACCTGCTCGATGTCCATGCCGCCCTCGGCGGAGGCCATGAACACCACCCGGCGGCGGGCGCGGTCGATCAGCGCACCCAGGTACAGCTCGCGGGCGATGTCGCAGGGGGCCTCGATCAGCAGGCGCTCCACCGGCAGGCCCTTGGGCCCGGTCTGGTGGGTCACCAGGCGCATGCCCAGCATGGCCTTCACCGCCGACGCCAGCGCCGCCTCGCCCTCCACCAGCTGTACGCCGCCGCCCTTGCCGCGGCCGCCGGCGTGCACCTGGGCCTTGACCACCCAGCGCTCCCCGCCCAGCTCGCGGGCCGCCTCGCGGGCATCCCCCAGGGTGGTGACCATGCGCCCCTCGGGCACGGCGATGCCGTAGTCGGCGAACAGGTGCTTGGCCTGGTATTCGTGCAGATTCATTGACGTCCCTCGACCGTTTCCACGCGGCCCGTGGCCGCTAACGAAGCGGGCAAGTCTGACATAAAATCCGCCCTGCTCCCAGCCTGCGCCTGGCCCGCTGCAGAAAATGCGAAACCCCGGTCGCCCGGGGTTTCACAGCGACCAAACGATCACACCCCGGCCCTCAGTCCTCACCACCACCTGCCGCCATCCTCAACGCGGATTCGATGGCCTTGGGCGCACACATGATGCTCATGAAACTGTTCGAGCCCATCATGCTCAGGTCGGGAAAGCTGATGGCGATGCGGAAACGGGCGTACAACGCCTGGACCTCACTGCCGGAGACCAGCATCTCGTAGGGCAGATGGGGCGTCGAGCGCAGGGGCTTGAAGTCAATCAGGTTCATGATGTGCTCATCACCACTGCACGCCACCGAATTATCGATGGCCACGCCAAACACGGTTTCATCCTTGCCCGGGATGTCGATGCGATACACCTGGGTCACGCCGCCCTTGCCGGCCGACAGACCGGCCTCGACGGCCTTCAGCGCTGCCTGGTAATTTTCATACTTGGCCAACTCGCTGGGCTCGTCGAAGTACTCCATGCCAAACATGTAGTGGTACTTACGCAGCTTCTTGGCCGTCAGCCCCTTTTGGGAGCCGAAGTCTTCCACCTTGCCCAGGGCCGTTTCCAGCCGGGCGGCGATGTCGGACAGATCGCTCGCCATGCGATAGGCATTGGCCCAGTAAATCGGATTGGTATAGGCCACCTGCACCTCATCGGCCACCTGGGTGATGGCGACCCGTTGCCCGGCCCCATAGCCGCCCTGTTCGGAGCGGGCGGCGATCTCTTTCACCTGAATCCGTATCTTCAGGGCGGATGCAGAGTGCAAGATATTGGTTTCACAGTGTTTTCAAAAAATCTTAGCTTCACCCATAGGTTAAGCGGGCATTTTTTGGAAGCGCTGTGGAATCAAGAGCTTGTGCTATGCGCCGTCATGAAGGTACGGATTCAGGTTTCAGGCTGTCGCTGGTGACGACGATGACGTGGGCATTGGCATAGGGCGAATACTCGCCCGCCACCTCGAAACCGGCGGCGCCAAGCCTTTGCTTCACGTCGGCGGCAATGGCCGCCACATCACCCGCCCCCTTGGAGGCCAGGGTGAAGGGCTTGAGTCGCTCCTCGGCGCTCGCCAGTGATGCCGCCATCACCATCGTCGCGGCCAGTGACACGATGTACAGATTCATCTTTCGCAGTTGCATGATCGGTTTTCCTTCCGGTGTTCCGGTATTTGTTGTTTTTGTCGTGAGGGCCCGTCCCCTCGGGGCCGGGCAAAAAAACAGGGGCTACCGAAGTAGCCCCTGCGATGTGCCTGTGCAAGCCATGGGCCCCACTCAGAACAGGTGGGAATACATGACCTGCCAGTTGATCTGGCTGTGGCTGACGGTCACGCCTTCGCCACTGGTCGCGGTGACCTCGGGGGCATAGGTCAGCGAGGCATTGACACTGGAGGCCTTGTTGATCTCGTAGCCGCCACCAAAGGTGAAGTTGTTCTTTATCGTCGCCGGGAACAGGGGGTTGAGATACTTGTCCGGCACCGGGTTGGTGGAGCCGTTGTAGCCCACCCTCAGCACCAGTTGCTCGGTGGTCTGGAAGGCGGCGCCCAGGGCGATGACCGTCTGGTCCTTCCAGTTCTGATACATGGTGGCATCCAGATCGGCGCCGGCAAAACCCGCTGCCAGGGGATTGTCCTGGGTCGCGTCCGCGACGAAGCTCATCTCGAAGTTCTTCATCACGCTTTCCCAGCCGATACGTTTGACGTCGGCGGCGATCATGATCTTGTCGGTGGCCTGAAAGGCGGCGCCGATGCCGTAGGTCTGCGGCCACTGGAAGTCCTTGACCCGGATCTTGCCCGTCACCGGGATGCTGACGGAGCTGTAGGTGCCGGTGGGAGTACCACCCGCCAGCAGGCCATCATCCATGTTGACGTTCATGCTGACCCTGGCATTGCCGGTGGTCATGTCGCCCAGGGCGGTCTTGGAATGATAGCTGGCGCCCACGGTCCAGCGGCTGCCGACCTTGTAGGTAAAGCCCAGCTTGCCGGCAAAGCCGCTGCCGAAGGCCTCGCCGAGGAAGGGGCTGTTGTTGGAAAAGTCGAAGCGCGCCCAGTTCACCGGGCCCGTGGGGTCCAGTGCGGTTCCGACCATGGCCATCATGCCGTCGACCATGGAGCCGCTGACCTCGCCGTATTCCTGGGTACCGTTGTAGGCAGGCGCAAGCATGTCAGCAAACTGCGCACCCGACATGGCCATCTTCAAATCCATGCTGGCCCAGACATAGTCGATGCTGCCGGCGATATTGAACTTGTCGTTGACGCTGTAGCTCAGCGGGATCAGGAAGCGGCCCACGCCCACCTCGGAGCGAACCGTCTCGTTGGAGCCCGCGGTCAGAAAGGAGTTGGAGTCATACTCCGTGCCCATGCCACCCTGGGCGAAGACGCCCACGCCATAGGCCAGCGCGCCGCTCTTTTTCACCCAGCCCACCGCCGGCATGTAAAAGGCGGTGGCGGATGAATTCGCTTTCGGCTCGCTCGCCATCGAACTGGAAATATCGGGCCCCAGGGAACCAACCGCGACGTCCAGCCGGCTACCTTCCTCCATCATGCCCAGCGTGGCGGGATTGTTCATCACCGCGGCGGTACCGTTGTCATAGGCATAGGCCGCGCCACCCATGCCGCCGGCAATGGGCCCATAGGCCTCCAGGTTCATGCCGTTGGTTGCCCAGACCGCAAGTGGTGTCGACAAAGCCGTGGCGACCGCCAGTGAAACAACATTTTTCTTGGTAATGTTCATATTTCCTCCCGCCCTCGAATGTCACGACAAAAATACTTCTTTACTCTTCCCGAAGCTGACACAGTCTGTCTATGAAAACCATTAACTGTCAATATTAGAATCAACAGATTTATTAAATCAGTTGATAAAAAAAATCAAAGTTAGAATATCACCAACATCTTACATTGCTTCCCCGACAAGCCCGTGAGCCGGCTATTTGCGTGTTTTATAACGCCAACCAAAGATGCCGAGTTCACGGCCCGCCCAACAGAAGACCAGGAAATTGTCTGGATTAATTCGCTCATCTTTGTTAATGAAGGCCTCTGTTCACCCCAATATGTCAGACACCCGGTCGAAATGGGCTCTACACGCAATGATCGATTGATGACGATAGCCGGGACAAACAACATGAATACGGAGGAGCACAGCATGAGAACACCAATCCGCTTAACGCTGGCAGCCACGGCACTGACCAGCCTGGGGCTGGGCGCATCGGTCAGCCACGCCGGCGGTTTCGCGCTGATTGAACAGGGCGTCAAAGGGCTGGGAAACGCCTACGCAGGCGCCGCTGCGAGCGCAGAAGACGCCAGTACGGTGTTCTTCAACCCGGCCGGCATGACTCTGCTCAGCGGCTCGCAGGTCATTGCCGGGGTACACGCCATCAAGCCTTCCACCAAATTCAGCGATGACGGCTCGAAATCCACTATCACCAATTTAAATACCACCGGAGGGAATGGCGGAGATGCGGCT
>JALSHB010000039.1 GCA_026982475.1 Chromatiales bacterium
TGTAGGCTTCTGCGCGTCGCCTGCCGGTTTCAATTTCAGCACCGAGCCAGTAGACTTTCCGCACCTCTGAATCCGGCCCCGCACGGGGCCCCGCACCTGGAATTACCGCAATGTCAGAAGCAGAACAAGAAGCCGCCACCCAGGGTGACCAGCCGCAGCAGCAGTTTGCCCTGCAGAAGATCTATCTCAAGGATCTCTCCTTCGAGACCCCCAACTCCCCCGCCATCTTCACCGAGCAGTGGGAGCCGGCCATCAATGTCGAGCTGCAGTCGGCGGGCAAGGCCCTGGGCGAGAACGTCCACGACGTGGTGCTGACCGTCACCGTCACCGCCAAGCTGGGCGACAAGGTCGCCTACCTGGTGGAGGTGCAGCAGGCCGGTGTGTTCACGGTGGCCGGCTTCAGCGATGAAGAGCTTGCCCACATGCTGGGCAGTTACTGCCCCAATATCCTCTTTCCCTATGCCCGCGAGGCCATTTCCGACCTGGTCGCCAAGGGCGGTTTCCCGCAGATGCTGCTGGGGCCGGTGAACTTCGACGCCATGTACGCCGAGCACCTGCAGCGCCAGCAGCAGGCCCGGGGCGACGGCGAAGCGGCCGTCCATTAAGCCCTTGGCCGCGTCCCCCTTGTCCGACATCGACAACCAGCCGGTCACCGTCCTCGGCGCCGGTTCCTGGGGCACCGCGCTGGCCATCCAGCTGTCCCGCGGCGGTCGCCCGGCCACCCTCTGGGGGCACGATCCCGGGCACATGGCCAGCCTGCGGGCGGAGCGCGTCAACACGCGTTACCTGCCGGGCGTGCCGCTGCCGGACAGCCTGCAACTCAGCGACGACCTGGCCGCCGCCGTGCGGGACGTGCGCGACATCCTCGTGGTCGTGCCCAGCCACGCCTTCCGCGCCGTATTGCAGGCCATGCGGCCACAGCTGGGCGACGGCGCGCGCCTGATGTGGGCCACCAAGGGCCTGGAATCCGGCTCCGGCAAACTGCTGCACCGGGTGGTGGAAGAGGTGCTGGGCGAGGCTCGGATCATGGCCGTGGTGTCCGGCCCCACCTTCGCCCGCGAGGTGGCCATGGGTCTGCCGACGGCGTTGACCGTGGCCTCGAAGGAGACGGGCTATGCGCGTTTCGTCGCCGAACGCCTGCGCAGCGACACCTTTCGCGCCTACACCAGCGCGGACGTCACCGGCGTGGAGGTGGGCGGCGCGGTGAAAAACGTGCTCGCCATCGCCGCCGGCATCTGTGACGGCCTGGGCTTCGGCGCCAATGCCCGCAGTGCCCTGATCACCCGCGGCCTGGCCGAAATCATGCGCCTCGGCGCCGCCCTCGGCGGTCGCCACGAGACCTTCATGGGCCTGGCCGGGCTGGGCGACCTGGTGCTGACCTGCACCGACGACCAGTCGCGCAACCGCCGCCTCGGTCTGGCGCTGGGTCGCGGCAATACCCTGGAGACTGCGCTGGCCGACATCGACCAGGTGGTGGAAGGCGTGCAGACCGCGCGCGAGGTGCACAACCTGGCCCTCAGCCAGGGCGTCGAGATGCCCATCACCGAACAGGTGCATGCGGTGCTGTACGAAGGCCGCGCGCCGAAGGAAGCCGTGCATGCCTTGCTGACGCGGGAGCAGAAGGCTGAAGGCCTCTGAGGCGCTTGGGGCGCCGGTTTTGAGTGTTTGGTGCTGAGTGAAGTTTTTCGCCAACCAAGCACTGAAAACTCAACACTCAACACTGCCGGCAAAGCCGGCCTGCCGCCATGCCTCGAAGGCAATGACTGCCACCGCATTGGACAGGTTCAGGCTGCGGTTGCCCGGCCGCATGGGGATGCGCAGCAGGTGTTCCGCGGGCAGGCTGGCCAGCACCGCGTCCGGCAGGCCGCGGGTCTCCGGGCCGAACAGCAGCGCGTCGTCCGCTCCATAGACCACCTCACTGTAGTTTTTCCGGCCACGGGTGGAGCAGGCCAGGATCCGCGCCGGCCGCACCGCCTCGGCAAAGGCCGCCAGCGAGTCGTGCAGCGCCACCTCGGCGAATTCGTGATAGTCCAGCCCCGCGCGGCGCAGCTGCTTGTGCGACATGTCGAAGCCCAGGGGGCGAATCAAATGCAGTTTTGCGCCACAATTGGCGCACAGACGGATGATGTTGCCCGTGTTGGGTGGAATCTCCGGCTGAAACAGAACCACGTGAAACATACTCAGACTTCTTTCGGGGTGGCAGAACCATGGTGCACAAATTGCAAAAAGACATGCTGGTAAGCGAATTCTGCGGCATGCGTTTCGACACGCCGCTGGTGCTGCTGTCCGGCTGCGTCGGTTTCGGCGAAGAATACACGCGGGTCAAGGGCTTTACCAACCGCGATGCCGGCGCCGTGTGTCTCAAGGGCACCACCCTGGAACCACGCCTCGGCAACCCGCCGCACCGCGTGTGCGAGACGCCGCAGGGCATGATCAACGCCATCGGCCTGCAGAATCCGGGCGCGCGCCACGTGGTGGACGAGATCCTGCCCACCCTGGACTTCGACGAAACCCGCTTCATCGCCAACATCTCCGGCTCCTCCATCGAGGAATACGCCGAGGTGGCGCGCATCTTCGACGACTCGCCCATCGATGCCATGGAGATCAACATCTCCTGCCCCAACGTCAAGGAGGGCGGCGTGGCCTTCGGCAACGACCCGGACATGTCCGCCCGCGTGGTGGAGGCGGTGCGCGCGCAGACCGAAAAACCGCTGATCACCAAGCTGTCGCCCAACCAGACAGACATCCAGGAAAACGCGCGGCGCTGCATCGAGGCCGGCACCGACGCCTTCGCCGTCATCAACACCCTGATGGGCATGGCCATCGACATCGAGGCCCGCGCGCCCATCATCGGCAACAACCAGGGCGGCCTCTCCGGCCCCGCCATCAAGCCCGTCGCGGTCTTGAAGACCCACCAGGTCTACCAGGTGTGCCGTGACCACGGCATCCCCATCATCGGCCAGGGCGGCGTCACCACCGCCGACGACGCCATCGAATTCCTCATCGCCGGGGCATCGGCAGTGGGCGTGGGCACCGCGCTGTTCTACGACCCGCTGGTGTGCAAGAAGATCAACGACGGCATCGTCGCCTACCTGGAGCGCCACGAACTCACCGAGGTGGCGCAGCTGGTGGGGACGCTGGTGCTGAACGGTTAAGGCGCCCTGGAGCGGCATAACTTTCCCTATGGACCACCAGGTTGTACGCTCGGTCTCCTGCGCGGGTATCGCTCGGCAAGCTATGTGACGTTGAAGATCGCGGATTCATATCATTGTTGTATTGCTGGAATTATTCCCAAGACGGAGGCGGTAAAGATGAGCAAAGAAAATCTGCAAATGCCTGACGAGAAGGGTTACTTCGGTGAGTATGGCGGCCAGATCATTCCCCCGCCGCTGATCGAGATCATGAACGAGATCAACGATGCCTATGACAAGGTCACCCAGACCGAATCCTTTCAGCAGGAACTGCAACAACTCTATGCCGACTACGTTGGCCGCCCCAGCCCCATCTATTTCGCCCAACGCCTGACCGACGAGGTGGGCGGCGCGCGGATCTTTTTCAAACGTGAAGACCTCAATCACACCGGCGCGCACAAGATCAATCACTGCCTCGGCGAAGCCCTGCTGGCCAAGTACATGGGCAAGACCAAGGTGCTGGCCGAGACCGGCGCCGGTCAACACGGCGTGGCCCTGGCCACCGCCTGTGCGCTGGTCGGCATCGACTGTGAGATCCACATGGGCGAGATCGATATCGAAAAGGAACACCCCAACGTCACCAAGATGAAGATCCTGGGCTGCACGCTGGTCCCCGTCTCGCGCGGCACCCGCACCCTCAAGGACGCGGTGGACAGCGCCTTCGAGGAATACCTCAAAGACCCCGCCAACTACTTCTACGCCATCGGCTCGGTGGTCGGCCCCCATCCCTTCCCGAAGATCGTGCGCGACTTCCAAAGCATCGTCGGCAAGGAGGCTCGGGAACAGTTTCTGGCCCGGGAAGACAGACTGCCGGACGTGCTGATCGCCTGCGTCGGCGGCGGCTCCAATGCCATGGGCCTGTTCACCGCCTTCCTCGAAGACGAAGACGTCCGCATGATCGGCGTCGAGCCAGCCGGCAAGGGCCTGGACACCGACGAACACGCGGCCACCCTGACCCTCGGCACCAAGGGCGCCATTCACGGCTTCGAGTGCTACAACATCCAGGACAAGGACGGCAATCCCTTGCCCGTCTATTCCATCGCCTCGGGCCTGGACTACCCCGGCGTCGGCCCCCAGCACTGCCACCTGAAGGACATCAAGCGCGTCACCTATGAGGCAGTGGATGACCAGGCGTGCCTGGACGCCTTCATGCAGGTGTCCCGCCTGGAGGGCATCATCCCGGCGCTGGAGAGCGCGCACGCCATCGCCCACGCCATGAAGATCGCCAGGGAGATGCCTGACGACAAAACCATACTCGTCAATCTCTCCGGCCGTGGTGACAAGGACGCCGACTTCGTGGCCGAGCGATTGTCACTTTGAGCCGGGTGGCCGGACGGCCATAACCAAAAATGGGGGGAACGATGAGCAATAGCGACAATCAACCGGACTGGGCCGCCATCGCGGAGAAATTCGACCTCTGGCTGCCACAGATCGCACCGGTGGGCGAGGCGCTGCTGGAGGGCCTCGCCGCCCGGCCGGGCGACAGGATCATCGACCTCGGTTCCGGCACCGGCGAACCGGCCCTGACCCTGGCGAGATGCATGCAGGGTCAGGTGGACATTACCGGCGTGGACGCCGCCGGACCGATGGTGGACGTCGCACAGCGCAAGGTGAAGGACGAAGGCCTGTCCGGCATCCGCTTCATGCACATGCCGGCCGAGCAGCTCGACTTTGCCGACAACAGCTTTGACCGCGCCATGTCACGCTTCGGCGTGATGCTGTTCAATGACCCCCTGCAGGGCCTGAAAGAAACCCACCGGGTACTGAAACCGGGCGGGCATTTTTCCATTGCCGTGTGGAGCACGCCGGAGACCATGCCCACCCTGCTGTGGTCATACCAGGCATTCAGCAAGCGCATCGCCGAAGACGCCGCCCCGCCGCTGCACAAGGTCACCTCCCTGGGCCGTCCCGGGGTGCTGGACGAAATGCTCGCCGAGGCCGGATTCCGTGAAGTCGACATCGTTCCCCACACCTTCCACTACCAATTCGACTCCTTCGATGCGTACTGGGACATCGTCGAAGCGAGTGACATCCTCAAGCAGCAATACGACGCCCTGCCCAAAGACCAGCACGCGGCGATTCGCGAAGAGATAGCCGTACTGGCCAACGTCCACATGAGTGACAACGGGCTGGTGATCCCCCATGAGTTTTTGCTGGCCACCGGAGTGAAATGAATCGTAACCGCAAAACCAACCCCACCCTACCGCCCTGAGTGAATCCACGCCACGCTCTGCGATTTCCATCACAGCGGAGCATGACGATGAGCGAGAGGACAGAGTCAACACTGACGGAACGCCAGC
>JALSHB010000040.1 GCA_026982475.1 Chromatiales bacterium
AAACCTTTGCGCCCTTTGCGTTGGATATCGTGGTCCGGCCTCCGGTGCCAACGCCCCCTGATTCACCACAGAGACACGGCGTTCACGGAGAAATGAAATACCAGCTCGTCGGGGCAGGCCACATCGCAGGGTGCCTGTTTGAATCCCAGTTACACAGATAACTTGACACCCTCCACATCGCCACCCGGGGCATTGCCTCCCACTGATGCATACTCTGTGTTCTCTGTGCCTCTGTGGTGAATAGCTACAACGTTGTTATATCCATGTAACTCGGAAAGGGAGTATCCATGTGAAAACCAACCCCACCCTGCCGTGGCGGGCCTTGGCCATAACGGCGATCGTGATTCTGCTGTCGGCCTGCGGAGGGAACGAACCGCATCTGGGCGCGGCCGACGAGATCATCGAGATTAGCGACAGTGACGAAAGCCAGACCATCGACCGCTCGCGGCCCTATGAGCTGATCATCAGTGGCAGCAACAAGGCCATCGTCGTCGCCAGCAACAACCAGCTCACTCAGCTCACCATCAGCGGCAGCAATAATGTCGTGACGGTATCGAACGGCGCCACCATCGACAGCCTCACCTTTACCGGCAACGACAATACCGTCATCAACTCGTCGGGAAACGCCATTACCACCGTCGCTGATCAGGGCATCGGCAACAATATCAACTAGGGCCCCCTCAGCTGCGCTTGCGCGCCTTGCGAATATGCCGCTTGAGGCGCTGTCGCTTGTCGACCTGGTGCTTGGTGAGCTTGTTCTTGCGCCCCTGGTAGGGGTTGGCGCCGGTGCGGAAGTCGATGCGGATCGGCGTGCCTTCCAGCCGTAGCGCCTTGCGATAGACGTTGGCCAGGTAGCGCTTGTAGGCGGCGGGCACGTCCTTGGTCTGGTTGCCGTGAATCACGATCACCGGCGGGTTACGCCCGCCTTGATGGGCGTAACGCAGCTTGATGCGGCGGCCGCGCACCAGCGGCGGCTGGTGTTCCTCCACGGCCTGTTCGAGGATGCGCGTCAGCTCCGGGGTGGAGAACTGGCGGCTGGCCGATTCATAGGCGCGCAGGATGGGCGCGAACAGGTCGCCGACGCCGGTGCCGTGCAGGGCGGAGATGAAATGCAGCCTGGCGAAATCGACGAACTGCAGGCGGCGCTCCAGTTCGTAACGCACCCGCTCACGCGCGGATTTTTCCAGCCCGTCCCACTTGTTGACGGCGATCACCAGGGCGCGGCCGGCGTCGAGGATGAAGCCCAGCAGGTGGGCGTCCTGCTCGCTCACGCCCTCGTGGGCATCGATCACCAGCACCACCACGTGGGCCTCTTCGATGGCCTGCAGGGCCTTGATGATGCTGAATTTTTCCAGCTTGTCACTGACCTTGCGCCGGCGCCGCACGCCGGCGGTGTCGATGAAGGTGTATTTCTGTCCGCGGCGCTCGAAGGGCACGTAGATGCTGTCGCGGGTGGTGCCCGGCATGTCGTAGGCCAGCACTCGCTCCTCGCCAAGGATGCGGTTGATGAGGGTGGACTTGCCGACATTGGGCCGGCCGAGGACGGCGATCTTGACGCCACGGTCCTCGGCCTCTTCTTCCTCTTCCGGCTCGGGCAGGCCGGCCAGCACCACATCCATCAGCGAGCGCACGCCGCGGCCGTGGGAGGCCGTGATGCCGGTCGGCTCGCCGAGGCCGAGGGCATAGAAGTCGGCCATCACCAGCTCGGCATTGGTGCCGTCGATCTTGTTCACCACCAGGTACACCGGCTTGCCGCTGGCGCGCAGGCGGCGGGCGATCTCGTCGTCGCCGGCGAGCAGGCCGTCACGGGCATCGACCAGGAACAGGATCACGTCGGCCTCTTCCACCGCCAGCCACACCTGCCCGGCCATCAGCCCGTCGATGCCCGCCTCCTCGCCGCTGAGACCGCCGGTGTCGACCACCAGGTAGGGACGGTCGCCGAGGCGGCCCTCACCATATTTTCGATCACGGGTCATGCCCGGCAGGTCGGCCACCAGGGCGTCGCGGGAGCGGGTGAGACAATTGAACAACGTGGACTTGCCCACGTTGGGGCGGCCGACGAGGGCGATAACGGGTTTCATGGTTTGCTACTTGCTGTTGCTTTCAGTGGGCGCGGCCGATGTCGCATAGATCTGGAAGGCCACCAGGGCGCCGGTATTGTCGCGCACGAAGAGGCGTTCATCGGTGACGACAGGATAGCTTGTGATGGCGTGATCCGGTTTGTCCTGGTCACCCTCTTCGTCTTCCCAGCGGTAGTGGAAATAGTCCCAGGCCCTGGTGATGTTCTGTGTCGCGAGGATGTGGCCGTCGCGCACATCCAGCCAGTGTATGTCGCCCCCCTCGTCGGCCACCGCCACGACGCGCCCCATCACCGCCGGGGCGCTGATCCGCTGGCCGGAAAAGCGGTCCTGCCGCCACAGCGTGGCGCCAGTGCGCCGGTCCAACGCCCACACGCGCCCCTGGTCATCGCTGAGAAAGAGCTGGCTGTCCCCCAGCTCGACGCCACTGTAGGAGGACATGTCGCGGGTCCACAGGAAGCGTCCGTTTTCGATGCTGACGGCCGCCACGCGTCCCTGGTAGCTGCTCACGTAGACAACGCCATCGGCGACCTGCAGCAGGCCATCGATGTCGACCATGCGCTCCAGGTCATTGCGGCCGCGCGGCACGGCAATGGTGGCCTCCCATTGCAGCTCGCCCTTGTCCAGGCTCAGCGACACCAGCACGCCATCGGCAAAACCGGTGATGACCCGCTCCCCCACCAGCAGCGGCGAAGCCGTGCCGCGCAGGGTCAGGGTCGGCGGCAGGCGCCGGTAGCTCCAGATGCGTTGGCCGTCGCTGCGGTTCAGGGCGACCACATAACCATCGATGCACTGCAGCAGGATCTTGTCGTCCGTGATCACCGGCACCGCCAGCATTTCGCTGCAGATGCGGCTGCGCCACAGGGTCTTGCCAGTGTCTGCATCGAGGGCGATCAGTTCGGCCTTGATGGTGCCTACCACCACCATGCCATGGCCCGCGGCCGGGCCACCCGTCAGCTGTTCGTCCAGATCCACCGCCCACAGGGGATGGGCGTCGCGGCTGCGCATGGCCGTCACGCTGCCGGAGACATTGGCCACGAAAAGCCGGTCGCCGGCGATGAATGGCGTCAGCTGGACATTTGCGTTCTCAGGCAGCTCGCCGGTCTGCACCGCCCAGACGGGCGCCACTTCCAGTTGCAGGTCGCGCAGCAGCAGGCCGCTATCCTGCTTGAAATAGCTGCAACCCGCCAGGCCCATGGCCAGCAGCAGAAACGCCAGCAGTCGCATGTTTATGACAGGCTCTCGTCACCGATGCCGAGGTCATCGATCTTCATTTGCAACAGCTTGCGGCCCGGCGAGGTGGGCGCCATCGTGGCCAGGGCGCGCACATAGGCCTCACGGGCCTGGCCCGGCTTGCCTTCGGCGACATGGATATCACCCTTCAACTGCTCGTAGATGGCCTCGAAGGCGCCGGGGGTGGCCACCGCATCCAGCTGGGCCAGTGCGCCGGCGGTGTCGCCCTGGGCCAGCAGCAGCTCCGCCAGGCGCAGGCGCGCCACCATTTTCACTTCTTCCTGTTCGCTGTTGCTCAGGGCCCAGCTGAGGTGCGAACTGGCCGCCGCCATGTCACCCTGCTCCAGCTTGATCTTCGCCAACGCCAGCGAGGCCAGGGCCGCGTATGGGGTGTCGGAGAACTGCCCCAACAGGGCCGAGCCGTCCGCCGCCGCCTCTTGCAGGGAGCCGTTGGACAATTTCGACATCATGATCTGGTAGATGTCCGAGGCCGCTTCCTTGTGCGCGTCCTGCCCCGCCATCCAGGTGCGTCCGCCCCACAGCGCGGCGATGCCGATGAGGATGCCGCCAATCACAGACCACTTGTTTTCACGCCACCATTTCTTGATGGCCTCGACCTGCTGTTCTTCGGTTGTATAGACTTCCACGGTTTGTCTCCAGCTATGCTTTCAAATCTATCAATGCTTTCAAATCTATCAATGCTATCAAATTCGCTATTTTCGGTTAGGGCGACACAGACCCCTTATTCCAGTGCTGCCATCAGGTGTTCCGCCAGCGCCGCCTGCGGCAGCGTTTCCTGCTCGCGATCCTCGCGCAGATATTTCACCCCCACGGTGCCCTGCGCCACCTCGTCGTCGCCCAGCACCAGCGCCACCCGCGCGCCGCTCTTGTCGGCGCGCTTGAACTGGCTCTTGAAACTGCCGCCGCCGCAATGGGTGACGAGGCGCAGGCCGGGCTGTGCATCACGCAGCCTTTCCGCCAGGATCAGGCCCTGGCGCTGCGCCGCCTCGCCGACCAGAACCAGATAGGCATGCGGCAGGTGTTGCGGCTGCAGTTGTTCGCGCACCAGCGCCAGCAGGCGCTCCAGGCCCACGGCGAAACCCGCCGCCGGCGTCGGCTTGCCGCCCAGCTGCTCCACCAGCACGTCGAAACGACCGCCGGCGCAGACGGTGCCCTGGGCGCCCAGGCGGTCCGTGACCCACTCGAACACGGTGCGCGAATAATAGTCCAGCCCGCGCACCAGGCAGGGATTGACGGTATAGCGCAGGCCCGCCGCATCGAGTAGACCACGCAGGCCGTCGAAATGTTCACGCGACGCGTCGTCCAGGTAGTCCGACAGCTTGGGGGCAGCCTCCACCAACGCGCGCATGTCGGGATTCTTGGTGTCCAGAATGCGCAGCGGATTGCTCTCCAGGCGCCGCAGACTGTCGGCATCCAGCTGCTCGCGGTGGGCCTTGAAATAAGCCACCAGTTCTTCACGGTACACGGCGCGCGCCTCGCTGGTGCCGAGGGAGTTGATCTGCAGTTCCAGGCCGTCGAGCCCCAGGCGCTGCCACAGCCGCGCGCTCATCAGGATCAGCTCGGCGTCGAGGTCCGGCCCGTGCATGCCGAAGGCCTCCACGCCCACTTGGTGGAACTGGCGGTAGCGCCCCTTCTGCGGCCGCTCGTGGCGGAACATGGGCCCCATGTACCACAGGCGCTGCACCTGCTGATTGGCCAGCAGGCTGTGCTGGATGCCGGCGCGCACGCAGCAGGCGGTGCCTTCCGGACGCAGGCTGAGGCTGTCGCCGTTGCGGTCCTCGAAGGTGTACATCTCCTTCTCGACGATGTCCGTGACCTCGCCGATGGAGCGTTTGAACAGCTCGGTCTTCTCGACGATGGGAAAGCGGATCTCGCGATAGCCGTACTGCGCCAGCACGGCGCGGATCTCGCTTTCCAGTTGCTGCCAGTAGGGAGTGTCTGCGGGCAGGATGTCGTTCATCCCGCGCACGGCCTGAATCATGTTTGCCAAGGTTGTGGTTTCCGTCTTGGTTGGTTG
>JALSHB010000041.1 GCA_026982475.1 Chromatiales bacterium
CCAGCACGGCGCGGATCTCGCTTTCCAGTTGCTGCCAGTAGGGAGTGTCTGCGGGCAGGATGTCGTTCATCCCGCGCACGGCCTGAATCATGTTTGCCAAGGTTGTGGTTTCCGTCTTGGTTGGTTGCGTTTTCTTTTTCACCACAGAGACACGGAGGCACAGAGAAAATACACGTTGTTCGTCATTCCGGGCGAAGCGCAGCGTAGACCCGGGATCCAGTGGCTTGATTCAAGCTCAGTTCTGGATTTCGGTATACGCCGGAATGACGACCTTCGCAGCAAGCTGCGGGGAATGAAACCCCAAATGATTAAAACGCTTTTCTCCGTGTCTCCGTGCCTCTGTGGTGAATCTTGGTTCCTACCCGCCCTGGCGCCGCGCCACCTCGGCGCGCACCACGCGTTCCAGTTCGTCGATCAGTTCCTCGTCGCTGACCTTGTGGTCGGGCTTGCCGCCCACGTAGAGCAGGTTGGGCTGGCCGCCGGTGAGGCCGATGTCGGCCTCGCGGGCCTCGCCGGGGCCGTTGACCACGCAGCCGATCACCGCCACGTCCAGCGGTTCGAGGATGTCCTCCAGGCGCTCGTCCAGGGCATTGGCGGTGGCCACCACGTCGAAGCACTGCCGCGAACACGAAGGACAGGCGATCAGGTTGATGCCCTTGGCGCGCACGTGCAGGCTCTTCAGAATATCGAAACCCACCTTGATCTCCTGCACCGGATCGGCGGCCAGGGACACGCGGATGGTGTCGCCGATGCCGTCGGCCAGCAGCATGCCGAGGCCGATGGCGGACTTCACCGCGCCGGCGCGCGCGCCGCCGGCCTCGGTGATGCCGAGGTGCAGGGGCTGTTCGATCTGGCCCGCCAGCAGGCGGTAGGCGGCCACGGTCATGAACACGTCGGAGGCCTTGAGGCTGACCTTGAAGTCGGGGAAGTCGAGCCGGTCGAGGATGTCGATGTGGCGCAGGGCGGACTCTACCAGGGCCTCCGGGGTGGGCTCGCCGTACTTCTTCTGCAGGTCCTTCTCCAGCGAGCCGGCATTGACGCCGATGCGGATCGGGATGCCGCGGTCGCGCGCCGCGTCCACCACCGCGCGCACGCGGTCCTCGCGGCCGATGTTGCCGGGGTTGATGCGCAGGCAGTCCACGCCCAGCTCGGCCACCCGCAGGGCAATCTTGTGATCGAAGTGGATGTCGCTGATCAGCGGCAGATTGACGCGGCGGCGGATCTCGCCGAAGGCCTCGGCGGCCTCCAGGCTGGGCACCGAGACGCGCACCATGTCGGCGCCGGCGCGTTCAAGGGCCTCGATCTGCGCCACCGTGGCCTCGACATCGGTGGTCTCGGTGTTGGTCATGCTCTGCACGCTCACCGGGGCGTCGCCGCCCACGGGCACGTCGCCCACCATGATCTGCCGCGATTTACGTCGTTGGATGGTCTGATAGTCGGGTTTGTGCATTGCCACTAGTTCTCGTTAGCCGTCTCGGCGCCCACGGAGAAACGCGCCAGGCGTCGGCCCTGATACCTGCTCAGGTCCAGCGCCTCGCCGTCCAGTAAAATCGTCACCCCGGGCACGTATCCCAACACCACGGCGAAGGGCGCCACGCCGCGCAAACTCTGCGACTGGCCGGCGCGCGCCAGCCGGTGCATCAGGCGCTCGCCACGGGCATCGCGCACCTCGACCCAGGAATCCTCCTGAAAATACAGGTCCAGTTCATTCATGACCTCCGCCGCCAGCGCCTCCCCGGCGTCGGCCGGCTCGTCACCGGAGGCCGCGGCCCGGGCGTTCGGCGCAAGCGCAAGATCTTCCTCGCGGCCCACGGGTTCAGAGGCAGGCTCGGCTTCCACCTGCGCGGGGATCGCCAGCGTCTGCGGTCCGTGGCTGTCACTTTCTACCCGCGGAGGCTCCGGGAGGGGATCCCCTGGGCGCTCCACCGCGGACGCCGGCAAGGCGTTCTGCGGCAACGGCTTGGCGGGCGTGCTCGCCACCGGCGCCGCTGGCAGCGACAGGCTTCCGTTGTCCATCACCCACAGCAGCGCGCCCACCAGGGCCAGAATCAGCAGCCCGGCACCGATCAGGCGCAGGGTCGCCCCCCGGCGCCGGCCATTGCCCCGCGAAAGGGCCGCGGGTAGGCCGGCGCTGAGGCGCTCCAGGTTGCCATCGACCGCCGCGGAGGCCAGCGTGGCCGGGCGCGCGGCGAGGTGCTCCAAGCCGTCGAAGCGCGGGATCAGCTCGTCCGCCGGCAGGCCGACGATGCGTGCATAGGCGCGGATATAACCGGCGGCAAACACCGGCGCGCCCACCCGGGCAACCTCGTCGACCTCCAACGCCGCCACCTTGTCGACGCCGATGCGGATCCGCTCCGCCACATCCTGCTGGCTCAGATTCAGGGCTTCACGCGCCAGCCGCAGTCGTTCCCCGGGCGCCGCTGTCGTCTCGATCTCGGTGTCGACCTGCCCGGGGGTGCTCATCGCTGCTGCGCCTCCATTTCCAGCAGCAATCCCATTTCATCGGAATCGGGAAAGTGCCGGCTCAGTTGATCGGCATACTCGCGCGCGGTCGCCTCGTCGCCCAGCCGGGTCTCGATCTGCACCCCCAGCCAGAGGCTGCTGGCGCTCGGCGGTGCCACCTCTTGATAGCGCTGCAGGTAGGCGCGGCCGCTCAGGTAACGCTTGTTGTCCAGGCTGATCTGCGCCATCCGCAGCAGCGACACCGGCAGGGTCGGGTCGATTTGCAGGGCGCGGCGAAAATACCTTTCCGCCTTCTTGATATCCGGCTTCTGCATGGCGCAGACGCCGAGATTCTCGTAAGCGCTGGCCGGCGTCTTGTAGCCGCGGCTTTTCAGGGCAATCAGGAAGTGTTTCTCCGCCTCGTCGAATTTGCGCGCCTGGCAGAGCATCACCGCATAGTTGTTGTGCGTGCGGCCGTCCAGCGGATTCAGCGACAGGGCGCGCTGGAAATGCTCGTCGGCCTTGTCCAGTTCGCCCTGGCGCTGATAGACCAGGGCGATGGCGCTGTGCGCCGGGGCGTAGTCGGGCTCCGCCTCCAGCGCCCTCTGCAATTTTTCCAGCGAGGCCTCGATGCGGCCCTGCTTCAGATAGCCGATGGCCAGGTGCAGCTGGGTCTCGGCGAGTTTCTGCCTGTCGATGTCTTTCTGCACACCGCCACCGCAGGCGATGAGGAACAGACTCAATGCGGAAACGAGGAGCCAGCGCAGCAACATCTCAGCCCGTCGCCTCCCTGGGCAGATTACGCTTGGTGCGATCCATCACCTTGCCCACCAGCTGCCCGCAGGCGGCGTCGATGTCATCGCCGCGGGTCTTGCGGGTGATGGTGATCAGGCCGCCCCTTTGCAGGATGTCGCGGAAGCGATCGATGCGCTCCGGCGTGGAGCGCCGGTACTGGGTCTCGGGGAAGGGGTTGAACGGAATCAGGTTGACCTTGGCCGGTACGCTGCGCAGCAGCTTGACCAGCTCGCGGGCATGCTGGTCCGTGTCGTTGACGCCGTCGAGCATGACGTATTCCACGGTAATCTTGCGCCGCGAATCGAGACTGCCGATGTAACGCGTGCAGGCGTCCAGCACCTCGCGAATGGGGTATTTCTTGTTCAGCGGCACCAGCTCGTCGCGCAGCGCGTCGTTGGGCGCATGCAGCGACAGGGCCAGGGCCACGTCGCTGGTTTGCTTGAGTTTCTCCAGTGCCGGCACCACCCCGGAGGTGCTCAGGGTCACGCGGCGCTTGGACAGGCCGTAGGCGAAGTCGTCCATCATCAGGTCCATCGCCTTCACCACGTTGTCGAAATTGAGCAGCGGCTCGCCCATGCCCATCAGCACCACGTTGGAGATGATGCGCTCGCCCTTGGGGTCGCGCCCCAGGGCCTTGTTGGCCACCCACACCTGGCCGATGATCTCGGCCACGCTGAGATTACGATTGAAGCCCTGACGGGCGGTGGAGCAGAACGAGCATTCCAGCGCGCAGCCCACCTGCGAGGACACGCACAGGGTGCCGCGGCCGCGCTCGGGGATGAACACCGCCTCCACCGAATTGCCGCTGTCCAGGCGCAGCAGCCACTTGTGCGTGCCGTCGGCAGAGACCTGGTCGATGACCACTTCCGGGGCGCGGATCTCGGCACGTTCCGCCAGTTTGGCGCGCAGCGCCTTGCCGAGATTGGTCATCTCGTCGAAGCGCGTGACGCCATACTGATGCAGCCACTTCAAAACCTGTGTAGCGCGAAAGGCCTTCTCCCCCATAGCGAGGAAGAAGGCCTCCATGTCGGCACGGTTCAGATCGAGCAGATTGATCTTGTCGGTCATCTCGCCTTGCACCGCTTACCGCTTGCCGATGGTGTCAACGGGTGCGCGGGCACAGCTCGATGTCGGCGAAGAAGTACTTGATCTCCTGCGCCGCGGTCTCCGGGGCATCGGAACCGTGCACGGCGTTTTCGTCGATGGAACTGGCGAAATCGGCGCGAATGGTGCCCTCGGCGGCCTCGGCGGGGTTGGTGGCGCCCATGATCTCGCGGTTCTTGGCAATGGCGTCCTCGCCTTCCAGCACCTGCACCATCACCGGGCCGGAGATCATGAACGCCACCAGGTCATTGAAGAAGGGACGCTCACGGTGCACGGCGTAGAAGCCTTCGGCCTGCTCGCGGGACAGGTGCATCATCTTGGCGGCGATGATCTTCAGGCCAGCCTTCTCGAAGCGGCTGTAGATCTTGCCGATGAGGTTCTTGGCGACGGCGTCGGGCTTGACGATGGAAAAGGTTCTTTCGATGGCCATGGGTGTTGAAACTCCGATTGAATCCAGAAAATTGTGAACCGCCTATTGTACTTGAGTTGGACCACGAACCCCTAATCCCGGAAGAAAATTTCACCAAGACCGAGACGCCCTCAAGCCCCGCCATCCCTGTTCGGACAAGCTGCCGCGAACGGGAGGACGCGGGGGGGGGCCATGCGCGGGTGGCATTCGATACGGCGTTCAGAAGCAGGTGTGTGGTGCAAAGGCGGCCCGTGGCGTAATCTGCCGGAACCAACAGGATGGCAAAAGGGAGCGCCGCAATGCGCATTGAAATACTACGCAAGGGCAGCAAGGGGCGGGACGTCACCCGCTGGCAGAATTTCCTCATCGGCAGGGGCCACCTGAATGCCGTGGCGGATGGCGACTTCGGACCGCTCACCGAACGCGCCACGAAGGCGTTCCAGCGCGCCAACGGCCTGTCATCCGATGGCATTGTCGGTCCGGCCACCCTGGGCCAGGCCATGCTGCTGGGTTTCGATGCCGGCTTCCGCGACCGCGTGGAACCCGAAACCAATCCCGTGCTGGTGGGTAGCAGCAACCTCAAGCCCATCGGCGCCAGGGCCCGCGAGCGCCTGTTCGGGCGCTTTCCCTACGAACCCGCGCCGACCCGGCAAAACCCGGAGGCCATCCGAATCCTCGACGACTGGGAAGCGGAAAACATCCAGCTCATCACGATTCCCCAGCTCAAGGGCGTGCCCGTCTTCGGGCGGCCCGGCAGTGGGCGCCTGCGCTTTCATCGCAAGGCGGTCGAACAGCTCGAAGGGCTCTGGGCCGCGTGGGAACAGGCCGGCCTGCTGCACCGGGTGCTGACCTACGACGGCGCCTACAACCCGCGCTTCATCCGCGGCAGCCGCACCACCCTGAGCAACCACGCCTACGGCAGCGCCTTCGACATCAACTACCGATGGAACCGCCTGGGCGCCATTCCCGCCCTCGAAGGCCGGGAAGGCTCCGTGCGCGAACTCGTTGGCATCGCCAATGAACATGGCTTCTTCTGGGGCGGCCACTTCCAGGGCCGGCCCGATGGCATGCACTTCGAGGTCGCCAGGTTGCTGTAGGGGGCGCGGACAGGGATTGCGCAGAGACGGCTCAGTCCCCGCGCTCCTCGATCCAGGCCATCTGGATGGCCTCGAGGATGCGTTCGCCGCTGTGTGCGGGGTCGTCGTCGAAGTCCTCCAGCGCCAGTATCCACTCGCGCAGCTCGACAAAGTTGACCCGCAGCGGATCCACGTCGGGATGCGCCTCATCCAGGGCGATGGCGATCTCCAGTGAATCGGTCCACTTCATCAGTGATTCTCGGAGACCATGTTGATGGTGTATTTGGGGATCTCCACCACCAGGTCTTCGTCGTCCACGGTGGCCTGGCAGCTGAGGCGCGATTCCGGCTCCAGGCCCCAGGCCTTGTCCAGCATGTCCTCTTCGTCCTCGCTGGCCTCGGGCAGGGAGTCGAAGCCCTCGCGCACGATGACGTGGCAGGTGGTGCAGGCGCAGGACTTCTCGCAGGCGTGCTCGATCTCGATGCCGTTGGCCAGCGCGGCGTCGCAGATGGTGGTGCCCGGCTCGGCGTCGATGACGGCCCCCTCGGGGCAGATTTCTTCGTGGGGCAGGAAAATGATCTTTGGCATCAGCTGAATTCTTCCACTTTGTGTCCCGCCATCGCGGCCTGGATGCTGGCATCCATGCGGCGCGCGGCGAACTCGTCGCTGGCGGCGTTGAGGGCCTCGATGGCCTGTTTGATGAGCCGGTGGTCGTCGCCCTCGGCCTTGGCGCGCAGGTCTTCGAGGGCGGTGTCGATGCGCTCGCGCTCTTCCGCCGAGAGCAGGCCAGCATCCGCGGCCAGGGCGGATTCCACCGCCTCGATGGCGCGCTTGGCCTCCACCTGCATCTCGCGCAGGCTGCGCGCCGCGACGTCCTCCTCGGCATGGGCCATGGAGTCGCGCAGCATCTGCTCGATCTCGCGGTCGCTGAGGCCATAGGAGGGCTTCACCTGCACGCTGCTCTCCACCCCCGAGGTCTGCTCGCGGGCGGTGACCGAAAGCAGGCCGTCGGCGTCCACCTGGAAGGTGACGCGGATGCGCGCCGCGCCGGCGGCCATGGGCGGGATGCCGCGCAGCTCGAAGCGCGCCAGCGAGCGGCAGTCGCTGACCAGTTCGCGCTCGCCCTGCACCACGTGCACCGCCAGCGCGGTCTGGCCGTCCTTGAAGGTGGTGAAGTCCTGGGCCTTGGCGCAGGGGATGGTGGCATTGCGCGGGATCACCTTCTCCACCAGACCACCCATGGTCTCAATGCCCAGGGACAGCGGGATCACGTCCAGCAGCAGCATCTCGTCGTCGGGCTTGTTGCCCACCAGCACGTCGGCCTGGATGGCGGCACCGACGGCGACCACCTTGTCCGGGTCGATGTCGGTGAGCACCTCGCAGTGGAAGAATTCCCCCACCAGTTCGCGCACCCGCGGCATGCGCGTGGAGCCGCCCACCATCACCACGTCCTCGATCTCGTCGAGGTCGATGCCGGCGTCGCGCAGGGCGCGGCGGCAGGGCGACAGGGTCTTCTGGATCAGCGGGTCGATCAGCGCATTGAGCTGTTCGCGGTTCAATTCGCCGCGCCACACCTCGCCGTCCTTGATGGCCACGGAGACCGTCACCGACTCGGCGTCGGACAGGGCCTCCTTGGCGCGGCAGGCCTCGGCGCGCAGGGCGCGCATCTTGCGCACGGAAATCTCCTCGCCCAGGCCGGCCTGCGCGGCCAGCCACTGGGCGATGGCGCGGTCGAAGTCGTCGCCGCCCAGGGCCGTGTTGCCGGCGGTGGACATGACCTCGAACACGCCGCGGTTGAGGCGCAGGATGGAGATGTCGAAGGTGCCGCCGCCGAGGTCGTAGACCACGTGCACGCCCTCGGACTTGCGGTCCAGGCCGTAGGCCACGGCCGCCGCGGTGGGTTCGTTGAGCAGGCGCAGCACGTTGAGGCCGGCCAGTTGCGCGGCGTCCTTGGTGGCCTGGCGCTGGGCGTCGTCGAAATAGGCCGGCACGGTGATCACCACGCCGGTGAGTTCGCCGCCAAGGGTCTTCTCCGCGCGCGCCTTGAGCGTCTTGAGGATCTCCGCCGAGGCCTCCACCGGGCTGATGTCGCCGGCCACGGTGCGGATGCGCGGCACCGAGGAATCGCTCTCGGCGAATTCGTACTCCGAGCAGCTGCAACCCTTGCAGATATCCGCCAGGCCTCGGCCCATGAAGCGCTTCACGGAGCTGATGGTGTTGTGCGGATCCTCGGTCAGGGCCGCCTTCGCCTCCTCGCCCACCACCGGCGGCAGACCGAGGCGGTAACGCACCACGGAGGGCAGCAAGTGGCGGCCCTGCTCGTCCGGGAGGGTCTCCGCCAGGCCGCTGCGCACGGTGGCGACGAGGGAATTAGTGGTGCCGAGATCGATGCCGGCGGCCAGCTTGTGCTGGTGCGGGGCGGCGGTCTGTCCGGGTTCGCTGATCTGTAAAAGGGCCATGGTGTCTACAACTTGTTGGCGTAAAAGGGCACCGCCACTCAGGACGCGGCCAGCTCGTCATCCAGCTGGGCCAGCTCTTCGCCGAGACGGTGAAAAAACTGTAATTTGCGGCTCGCATCACGCGCCTGTTGCAGGGCCTGCGGTGAACCGTCGGCGAACAGCGCGGACAGCTCGCCCACCAGCCCGCGCTGCAGCCGCTGGATGTCGTCGTGCAATTGTTGCAGTCGCTGCCCGGCGTCGGCCGCGCCCTTCACGGCGTCCATGCGCTCGCGCAATTCCATCTGCTGCATGAGAAAGCCGCCATCGAGGCGGGTGTCGGCATCGTCCAGCGCCACGCCCTGGCGTTCGAGCAGGTAGCGGGCGCGCGCCAGCGGGTCCTTGAGGGTGCGAAAGCCCTCGTTGACGCGTGTCGCCAGCTGCATGGACAGGCGCCGTTCGGCATCGGCGGCGGTGGCGAACCGGTCAGGATGCACCGCGCGCTGCAGTTCGCGATAGCGCTCGGCCAGCGCCTTGGTGTCGATATCGAAGGACACCGGCAGGCCGAATAACTCGAAATAGCTGCTGGTAAGGTCGCCGCTTTGCATCAAACGGTAAAGCTTTCGCCGCAGCCGCAGCTGTCCTTGACGTTGGGGTTGTTGAACTTGAAGCCCTCGTTCAGCCCCTCTTTTGCATAATCCAGTTCGGTGCCGTCGAGATACACCAGGCTCTTGGGGTCGATGATGATCTTCACCCCCTTGTCCTCGAACACCTGGTCGTCGGGGTCGGCCTGGTCGGCGAATTCCAGCACATAGGCCATGCCGGAGCAGCCGCTGGTCTTCACGCCGAGGCGCAGGCCCACGCCGCTGCCGCGGTTCTCGAGGAAGGCCTTGACGCGAGCGGCGGCGGCATCGGTGAGTGTGATTGCCATGTTACGTTACCACCTCAGGCCGACTTGGCCTCGTCATTTTCACCCTGCTTGGCGCGAAAATCCTCGATGGCGGCCTTGATGGCGTCCTCGGCCAGCACCGAGCAGTGAATCTTCACCGGCGGCAGGGCCAGTTCCTCGGCCAGCTCGGTGTTCTTGATCTTGCCGGCCTCGTCCAGGGTCTTGCCCTTCACCCACTCGGTGAGCAGGGAGCTGGAGGCGATGGCGGAGCCGCAGCCGTAGGTCTTGAAGCGCGCGTCCTCGATCACGCCCTCGTCGTTGACCTTGATCTGCAGGCGCATCACGTCGCCGCAGGCAGGCGCGCCCACCATGCCGGTACCGACGTTCTTTTCCTCGGCATCCATGCTGCCGACGTTGCGGGGGTTCTCGTAATGGTCCAGGACCTTGTCACTGTATGCCATGATGTCTTACCTCTGTGTGTTCGTTTGCGCGGCGGCGATGCCCGAGCGCCAGCTCAGTGCGCCGCCCATTTGACCTGCGACAGGTCGATGCCTTCCTTGTACATGTCCCACAGCGGGGACAGTTCACGTAATTTGGTGACCGCGGCGCGCACGTGCTCGATGGCGTAGTCGATCTCTTCCTCGGTGGTGAAGCGGCCGATGCTGAAGCGGATCGAGCTGTGCGCCAGTTCGTCGCTGCGCCCCAGGGCGCGCAGCACGTAGGACGGCTCCAGGCTGGCGGAGGTGCAGGCGGAGCCCGAGGACACCGCGAGGTCCTTCAGCGCCATGATCAGCGACTCGCCCTCGACGTAGTTGAAGCTGATGTTGAGCACGTTGGGCACACCGTGCGCCAGGTCGCCGTTGACGTACACCTCTTCCAGGTCCTCGAGGCCATGGTACAGGCGGTCGCGCAGCGCGGTGAGGCGTTCGGTCTCGGCGGCCATCTCCTCTCCCGCAATGCGGAAGGCCTCGCCCATGGCGGCGATCTGGTGGGTGGCCAGGGTGCCGGAGCGCATGCCGCGCTCGTGCCCGCCGCCGTGCATCTGCGCCTCCAGGCGCACGCGCGGCTTGCGGCGCACGTACAGGGCGCCGATGCCCTTGGGGCCGTAGATCTTGTGGCCGGAGAAGGACATCAGGTCCACCTTCAGGCTGGACAGGTCGATGGGCACCTTGCCGGCGCTCTGCGCGGCATCGACGTGAAACAGGATCTTGCGCTCGCGGGTCAGCTCGCCGATGGCGGCGATGTCCTGGATGATGCCCAGTTCGTTGTTGACGTGCATGATGGACACTAGGATGGTGTCGTCGCGCAGCGCCGCCTCCAGCTTGCCCAGATCGATCAGGCCGTTGGGCTCGGGGTCGAGGTAGGTGACCTCGAAGCCCTCGCGTTCCAGCTGGCGGCAGCTGTCCAGCACCGCCTTGTGCTCGGTCTTGCTGGTGACGATGTGCTTGCCTTTCTTCTGGTGGAAGTGGGCCACGCCCTTGATGGCCAGGTTGTCGGACTCGGTGGCGCCGGAGGTCCAGACGATCTCCTTGGGATTGGCGCCCACCAGCTCGGCCACCTGTCGGCGCGCGGTCTCCACCGCCTCCTCGGCATGCCAGCCATAGACGTGGGAGCGCGAGGCGGGATTGCCGAACTCGCCGTCCGGGGTCAGAAACTGGTTCAGCTTTTCGGCGACGCGGGGATCCATCGGCGTGGTGGCCGCGTAATCCATGTAGATGGGACGTTCTCTCGTGCTGCTCATGGTGTTTTGACTATACCCCTTAGACCTGCTGATTCGTTTCTCGACGACACTCAGGCACAGGCCAGAGAGCCGAAACTTTGTAATAACTTTACCTGCGCCTTGAGCTGCTCGACGAAGGCGTCGACGTCCTCGCGGCGCGTATCCTTGCCCAGACTGACGCGTATGGCGCCACTGGCCAGGGTGCGGTCCACGCCCATGGCCAGTAGCACGTGGCTGGGATCGACATCGCCGCTGCCACAGGCGGAACCGCTGGCCACCGCCATGCCGGTCTGATCGAGGGTGCCGAGCAGGGTCTCGCCATCGATGCCGGGGATGGCGAAATAGGTGGTGTTCGGCAGGCGTTCCGCCCCGGCGCCAAACAGCACGACCTTCGTCATCTCCGCCCGCAGGCGCTGCTCCAGGTGCCGCTGCAGTTCACGCATGTGCGTGCGCCGCTGCTGCAGCTCGGCCAGCGCCAGCTCCGCCGCCTGGCCGAAGCCGACGATGGCGGCGACGTTCTCGGTGCCGGCGCGGCGACCCTTTTCCTGTCCGCCGCCGTGCAGCAGCGGCTCGACGTCCAGCGCCTTGTCGACGATCAGCGCCCCGGCGCCCTTGGGGCCGTAGATCTTGTGCGCCGACAGGCTCATCAGATGGGCGCCGCAGGCGGCAAAGTCAACCGCCAGCTTGCCCGCCGCCTGCACCGCATCGCACAGCACGACCGTGCCCGCCTCGCGGGCCGCCGGCGCCGCGGCGGCGACATCGAACAGCACCCCGGTCTCATTATTGGCCATCATCAGCGCCAGCAGGGCCGGGCGGCTGCCCAACACACGCTGCAGCGAATCGGCGTCCAGTTGGCCGCTGGCGTCCAATGCCACCTGTTCCAGCTGCCAGCCCTGGCGGGCCAGGGCCTGCGCTGGCCCCATCACCGAGGCATGCTCGGCGGCACTCAGCGCCAGCAGGCCGGGGGCGCGACGCGCCGCCACGCCCTTCAGGGCCAGATTATTGGCCTCGGTGCCACCGCTGGTAAATACCACTTGTGAGGGATGCGCGTTGACCAACGCCGCCACCTGCTCGCGGGCCGTGTCCAGCGCCGCGCGGGCGCGGCGGCCCGGCTGGTGGAGGCTGGACGGATTGCCGTACTCCTCGCGCAACCAGGGCAGCATGGCCTGCAGCACCCGCTCGTCGAGGGCGGTGGTTGCATTGTGGTCCAGATAGACGGCCATGCCCGTATCCGGAGACGTCAGCCGCGCAGGCCGGCCACCTGCCGCTCCTGGCGCAGGTTGACCTCCTGCACGAACTCACGCTTCACCAGCTGGCCGAGGGTGATGCCGTCGAGGAAGTTGTAGATCTGCGCGCTCAGGTCGCACCACAGCTCGTGGGTCAGGCAGGCCTCGCCGTTCTGGCAGTCGCCGCGGCCTTCGCACTTGGTGACGTGTACCTTTTCGTCCACCGCGGTGATCACCGACGCCACGTTGATGTCATCGGCGTCACGGCTCAGACGGTAACCACCGCCCGGCCCGCGGGCGCTGATCACCAGCCCCTGCTTGCGTAGCCGAGAGAACAGCTGCTCCAGATAGGACAGGGAAATACCCTGGCGCTGGGAGATGTCCGCCAGCGTAATCGGCCGGTCGGTGGCGTGCAGCGCCAGATCCAGCATTGCGGTCACGGCGTAACGGCCCTTGGTTGTCAGTCTCATCAATCTCTCTCCTGCGGCATTGAACATCGGCTCGGCATACAGCATGCCGACCTCCCCTGTGATACTAAGACAAACGATAACAAAGCCTCATTCAGAGTGGGCCGGATATGGCGAATCAAGGCGCGATCCGCAGGGAATGGCCCAGTCCTTTTCAAGGATCGCAACGCCGAGTCGCCATATCCGGCCCACTCCCTCCGGGCAGGCGTCTGGGCGGCCATCCGCGGCGTTGCGCCGGCTTGACAGGAGACCCACCCTGCCTGCGCCGTCGCGCCTTGCGGGCTGACCGCCCAGACACCTGCTGAATGCGGCTTTGTTATCGTTTGTCTTAGTAAATCGGGCTACACGTGCAACGTCGTGCAACGTGCACCCATTCGGTGACCGAGCCATTACCTTATCTGATTGCTTGGTTATTATCTATAACCTAGCAATATTGTCAAGTTAATTCGGCTCGTCCAGTTTCTCATGCTTTGCCTTCGCGCCTTCGCTCTCGCCAACCGCGTCCGAGATGCCACAGTCCTCCAGTTCGGGCAGGGCGACATCCGCATAGTCGGCATCCAGGCGCTTGAGTGCAGCACACATGGTTTCCATCTTGCTGTCCATGACGTGTACGTGGTCCAGCAAACTATTGATGGCATTGGCCACCGGGTCCGGCGCATCCTGGGTGGCGCCGTAGGCGTCGAAGCCCAGTTTCTGCGCGGTGGCGTGGCGGCGGCGCTCGGCCTCGGAGCGGTCCGGGCAGACGATGCGTCCCGGCACGCCCACCACGGTGGCGCCGGACAGCACGTCCTTCACCACCACCGCATTGGAGCCGACGCGCACGCCGTCGCCGAGGGTGATCGGGCCCAGCACCTTGGCGCCGGCGCCCACCACCACGTTGTTGCCCAGGGTGGGGTGGCGCTTGCCCTTCTCCCAACTGGTGCCACCCAGGGTGACGCCGTGATAGAGGGTGCAGTCGTCGCCGATCTCCGCCGTCTCGCCGATCACCACGCCCATGCCATGGTCGATGAAGAAGCGCTGGCCGATGCGGGCGCCGGGATGAATCTCGATGCCCGTCAGCCAGCGGCCGAGGGCGGAGAGCCAGCGCGCCAGCCAGCGCAGCCCCAGTCTCCAGAGGCCATGGCTCAGACGATGGAACATCAAGGCGTGCACCCCTGGATAGGTGGTGAGCACCTCGAAAATGGTGCGCGCGGCCGGATCACGGTCGAACACGCAGCGAATATCTTCTCGAATCTGTTTAAACATGTTCCCGTCTGAAACGCTCAACATATGAACAGTAATACCCTACCCTGAAGGTGGGCTGAACGAGAGTATAATACCCCCATAACAAACTGCGAAATTGGATTGGATCTAACCTGAGTCCACAGGTTCAGGGCGCATAAAGCGTGCCACGGTATGGATTCAGGTGTGACTATTTGCGCGGACGCGGCTTTTGTGCGGCGGTGAGGATGCCGCGGAGGATGTTCATCTCCACCTGATTGGGGCGGGCGCGATTGAACAGGCGGCGCAGGCGACGCATCATCACCCGCGGGTTGTCCGGGTTGAGGAAGCCGATGTCCACCAGCGTCTCGCGCAGGTGGACGTAGAAGCGCTCCATCTCCTCGGCGCCGACCGGCGGCTCGGTGTCCTCCCCGCTTGCCGCCGCGCCCGGCGCGCCGCTGGCCATCTGCAACTCGTAGGCCATCACCTGCACCGCGGCGGCGATATTCAGTGAGCTGTAGTCGGGATTGCTGGGGATGTGCATCAGGTGGTGGCAGAGGGCCAGCTCTTCGTTGGTCAGCCCGGAGTGCTCGCGGCCGAAGAGGATCGCCACCTCCGTCTGTTGCGTCTCGCGCAACACCCGTTCGGCGCACTGGCGCGGATCCAGCTGGGGAATCTTCAGATGCCGCAGGCGCGCGCTGGCGCCCACCACCAGGCCGCAACCCGTCAGCGCCTCCGGCAGCGAATCGCACACCACCGCCGAGGCCAACAGGTCATCGGCGCCGGAGGCGCGCGCCGTCGCCTCGGCGTGGGGGAACTGCCGCGGCTGCACCAGGTACAGCCGGCTCAGGCACATGTTTTTCATCGCCCGCGCCGCCGCGCCGATGTTTCCCGGGTGGGAGGTATCCACCAGGACGATTCTGACCCTGTTCAACATCGCGCACACCTTACCCGAGTCTCCGCGCTTGTGGAACCATCCCCCGGGGCGGCGAAAGTGCAATGACAGGCCGATTCTGCTAAAGTCGCGCCGCCTTTCCCGCAGCAAAAACCAACACAGAAATCCTATGCACCCCATGCTCAACATCGCGGTTCGCGCCGCCCGCCGCGCCGGCAACCACATCGCCCGCTGCGCCAACGACATCGACCGCCTCGACATCGTCACCAAGGCCCCCAACGACTTCGTCAGCCAGGTGGACCGGCAGGCCGAACAGATCATCATCGAGGTCCTGCGCGACGCCTTCCCCGACCACGGCATCCTCGCCGAGGAAAGCGGCGAGCAAAGCAGCGACGCCGAGTACCAATGGATCATCGACCCCCTGGACGGCACCACCAACTTCCTGCACGGTTTCCCGCAGTTCGCCGTCTCCATCGCCCTGCGCGTGCGCGGCCGGCTGGAGCAGGCGGTGGTCTACGACCCCACGCGCCAGGAGCTGTTCACCGCCAGCCGCGGCAGCGGCGCGCAGCTCAACGACCGCCGCATCCGCGTCAGCAAGCGCCGCGGGCTGGACGGCGCCCTGCTCGGCACCGGCTTCCCCTTCAAGCAGCAGCAACATCTGGATGCCTACCTGGCCACCTTCCGCGCCCTGTTCCCCATGACCGCCGGCATCCGCCGCCCCGGTTCCGCGGCGCTGGACCTGGCCTACGTGGCCGCCGGGCGCCTCGACGGCTTCTGGGAGATCGGCCTCAGCCCCTGGGACAGCGCCGCCGGCGCGCTGCTGGTGCAGGAGGCCGGCGGCCTGGTGAGCGACTTCGGCGGCGGCAACGACTACCTCGACAGCGGCAACGTGGTGGCCGGCAACCCCAAGGTCTTCAAGGCCATCCTGCAGACCATCCGCCCCCACCTGCCGGACGATCTGCTGTGCTGAACAACAAACCGTAGGGTGAGCACCGCCCACCGGTTATTGCGCAGGGCTTCCATGGTGGGCAATGCCCCCCCTACGCTCATCGTCCGCGAATGAACGCCGATGCACGCCAATGTGAAAAGTGAGTGTTAAAAAGATTGCGTCATGCCAGTGCAGGCCGGCATCCGGCAGGCATTTGAGGCCCATGGATTATTCGCTGCGCTCACCCTTTGAGCGTTCAACGCGCTACGCGCTTATGTTCCGGGCCAAGGCCGAGCGGACCAACCACCCCACAGTCGACACTCAAGTTACCGCGTGACAGCGCCGAAGATAAGGGCAACCTCACACCAGAGCGGTAACGTGAACGACATCCCTGACAGCACCCCGAAACGCCAACACCAGGCACTGGAACTGACCCTGCACGACGGCCTCGACCGCCTGGAGGAATTCACCCTGATGCTGGCCTTTCAGGGCTCGGGCAGTCAGTTCGAGGTTCTCTCCATCACACCGCCCGCGGCGCCCGCCACGCCCCCATCGCGCCGCGAGGGTGGAAGCGTCATCGACCTGCAACGCGCCCTGCTGAAAAAGACCGCCTGAGTCTGCCCGCCGACGCCGGCCACGGCCCGCCCCTCGGCGCCTCTCCGCCAGCCCATTCCGGGCCGCAAATTTTGTTACACTCTCCGTTTCCGGCCTGTGCCCGTTGCCAGGCCCCCGTTTCCCCGGCACGCAAAGGTGAAGACACGGCATGGAGCTTCTGTCCAAATTGTTAAAAGAAATGGTGTCCAGCGGCGCCTCGGACCTGTTCCTGAGCACGGGATCCCCGCCCGCCTTCCGCATCAACGGCGCCCTGCAGCCCCACCCCATTCAACCCCTGGCGCCGGGCATGACGGACCAGATGGCCAAGCTGGTGATGCGCAAGGAACACGCCGACGCCTTCGACGAGGAACTGGAAATCAGCCTCGGCTACACCGTGCCCGGCATCGGCCGCTTCCGCTTCAACGTATTCCGCCAGCGCGGCGAGATCAGCCTGGTGATCCGCGCCGTGCCCTTCGAGGTACCCGGCTTCGATACCCTCGGCATCCCCGAGATGTTGCAGGACCTGGTGATGCTCAAGCGCGGCCTGATCCTCGTCGTCGGCCCCTCCGGCGCCGGCAAGTCCACCACCCTGGCGGCGATGATCGACCACCGCAACCGCAACACCATCAGCCACATCATCACCGTCGAGGACCCCATCGAATACATCCTGCAGCACAAGCAGTCGGTGGTGAACCAGCGCGAGATCGGCGTCGACACCAAGTCCTACCACAAGGCCCTGATCAACGCCCTGCGCCAGTCGCCGGACATGCTGATGATCGGCGAGATCCGCGAACACGAAATCATGGAGGACGTGCTGGAATTCTCCGACACCGGCCATCTGTGCCTGGCCACCCTGCACGCCAACAATGCCAGCCAGGTGTTCGAGCGCATCGTCAACATGTTCCCGCAGGAAAAACGCGACCTGCTCAACTTCACCCTGGCGCAGAACATCAAGGCGGTGGTCTCCCAGGTGCTGGTGCCGACCATCGACGGCGGCCGCACCGTGGCGGTGGAGTTGCTGCTCACCACCTCGCGCGTGCGCGACCTGATCCGCCGCGGCGACTTCGTCTCGCTGGTGGACGTGATGGAAAAGGACACCAATTCCGGCATGCGCACCATGGACCAGTCCCTGTACGAACTGTACGTGGAAGGCCGCATCACCGAGGAAACCGCCCTCGCCTATGCCGACTCCACGAGCAACATGCGCCTGCAGATGCGCCTCTCCGGCGTGACCCCCGGCAGCAAGCTCGCGCAGCCCGGCGAAGACTCCGAATCCGAACAAGCGAAATAACACAAAGAAGACAGCCCATGAAAAACCTGCCTCTCGTCATCGAACCCGAACAACTGGAACGGCAACTCGGCCGCAAGGGCCTGCTGGTGGTCGATTTGTGCAAGCCGGACACCTACGCCAAGGGCCACATCCCCGGCGCCGTGCACCTCGACTACTCGCAGATCGTGCGCCTGGACAAACCCCGCATGGGCCTGCTGCCCGACGCCACCAGCCTCGGCAATATCTTTTCCACCATTGGCCTCACCCCGTCCACCCAGGTCGTCGCCTACGATGACGAGGGCGGCGGCCGCGCGGCGCGCTTTCTGTGGACACTGGATTGCGTCGGCCACAAGAAGGGCGCGCTGCTCAACGGCGGCCTGTTCAGCTGGAGCAACGAAGGTCATTCACTGGAGATCACCGCCCACCACCCGGCGCCAAGCGAATACCCGGTCAACATCACGGATGCCCCGCTGGCCAGCCGCGACTACATCCTCAGCCACCTCAACGATCCCGCTGTGGTGCTGTGGGACTCCCGTTCGCCGCAGGAATACACGGGCGAAAAGAAATTTGCCGAACGCGGCGGGCACATCCCCGGCGCCGTCAACATCGACTGGGTGGAGGTCATGGACCAGAGCCGCAACCTGCGCCTGAAACCGGAAATGGACCTGCGCGCCCTGCTCGAAGGCAAGGGCATCACCCCCGACAAGACCGTCATCACCTACTGCCAGACCCACCACCGCTCGGCGTTGACCTACTATGTGCTGAAAGTCCTCGGCTACCCCAACATCAAGGGCTACCCCGGCTCCTGGTCCGACTGGGGCAACAGTCCCGACACGCCCATCGAGGTCTGAGACACCACCGGCCACTGAATTGTGGGAGCGGCTTCAGCCGCGAATGATCTGTGACTCAGCCTTCGCGGCTGAAGCCGCTCCCACACTTTCAAGGGTACTTGTGACCTCAGCCTGGCGATGGCCCCTCAGCCGCGCGTCAACACCGGCGCCAGCCGCTTCATCACCTGCCGTGCGGTATGCGCGTGCGAGGTCAGCTTCCCCCCATAGATGCTGAGCACCCGCGGTACGGTGTCATCGCGGTGCAGGATGGTTTCGCGCGGCCGGCTGAAGGCGCTGCCCTCCCCCGCCGGCAGCACGCGCAGACCGGCAAAGGCATCCTCGATATCCGCCTGTTCCAGGCCTCGCTGGAAATAGCGGTTGTACACCGCCAGCAGGTAGGCCTGCTCCTCCGCCAGCGGATGCACCTCGGCCGGATCGCCCTGGTAGGGGGTCTCGGTGGTGCCGATCAGTGTCCGGCCCTTCCAGGGCATGGCAAACACCGCGCGCCGGTCCTGCGGGGCCTCCAGGTAATAGATGCCCCGCGTCAACGCCCCCGGCACGATGATGTGCGTCCCCTGCACCAGTTCGATCTCCCGCATCGCCGGCCGCGGCGTGACGCGCGCCAGCACACGGTTGACCCAGGGACCGGCGGCGTTGACCACGCAGGCGGCGGTAAGCACCTCCGTTCCCGCCGGCCCGTGGCAATACACCCGACAGCGGGCCGCGTTGCATTCGATCCCTTCGAGCCGGGTGTCGAAGGCCACCACGGCGCCCAGCGCCCGGGCATCGGCGAGCACCGCCGCGGTCAGCGCGCGGTCGTCGGTCTGCGCATCGAAATAGCGGAACACGGCGCGCAGCTCGCGGGTGTCCAGGCCGTCCAGCGTCGCCCACTCACGGGCGGGAATACGGCGAAAACGATGTCCACCCAGCAGCCGGTACAGCCACAGGCCGACGGCGATCTTCCACGCCGGACGCGAGGTATGGCGGTACACCGGCAGATAGAAAGGCACGAGTTTCACCAGTGCGGGCCGTTCACGCAGCAACGCACGTTGCTCGCGCAGGCATTCACGCACCAGTCTCAGCTGGCCGCTTTCGAGATAGCGCAGGCCGCCGTGAATGAGCTTCGAGGAGCGGCTCGAGGTGCCCTCCGCCGGGCGCGCGTACTGCTCGACGACACGCACACGATAGCCATCGCGCGCCGCGGCATGGGCCACCGCCGCGCCGTGGATGCCGGCGCCGACGACGAGGATATCAGCGTCCATGGCGACAGGCCCGAGTGGCGAGGCGGGGATGTTTCAGCAGCCGGCAGATATCACCACTCTCGATCAGCCCGACACCCCGCCGCGCCCACGCCAGCGCCTGTCGGGCTTCGCGGATGTCATAAAGCATCCATTGCCAGTCGCCGCGCCAGGGGGACTCATCGTCGGGTATCTTTTTCTGGTTACAGATGAGGTAATCGGGCCGCAGCGCCTCGGCGCGTCGCCGCTGGTCGGCGTCGTACTGCAACAACACCCAGCCCAGCGCCAATTCGGCCTTGTCCCGCGCCAGCCGCAGGGCCTCGGCGTCGAAGGAGATGAGCACGCACTGCTCGCGATGCCCAAACATAACATCGAATAGCGCCTCCAGAACGACCTCTCGACCAAACTGCTGCAGGCTTTCGGTCTTTATCTCCACCATCGCGCGCACCTGGGGATAAGCAGCCAGCCATGTCAGCACCTCCTCCAGCAGGGGCGTCGGCGCCGGTGAAAAGCGTTCGCCGAGGCGTTCGGGCTCGTGCACGCTGATGCCCCGGCAGGCTGGCGCGTCGAGATCGAAGACGCTGCGCGGGACGCCCGCCGTACGCCGGAAATCGGCGTCGTGCAGCAGCACGAAGCGGCCATCGGCGCACATCTGCACGTCGAACTCCAGCCAGCAGGCGCCGGCCGCGACGGCCGCGCGCAGCCCCGGCCAGCTGTTTTCCGGGTATTGCACCATGTCGCCGCGATGGCCGACCAGCAGCGGAATCGCATCAGTGCCCATCGGTACCCTCCGTCAATTGGCGAATCAGGTCGACAAAGCGCCGGTAGCGTGCCCGCAGGGCGGCATCCGCCTGGGGCTCGAAGTGTGCCGGGTATTCCGCCAGTCGCCATCCGTCGGGCCGCCCCGCCGCCAGCCAGGCGACACCACGGGCGCTGGCCTCGCGGGCCTCGCAACGCGTCACCGGCAGGCCGCTGAGGTCGGCCAGTTTGCGGCACAGGCCGTCGAGCCGCGACAGCCCGCCGCTGACCCGCAGTCGCGTGATCGTCGAATAGCGCGCCATGTGCTGCAGATTGCATTGCAGCAGGAAGACGATGCTCTCCACCACCGCCACGGCGCGCTCGGCGCAGCCGTGGCGCGCATCGTCGAGATGGAAGGACGGCGTGCCGCCGTGATGCCACCATGGCGAGCCGAGGCCGAGGTTGACGAGGGCGCAACCACCCGCCGCGGCGCCGCTGCCGTGCCAGGCGGCATTCTGGTCGCCGCACACCGCCGTCAGCGGGATGTCGTAACCGGCGAGCACGCCGTAATCGTTCAGCACCGGGCGGCAGGCGGGCAGGCCATCGAGGCCCACCCCGAACCAGGCCGCCAGCTGCGGCGACCAGTCCAGCCGCTCCACGTCCAGCAGCTGCATGCGCTGGGCATTGCTGTGATCCACCACGTGCCCCGCATCGCTAAGGCGGTCGAGGAGAAAACTCGCCAGCGGGCCGAGGCGCAGGCGGGGCTCGTCGCCCAGGCGTCGTTGCAACCAGTGCAGCTTGCTGGCCCCGTAATAGGCCGACAGGGGCAGCCCGGAGCGCGCGCGGATCGCCGCCGCATGGGGACGCAGGGCCTCGACCAGCGGCGCGCCACGGGTATCCTGCCAGCCGATGGCGGCGGACAGGGGCGCGCCGTCCGCCCGCCACGCCAGCACCGTGGAACGCTGGCAGGCCAGACCACAGGCGCAGATGTGGTCGCGCCGGGCGGCCGGCAGGGCGCCGATCACCCGCGCCACCACCGTCCGCAGCGAGGCGACGATCTCCTCCGCATCCTGCTCCGCACACCCCGCCCGCGGCCGCCGCAGCGCCACCGGCGCCTGATGCGCGGCGACCTGCCGGCCCTGCCCGTCGAACAGCAGGGCGCGACTGGCGTGCGTCCCCTGATCGATGGCAAGCACATGGTCCATGCCGCAAAGATAGCGCCATTGCCCGGCCGGCAGAAGGGCGCGCACCGTTTTTGCACCGTGGAATCTGAATCCGCAGGTTCAGGTGGGATATAATGCGCGCCTTCGTTCGCTCGGCAACGAACATCATGGCGCAGGACTTGGCCCGCAACGTCATGATGCCGAAAAAAACGGCAATCACCCCCACGGACTTGTGACTACCTATGGCCGGCGCAGCAAAACAAAAAAAACCGCAACATACGCCCATGATGCAGCAGTTCCTGCGCATCAAGGCCGACTTTCCCGACACCCTGCTGTTCTACCGCATGGGCGACTTCTACGAGCTGTTCTTCGACGACGCGCGCAAGGCCGCGCGCCTGCTCGACATCACCCTCACCGCGCGTGGCAAGTCCGGCGGCGAGCCCATCCCCATGGCCGGCATCCCCTACCACAGCGCCGACGGCTACCTGGCGCGGCTGGTGCGCCTGGGCGAATCCGTCGCCATCTGCGAACAGATCGGCGACCCGGCCAAGGCCAAGGGGCCGGTGGAGCGCAAGGTGGTGCGCATCGTCACCCCCGGCACGGTCACCGACGAGGCCCTGCTGGAGGAACGCCACGACAACCTGGTGGTCGCCATCACCGGCGACGGCGGCCGCTACGGCATCGCCGCGCTGGACGTCACCAGCGGCCGCTTTTCCGTGCTGGAGGTGGAAGGCCGGGAGGCCCTCAACGGCGAGATCGAACGCCTCAACCCGGCCGAGCTGCTGATCGACGAAGACGCCGCCGTGCCCATCGACGGCGAACGCCGCGGCCTGCGGCTACAGGCGCCGTGGCACTTCGAACAGGACAGCGCCCGGCGCCTGCTGACCCAGCAATTCGGCACCCGCGACCTGTCCGGCTTCGGCTGCGACGGCCTCCACCTCGCCATCGCCAGCGCCGGCTGCGCGTTGCAATACGTCAAGGACACCCAGCGCACCGCCCTGCCGCACATCCGCGGCCTGCGCGTCGAGCGCCGCGAGGACAGCCTGGTGCTGGACGCCGCCAGCCGCCGCAACCTGGAGCTGGAGACCAACCTCGGCGGCGGCCGCGAACACACCCTCGCCTGGGTCATGGACCACACCAGCACCCCCATGGGCAGCCGTCTGCTGCGGCGCTGGATCAACCGCCCGCTGGCCGACCACGACGCCCTGCGCCAGCGCCACCAGGCGGTGGCGGTGCTGCTCGGACAACGCCACTTCGAGGATCTGCAGGAACGCCTGCGCGGCGTCGGCGACGTGGAGCGCATCCTCGCCCGCATCGCCCTGCGCAGCGCCCGCCCGCGCGACTTCACCCAGCTGCGCGCCACCCTTGGCAGCCTGCCCGGCCTGCGCGGCGCGCTGGCCGCCATCGACGCGGGGCAGGATTGCGCCACGCTGGAAGACATCGACGCGCGCATCGGCGACTACCCTGCCCTGCACGAACTGCTCACGCGCGCCATCATCGACGAACCGCCGGTGCTGATCCGCGACGGCGGCGTCATCGCCCCCGGCTATGACGAAGAGCTGGATGAACTGCGCTCCATCAAAAAGGATGCCGGCCAATTCCTGTTAGAGCTGGAAACCCGCGAACGTGAACGCACCGGCATCGCCACCCTGAAAGTGGCCTACAACCGCGTTCACGGCTATTACATCGAGATCGGCCGCAGCCACGCCGACAAGGTGCCCGCCGACTACGTCCGCCGCCAGACCCTGAAGGGCGCCGAGCGCTACATCACCCCCGAACTCAAGGCCTTCGAGGACAAGGCCCTGAGCGCCAGCGAACGCGCCCTGGCGCGGGAAAAGGCGCTGTACGATGAATTGTTCGACTATCTCGCGGAATACCTGCCCGCCCTGCAGGACTCGGCCGCCGCGCTGGCCGAATTGGACGCCCTGGCCAACCTCGCCGAGCGCGCCGACAGCCTCGACCTGTGCCAGCCGGAAATGAGCGCCACGCCGGGCCTGCTGATCGAGGCCGGGCGTCACCCGGTGGTGGAACAGGTGCTCGACCAGCCCTTCATTCCCAACGACGTTCGCTTCGACGAGCAACGCCGCATGCTGGTCATCACCGGCCCCAACATGGGCGGCAAGTCCACCTACATGCGCCAGACCGCGCTCATCACCCTGCTCGCCCACGTCGGCAGTTTCGTCCCCGCCAGGCGCGCCGTGATCGGTCCCTTCGACCGCATCTTCACCCGCATCGGCGCCTCCGACGACCTCGCCTCCGGGCGCTCCACCTTCATGGTGGAAATGACCGAGACGGCAAACATCCTGCACAACGCCAGCGAGCGCAGCCTGGTGCTGATGGACGAAGTCGGCCGCGGCACCTCCACCTTCGACGGCCTGTCACTGGCCTGGGCCTGCGCCGAGCAACTGGCCCGCGAGGTCAAGGCCTTCACCCTGTTCGCCACCCACTACTTCGAGTTGACCGCCCTGCCCGAGAGCCTCGGCAACGTCGCCAACGTGCATCTCGACGCCGTGGAACACGGCGACGGCATCGTCTTCATGCACACGGTCAAGGAAGGGCCCGCCAATCAAAGTTATGGCCTGCAGGTGGCGGCGCTGGCCGGCGTGCCACCGGCGGTCATCGAGCGCGCGCGCGAACATCTCGTGCAGCTGGAGTCACAGAGCCTGCGCGAACAGGCGCCGGCCGCGCAACAGTTCTCCCTGTTCGACGAACCGCCGCGCGAGCCCTGCTCGCCCGCCCTCGACGCCCTGCGCGAAACCGACCCCGACGATCTCAGTCCGCGCCAGGCCCTGGAGACCCTCTACCGCCTACGCAAGCTGCTAAAGTCGTAAAAGCAAGGCAGAAGACCTGAACAGAAGTCTTTTTTAGACATAGACCGCCAACACTTTGAATCGGAAAGCAGATAACCTTAGTAATTATGCAACCAATCAGGCAGGTAAACTACGGTAAGTTTACGGCTTGTGACACCGCTCTGCGGTGTCACACATCCTGTGGCGCTCTGCGCCACACCACCCGCGACAACATGAACCGCCCTTTTTCATTACACCGCAGAGCGGTGTAACGAGAAATGCCATCTGTCTCGTGGAAGCGGTCCCGCAGGCCACGATAGCATTGGCGGTTATTCCATCGCGGCCTGTGGGGCCGCTCCTACAAGAGGCGCGGCAGCAGCGCCTGATCTGTCCCGTTATTTTCACGCACAAAAAAGGCGCCACATTCGTGTGGCGCCTCCCCTCCCGGCCTCCCTGCCGGAATCTCATGCTCCGATGTGATTACTCCTCATCGAAGTTGGTGGGACAGCTGATGACGCTGTTGTTCATCACCAGCTCACCGTTGAGGGCCGCCGGGGCATTGCTGCCGGCGCGGGCGAAGGTGGCGTCATCGTCGATATCGATGCAGCTGCCGCTGAAGCCCGTGACGATGGTGTTCCAGATCACCGCCCCAGTGCCGCGGCGCAGCAGGATGCCCTGCTCGGACTTGCCATCCTGGGTGCCCGCGCTGATGAACGTCATGTTCGCCAGGGTGGGCATGGAGACGGGCGTGGCGTCCGGCGAGGTCTTGTCGTTGTCGGCCTCGATGCCGCGGTCGGCGGTATCGGTGTCCTGCTTGATGACGATGAACTGCGCGCCGCCGGTGTAGCCCTGACCCCAGTCGAAGCTGTCGTCCTTGTTGGCGGTCAGCACCAGGTGCGACATGAAGTCGCTGGAGCCGAAGTGCTCCACGCCGTCGTCCAGGTTCTTGTGCACCTGCACGTAGTCCACGCGAGTGGCGGAGCCGGTGCCAAACATGGTCAGGCCGTTGAGCTCGTTGCCGTTGCCGTCGATGTCGTTGCCGGCGTGACGGATCACCAGGTACTTGATGATGCCGCTGTCGTCGGCGTTGTCGGTGCCGCCGTAGTAGCCGATGTTGCCCTCGGCCGCCACGTTGCAGGGGCTGCCGCACTCGTTGGTGGGGGCGCGGCCCATCAGCGCCAGGCCGGCCCATTCGCCGCGGCCGGAGGTGCCGTCACCACCCGCCACCCAGGCGTCGAACTGGGTCTTGGAGGTCATGACGATGGGGTCGGCGGCGGTGCCCTGGGCGTCGATCCTGGCGCCACGGGTGATCACCAGGGCCTCCTGCACGTCGCCCAGGATCAGGGTGCCGGGCTCGATGGTGAGGGTCACGGCGATGTCGTTGGCGGGGTCGAGGTCGTCGCCCCGGCCTACCACGGTGCCGGGGAAGCCGCTGGCCAGCTTGTAGATGTTGTCGCCGGTGAGGGTGAGATCGGTGACAACGGGGTTCGGCAACTGGCACAGGTCCATCTGACCACCCAGGCCGCCGTTGACGCCGGCGGGCAGGGTCTGCGCACTGACGTAGGTGGTGCCCGTGGGGCAGGTGCCATCGGCCACCGGCGCGGTGGTGTCCCACACGGTGTTGTTGCCGTTCAGCCACACGGTCCAGCCGGCCGTCCAGTTGTCGCTAGTATCCTGCGGGAAGGCGCCAATGTAGTCGGTGGTGACGAAGTTGGTGCCTGCGCCGCTGGGCGAGTTGGGCATGCCGACCGGGTTCAGGTTCGGGTTGGCGATGCGGTTGTTGGCATCGGCGGCGAACCAGGTCGAGATATCGGCGCCGGCCACGTCGCCGTCATCCTTGAAGGAGACGCCAGCGGGGCAGTGGATGATGGAATTGTGAATCTCCAGCTGGCCATCGGTGGCGTCGTTCAGGGCGCCGGCCATGGCGAGGGTGTCGGCGCCATCCATGTCGATGCAGCTATCGCGGAAGCCGGTGATCACACTGTTGTAGATCATCGCGCCGGTGCCACGACGCAGCAGGATGCCCTGCTCGCCCTTGGAGTCGGCGGTGCCATGGCTGATGATGGTCATGTTGGCCAGGGTCGGCATGGAGACCGGGGTGGCCAGCGGGTCGGTCTTGTCGTTGTCGGCCTCGATGCCGCGGTCGGCGGTGTCGGTGTCCTGCTTGATGACGATGAACTGCGCGCCGCCGGTGTAGCCCTGACCCCAGTCGAAGCTGTCGTCCTTGTTGGCGGTCAGCACCAGGTGCGACATGAAGTCGCTGGAGCCGAAGTGCTCCACGCCGTCGTCCAGGTTCTTGTGCACCTGCACGTAGTCCACGCGAGTGGCGGAGCCGGTGCCAAACATGGTCAGGCCGTTGAGCTCGTTGCCGTTGCCGTCGATGTCGTTGCCGGCGTGACGGATCACCAGGTACTTGATGATGCCGCTGTCGTCGGCGTTGTCGGTGCCGCCGTAGTAGCCGATGTTGCCCTCGGCCGCCACGTTGCAGGGGCTGCCGCACTCGTTGGTGGGGGCGCGGCCCATCAGCGCCAGGCCGGCCCATTCGCCGCGGCCGGAGGTGCCGTCACCACCCGCCACCCAGGCGTCGAACTGGGTCTTGGAGGTCATGACGATGGGGTCGGCGGCGGTGCCTTGGGCGTCGATCCTGGCGCCACGGGTGATCACCAGGGCCTCCTGCACGTCACCCATGATCAGGGTGCCGGGGGCGATGGTGAGGGTCACGGCGACGTCGTTGGCGGGGTCGAGGTCTTCACCCAGGCCGATCTTGGTGCCGGGGAAGCCGCTGGCCAGCTTGTAGACGTTGTCGTTGCTGAGGGTGACGTCGGTGGTGATCACCGCGTCCAGCTGGCACAGGTCCATCTGGCCACCGTCGGGCAGGGTCTGCGCGCTGACGTAGGTGGTGCCCGTGGGGCAGGTGGCGTCGGCCACCGGGGTCACGGCAGGTTCCCACACGGTGCTGTTGCCGTTCAGCCACACGGTCCAGCCGGCCGTCCAGTTGTCGCTGGTGTCCTGCGGGAAGGCGCCAATGTAGTCGGTGGCGACGAAGCGGGCATCCACCGCACTCAGGTCGATGGCGTAGGCCGCGTCCTGCATGTCCGGCGAGCTGGCGGTAAAGGTATAGGCGGCATCCTGCAGATCAGGCGAGGCGCTGGTGGGCTGGCCATCGGCGGCGAGCGCGGGATCCGCCTGGCGGTTGTTGGTGCCAGCGCTGAACCAGTCGGAAACCTTGTAGGGATCAGCCGCAGTCGTGGTAGGCGTGGTGGGGGTCGTGGTGGTAGTGCCCCCGCCACAGGCGCTCAATCCCACCGTGACGGCGGCAATCGAGAGCGTCAACAGGCTCTTTCTGAAATTCATGGCATAACTCCTATTAGTTACATCTTCGAATATGGTGACTCGACTACTGTAACAAGGGAATATTTAATTAAGTTGACAGTTTTGTGTCAGTTGCGTGACAGGGATGGCAATGGCCACAAGCATGGGAATGGCAGCAGTATTTTTTGGCAGTGGCTTCAGCCAAGAAGCCATGACAGGAAATCATTCGCGGCCAAGGCCGCTCCTACAGACATGCTGCGCCAAAGGCCGTACGCAAGCCTATTGGATCAGATGAAGGAATAGGACAGGCTCGCCTTGAAACTGATGCCCTTCCTGGTCAGACGCTCCACTTCGTTGCCGCGCAGGGTCTTGTACTCGGGGTCGAGAATGTTCTTGATGCGGAACTTGAAGGACGCCTTTTTACCGTTAGCCCCTTCATAGATACGCCGGCTGTAGACGAAATCGAGCTGCGGAACCGGTTGCTCATAGGCATCGGGCATGCCCTTCACGCCGACGCTGGTGATGCGCTCGCCGGCCATGTTGAACAACAGCGAGGCCTTGGTCGCGGTGATGAGATTTTCATAACCCAGGGTGGCGTTGATGACCCAGGGTGACTGCCCCTGCAGCGGACGCTGCTGATTGGTCTGCTGATCACCGGCCTTGCCCAGCTTTACACTGGACTCGATCATCGACAGATTGCCCGCGAGATAGAAGCGCGAGAAGGAACGTCCGAACAGGCGTGACAGCCAGGTGCGCCCCTGAAACTCGATGCCGTAGTTCTGCGCCGACTCGGCATTGTCGAAGGTAATGATGCCACCTGCGCCGAGGCGGATAACCTGCTCGATGGGCTGCTCGAAGTTCTTGTAGAAAAAGGCCATGGAGAGGGTCTCGAACCGGGTCAGATACCACTCGGCGCGCAGGTCATAGTTGCTGATCCTGGCGCGCTGCAGGGCCGGGTTGCCGATCACCACCCGCCGCGTGTCGGGGTCGATGTAGGGCGCCTCTGATAGCTCCTTGAAGTCGGGCCGGTTGAGGGTGTTGCTGTAAGCGGCGCGAAACTGCAACGCGGGGCTGGCGACCCAGGTCAACGACAGGGCCGGCAGCAGGTCCGTGGTTTCCAGTTCGGCGGGGACGACCTGATTCGGGTCGGTCAGCTTGAAGGTGTTGACCGTCTGTTTCGAGTATTCCAGCCGCGCGCCGCCCATCATCTTGAAGCGCTCGTAATCCATTTCCGCCATCAAATACTGTG
>JALSHB010000042.1 GCA_026982475.1 Chromatiales bacterium
ACCACGTCGACTGTGAGTGCATCTGGTGTCGCGGGGCCTGCTGTATCCCGGACTAGGGCGCGCTGGGCAGGAGGGCCGGGGGCGTGATGCCGATAGCCAGGCCCTGACGCAGTGGACGAGAGGTGGAAGGCAAAACACACGACGACAAGGAGGCGCAATCATGTCATCGAATGCAAGGCACGGCGCGGCGAGGGCGGGGCGCGGGCTGGGATACGCCCTGCTGCTCTGGATCGCCGCCGGCGGGGCGCTGGCGGCGGAGACGCCGGATGGCCGCGCCATCGTCGCCGAGGTGGAAAAGCGCCTGTGGGGAAAGACCAGCCAGGGGCGATACGAGATGCGCATCACCACCCCCTACTGGCAGCGCACGCTGACGTTGCAGGTGTGGATGCAGCGCCCGGACAGGAGCTTCATCCGCATCCTCTCGCCGGCCAAGGAGGCGGGCGTGGGCTCGCTGCGGATCCGTGACGAGATGTGGAACTATCTGCCCAAGGTCGAGCGCGTGGTCAAGGTGCCGCCCTCCATGATGCTGCAGCCCTGGATGGGCTCCGATTTCACCAATGACGACCTGGTGAAGGAAAGCAGCGTGATCGACGACTACCGCCACGAAATCCTCGGCGAGGAGACCCTCGACGGGGAGACGGTCTACCGCATACGCTCGCTGCCCAAGCCGGGCGCGCCGGTGGTGTGGGGCAAGCTGGTCTACCAGGTGCGCAAGGCGGACCTGATGCCGCTGCGCCTCGACTATTTCGACGAGCGGGGCCGCCTGATCAAGTCGCTGCGCTTTTCCGAGGTGCGGGAGATGGACGGCCGCCGCCTGCCCACGCGCTGGGAGATGCGACCGACGGAGAAACCGGAGAACGCCACCGTGATCCGGCTCCTTGAGGTGCGCTTCGACCGGCCGATACCCGCCCGCGTGTTCACCCTGCGCAATCTGCGCGGGCGCTGAGGGAGGAGGGCGCCATGAACATCGTCCGCATCCAGGGGGTATCCAAGCGCTACGCGCAGGACGGCATTTCGGTAGACGCCCTGTCGGAGATCGACCTGACGGTGGACAGCGGCGAATTCGTCGCCCTGGTGGGGCCGTCCGGCTCCGGCAAGACCACCCTGCTCAACCTGATCGGCGCCCTGGATGCCCCCAGCGCTGGCAGGATCTGGATCGAGAAGCAGGAGATCGGCCGCCTCTCCCGCGCCGAGCGGTCCCGGCTGCGCCTGCGCCGGCTGGGCTTCATCTTCCAGGAATACAACCTGATCCCCGTGCTCAGCGCCCTGGAGAACGTGGAATACGTCATGCTGCTGCAGGGCGTGGGCGAAGGTGAACGGCGCCGGCGCGCCCGCGACATGCTGCGCGAAGTGGGACTGGAGGGCCTGGAGCACCGGCGGCCCGCGCAGCTCTCGGGCGGGCAGCAGCAACGGGTCGCGGTGGCCCGGGCGATCGTCTCCGAACCCGTGATCGTGCTGGCCGACGAGCCCACGGCCAATCTCGATTCGGCTACCGGCGCCGCCCTGCTCGACCTGATGCGCCGCCTCAACCAGCGCCGGGGCATCACCTTCGTCTTCTCCACCCACGACGCCATGGTGATCGAGCGCGCGCGGCGCGTGGTGCGCCTCAAGGACGGCCGCATCGTCGAGGATCACGGGGCGCGCCGCCCATGAAGCTGCTGCGGCTGGCCTGGCGCAACGTGCGGCGCAACACGCGGCGCTCGCTCAACACCATCGCCGCCATCACCGTGGGCCTGGCCGCGCTGATCTTCGTCTGGGGTTTCATCGACGGCATGAACGAACAGACCATCGAAAACAGCACCACCTACCTGACCGGACACGTGAAAATCCACCGCAGCGGCTTCCACGAGGACAAGGCGCTGTACCTCGCCATGGCCGACGACAGCACCCTGCAGGCGCGCCTGGGCGCCCTGCCGCACGTCGTCGCCGTCACCCCGCGGGTGTCGGACCAGGCCATGCTGAGCGGCGACCAGGAGGCGCGCGGCGTCAAGGTCATCGGCGTCGATCCCGTGCAGGAACCCCGGGTCACCACCATCGCCCGGGCCATCGTCGCCGGCCGCTATCTCCAGGCCGGCGACGGCAACACCATCCTGCTGGGTGACAAGCTGGCGCAGCGGACCGGCCTCACGGTGGGCGACCAGGCGATCCTGGTGACCCAGGCCCGGGACGGCTCCCTGGCGGCGGACCGCTTCCAGGTAGTGGGGCTGTTCGACAGCGGCATCGACAGGATCGACGCCGTGCACGTGTTCATCCCCCTGGCCAGCGCCCAGGAACTGTACTCCCTGTGGGGACAGATCACCGAGTGGGTGCTGCGCCTGGACGACCGCCGGCGGGCCGGCGAGATCTCGCGGCAGATCGCCGAGCGGCTGGGCAATGGCTACGAGGTGCTGGGCTGGAAGCAGCTGCTGCCAGGCATGGTGCAGATGGTGCGCTTCCACGAAGTGATGACCTATGTGGTCATCTTCATCGTCATCGTGGTGGTCGCAGTGGGCGTCGCCAACACCATCCTGATGGCGGTCATGGAGCGCATCCGTGAGTTCGGCATCCTGCTGGCGCTGGGCACCAGCCAGGCGCAGATCATCCAGGTTGTGCTGCTGGAGTCCCTGCTGCTGGGCGTGATCGGCCTGCTGCTGGGCAACCTCTTCGGGCTCGGCATCACCGCCTACTACGGCGCGACGGGCATCGACCTCAGCCAGTACACCCTGGCCATGGAGACCATGCCGGGCCTGACCGGCACGGTGTATCCGATGATTCGCTGGGACCATGTCCTGCTGGTTTCCACGGTGACCCTGGCCATCAGCATCCTGCCGGCGCTCTGGCCGGCCTGGCGGGTGGCCGGGCTGGAGCCCGTCGCGGCGATCCGCGGCCAACTGGGAAGACGCCGGCGTCAGTCCCGACCCCGCGACGCCAGCGCCACGCGCGGTGGCCGCGCGCCGTTCTGGCGCATGGCCTTCCGCAACATCTGGCGCAATCCCCGCCGCTCGGCGCTGACCGCCGCCGCCACGGCCTTCGGCCTGGCCGCCTTCCTGTTCCTGTACGCCTTCACCGATGGCTTCTTCGAACAGATGATCAACAATTCCATCGATTTCTCCACCGCCCACGTGCAGGTCGAGCCCCGGGGCTTCCGCGAGGAACTCTCGCCGGCGCTCTACCTGTCGCAGCCCCGCGCGCTGCTGGAGCAGGTACGGCGCCATCCCGCGGTGCAGGCCGCCACGCCGCGCATCCAGGTGGAGGCCATGATCAGTAGTCCGACCAAGACCGAGCCGCTGATCCTGATGGGGGTGGAGCCGACCAGCGAGACCCGGGTGACCAGGCTGCACACGGTGATCACGGAGGGCGCCTACCTGACGGAGGAGGGCGGCATGGAGATCCTGCTGGGACGCAAGCTAGCCGGGGAACTCGATGTGCGCCTGGGCGAGAAGGTGGTGGTGACGACGCAGCTGGCCGATGGCAGCCTGGGATCCGCCGCCTACCGGCTGGCAGGGATCTACCAGACCAACAGCGAGATCTTCGATCGCACCCTGGGCTTCATCGGTCTGGCCCAGGCGCAGGAACTGCTTGCCATGCCGGAGCGGGTCTCCACCATCGCCCTGCGGCTGAAGCAGCGCGCACTGTCGAAACCGCTCGCGGCCGAGGTCGACCGGGAACTGGTCTCTACCCCCTATCAGGCCAGGCCCTGGGAGGACATCATGCCGGTGCTGGTGCAGATGATCGATGTCAGCCGGCTGATGTTCTACGTGGTGCTGGCCATCGTCTTCCTGGTGGTCGCCATCGGCGTGACCAATACCCTGTTCATGTCGGTGCTGGAACGGACCCGCGAGTTCGGCGTGATGCTGGCGCTGGGCACGGAGCCGCGCCTGATCGTGCGGATAGTGGTGTACGAGGCCGTCATCCTCGGGCTCATCGGCATCATCCTGGGCATCTTCCTCGGCGTCTCCCTGGTGGCCTATTACGGCACCAGCGGCATGGATCTCTCGGGCTTCGCCGGGGCTACGGACACCATCCCCGGGCTGACCGACGTCATCTATCCGGTGCTGATGATCGAGCACCTCTGGCTGCCCACCGTGCTGCTGTTTCTCACTGGGGTGGCGGCCGCCTTCTATCCTGCCGCGCGCGCGGCGCGCCTGGAGCCGGTGACGGCCATTCGCCATGCCTGAGGCCGCGACCCCTGCCGGGCCGGCATCCGGGATCGCGGCGCCCTTGCTCCTGTTCCTGTCGCTCGCCGTCGCACCGGTCGCGGCGCTGGAGGTCGAGCTTGGCGGCTACTACAAGAACATCCTCGCCAGTTCGAAGACCCTGCCGCTGCTTCCCCCCGTCGAGTCCTACGTCCTCGACCTCAACCGCCTGCGCCTGCAACTGCGTGGCAGCCTCGGCGACAACATCGGCTTCGACATCGAGTACGACAACGAGATCCTGCTGGGCGACTACCTGGACACCCGCCAGTTCGCGCTGCTCAAGGACCAGCGGCCCGACACCTATTTCGACCTCTCCCGAACCTATGTGGACAACGGCACCCTGTACGGCGGCCACCGTCTGTACCGCGCCTATGCCGAACTGACCCTGTCCGCGGTGGATCTGCGCATCGGCCGGCAGCGCATCGCCTGGGGGACGGCCATGCTGTGGAACCCCATGGACATCCTCAACCCCTTCAACCCCATCCAGCTGGAGCGTCTGGAACGGCAGGGCATCGACGCGGCCCTGCTGGACTGGGACTACAATGCCCTGTCGCGGGTGAGCCTGGTCTACGCCCGCCAGCGGAGCGGGGCAAGCGCCGCGATGCGCTGGCGCAGCAACCTCCGGGGTTATGACCTGTCACTGATGGCGGGGCGCTTCCGTGGCGACGCGGTCGGCGGATTCGACTTCGCCGGGCAACTGGGCGACGTCGGCCTGCGCGGCGAATTCACCCGCACCCGCCCGGAGGCGGGCAGAGGGTTCACCCAGGCCGTGCTGGGCGCCGACTACACCTTCGGCAACAGCCTCAGCCTCAACCTCGAGGTCCATTACAACGGCCGGGGAGCCACCGACACGCGAGACTATGACTTCGCCCGCCTGCTGCGGGGCGAGATCCTGAGCCTGGCGCGCCACTACGTGGGCGCCTATCTGGGCTATGACCTCACCCCCCTGCTGCGCTGGGACAATTTCCTCATCGTCAACCTGGACGACGACAGCCTGTTCCTGGCGCCGAACCTTATCTATTCGCTGACCGACAACCTGGAAGGCACGCTCGGCATACAGGCCTTCCACGG
>JALSHB010000043.1 GCA_026982475.1 Chromatiales bacterium
AAAATACTGCTCCGGTGGGGGTCGCCCACTAAAAATCTCTGGTGGATGGTGTACGAAGGGGCAGAGCCCTCGAACAGGGTGTGCATGCCGACCCCTGGATGGTGGTGCAATCGCTCTGGAGGGCCAAGCTTCCCAACGGCCACGTTGGCCGAGTTGGATTTGAACAGTCTTTCCCGTCGTCCCGGGCCTGCTCTGGGGTGCGGTGGTTTCGTCGGTTTCCTGGATGCCGGCACTCGCCCTGCGTGACGACGTGGGGTTGAGGGGGCGGCAGTGAGCCCTGGTGGTTGCGCGTGTACACCGCTTTGCCGCTGTGAGTGAGTGGCGTTTCCTGTGCGGCAAGGCGGTGCGGGGGCATTTGGCGGTGATTGTTGCGCCATGAATTGATCAGGCTTTCCTTGATGGTATAGTCGCGCAATTGCGCCGATATGTGGCGCTTCGATTTGCCTGTGGAATGCGATGTCTGAGATGAATGATGCGGCTGGAAAAGCAACCGGTGATGTGCCCGCGGCGGAGGCCTGCCCGCTGTCGGTGGTGGTGCCCCTGTACAACGAGGAAGAGAGTGTCGGGCCGCTCATCGATACCATCAATGAGGCGCTGAAGGATTATCCGGCCCCCTGGGAGCTGGTGCTGGTGGACGATGGCAGCAGCGACAATACGGTGACGAAGGTGCGCAAGGCCCTGGAGGCGGGCAATGCCCATGTGCATCTCATCGAGTTGCAGCGCAATTTCGGCCAGACAGCGGCCATGCAGGCCGGTATCGACCATGCCCGTGGCGAGGTGATCGTCACCATGGACGGCGATCTGCAGAACGACCCTTCGGACATCCCGCGCATGGTGGCGCGGCTGCTGCGGGAGGATCTCGACCTGCTGTCCGGCTGGCGCAAGAACCGCCACGACAACCTGGTGATGCGCAAGATCCCCTCGCGCATCGCCAACCGCCTGATCGGCCGCATCACCGGCGTGCGCCTGCACGACTACGGTTGCAGCCTCAAGGTGTACCGCGCCACGGTGATCAAAAACATCCGTCTGTACGGCGAGATGCACCGCTTCATTCCCGCCTGGGTGGCGACCAATACCTCGCCCTCGCGCATCAAGGAGGAGGTGGTGAAGCATCATCCGCGGCGCTACGGCGAGTCAAAGTACGGCATTTCGCGCGCCTACCGGGTGCTGCTGGACCTGATGTTCGTGTACTTCTTCATGCGCTTCCGCGCCCGGCCCGGGCATTTCTTCGGCCGCATCGGGCTGGTGATGGGGGGGCTGGGTGGCCTGATCCTGGTCTATCTCGCCTTCCTCAAGATCTTCCTCGGCGAGTCCATCGGCAACCGGCCGTTGCTGCTGCTGGGGGTGCTGCTGGTGGTGGTGTCGATCCAGTTCTTCACCACCGGCATCATGAGCGAGATGATCACCCGCACCTATTACGAATCGTCCGACACCCGCCCCTACATCCTCACCCAGCGCTCGCAGGCGGAGGGGGATGAGGATCTGCCGTGGAGGCTGCCGTCGCAGGGGTGATCTTTGGCGGTGCGCCAGGGATTGTTTGCCGTAGCGGGTTGAGACGATGAGGTTGCCGGCCAAATGGCGGCCCATCGTGGGCCGCATGAGCAGGCGGGTTCGATAACATCGGGTATGCCACGGCCATCCAACCCCTGTAGGAGCGGACCCTTGGGCCGCGATAGCCTGGCAGGAATTCGGGTCGCGGTCCAAGGGTCCGCTCCTGCATGGGGGTGGGGGCTGTTGTTTCAGGAGCGATCGGCGAGGAAGACGTGGCCGCCGACGGCGAAGGTGACTTCCTTGGCCTTGGCCCAGTAAGGGTCGGCCAGCTTGGGGGCGTAGTAGTGCAGGGCGCCGTTGGTGCGATCCATGATGCGGCGCACCTTCTCCGGCAGGGCCAGGTATTTGGTGAAGATGAAGCGCGCAATCGTCTGCGCCTGCTGCCAGGCGCGTTGCTCGTAGGGGCGGTCGCTCTTGCCGTCATGGGTCCAGCTGAACTGCCGCTTCTGCCACACCACGCCGCAGACGGTGTTCGGGTAGCGCCGGCTGTGCAGGCGGTTGATGGTCACGAAGGCGACGGCAAGCTGGCCATCGACGGGCTCGCTGCGGGCCTCGAAATAGATGTTCAGGGCCAGGCAGCGCAGCTCCTTGGCTTCTTCGGGGCTGAGGGTGGCATCGGCCAGCGCGCGCTCGGCGCCGAGGGCCAGCAGTAACAACAGAAAAACTCTCATACGACAATCCCTGGTGATGGCGTTCCCACGCGGGCCGGGTTGACCAGCGGTGGAATTTTAACCAGTTTGGTTAATTCGCGACCAATAAGCAATTTCTATGCCGCATAACATTTTCAGTTTGAAAACAGGCATATTGTGTGCTTGCGGGAAGGTATGCCGGCGTGTGATGGGGGTTCTGTAAAGAAAACCGACACGTTTGCACAGGTTTTATGGGGTCTGCGGGGCTCCTATCCTTTCGGCATATTTTCCCCGTGCGTGGTAGTTTGCAATGCTTTGCACGATTTGCGGCGACAATGCCGCAGGTTCGTTGAAATCCAACCAGCAGGAGTGACAGCGTGATGTCAGAAACCACCACTGAATTCTTTGTCCAGGGCATGAAATGCGGCGGCTGCATCAGCAATGCCGAAAAGGCCCTGGCCAGCGTGCCCGGCTTCGTCTCCGCCGAGTTCGATCTGGACGCCGGCACCGCCAGGGTGGTCGGCGACGTCGATCCGCAAACCATTTGCCAGGTGCTCACCGATGCCGGCTACCCGACGGTGGTGAAGAGCGCCTGACCTTGGCCCGGACGCTACGCTTCTCCATCGGCGGCATGGCCTGCGCGGGCTGCGTGGGCGCGGTGGAGGACGCCCTGAAATCGGTGCCGGGCGTCGAGTCCGCCAGCGTCAACTTCGCCGAGCACACCGCCGAGGTGACGGGGGATGTCAGCGCTGAGGCGATCATCCAGGCCGTCAGCGCTGCCGGCTACGAGGCCGCGGAGCTTAAGAGCGCCGCCGACGAGGCGGAGAAGGAGGCCGCCGAGCAGGCCCATCTGCGCGCCCTGTGGCGGCAGTCGGCGGTGGCCGGCGCGGTGGGCTTCCCGCTGATGCTGATGGGCTGGCTGGGCCTGATGCCGCCGCTGGAGGGCGCCGGGCGGATCTTCTGGTTCGTGGTGGCCGGCCTCAGCCTGTTCGTGCTGTGGTACGCCGGCGGGCGCTTCTTCAGCGGCGCCTGGAAGTCCTTTCTCAATCACAACGCCAACATGGACACCCTGGTGGCGCTGGGCACCGGCACCGCCTGGGTCTATTCCACGCTGGTGCTGCTGTGGCCGACGCTGGTGCCGGAGTCGGCGCGCCACCTGTACTTCGAGGCGGCGGCCATCATCATCTCCCTGATCAACCTGGGCGGGGCGCTGGAGGCGCGCGCCCGCGGCAAGACCTCCGAGGCCATCAAGCGCCTCATCGGCCTGGCGCCGAAGACCGCGCGGGTGGTGCGTGAGGGCCGCGAGCTGGACGTGCCCATCGAGCAGGTGGGCCTGGGCGAGACCCTGCGCGTGCGCCCCGGCGAGAAGATCCCGGTGGACGGGGTGATCCTCGAAGGCGGCACCACGGTGGACGAATCCATGCTCACCGGCGAGCCCATGCCGGTGAAAAAGGGCGTCGGCGACGAGGTGGTGGGCGGCACCCTCAACAAGGCCGGCAGCTTCCTGATGCAGGCGAAACACGTCGGCGCGGACACCGCCCTGGCGCGCATCGTCGAGATGGTGCGCCAGGCGCAGAACTCCAAGCCCGCTATCGGCCGCCTGGTGGACCGTATCGCCGCGGTGTTCGTGCCCACGGTGCTGATCTTTGCCGTGCTTACCTGCCTGGCCTGGTACAACCTCGGCCCGGAGCCGCGCGTCAGCTACATGCTGGTGACCACCATGACCGTGCTGATCATCGCCTGCCCCTGCGCCCTGGGCCTGGCCACGCCCATCGCCATCATGGTGGGAGTGGGCAAGGCCGCCGAGCACGGCATCCTGATCCGCAACGGCGAGGCCCTGCAGCGCGCCGGTTCGCTGGACACGGTAGTGCTGGACAAGACCGGCACGGTCACCGAGGGCCGCCCCGCGCTCACCACCCTGGAGCCGCTCGCCGGCGGTGACGAGGCGGAGCTGCTGCGCCTGGCCGCGGCACTGGAGCAGGGCTCCGAGCACCCGCTGGCCGAGGCCATCCTCGCCGCCGCCGGCGAGCGCGGCCTGGCGCCGCCGAAGGCCGAGGGTTTCGCCGCCATCGAGGGCCACGGGGTGCGCGCCACGGTGGACGGGCAGGCCGTGCTGTTCGGCAACGCGAAGTTGATGACCGACAACGGCATCGACCCGGCCGCGCTGCTTCCGCGTGCCGATGCGCTCGCCGCCGAGGCCCAGACCCCGATATTCCTCGCCGTGGACGGCCAGCTGGCCGGCCTGCTGGCGGTCAGCGATCCCATCAAGGCCGATTCGCGTCAGGCCATTGCCCGCCTGCGCGACCAGGGCATCCGCGTGGTGCTGCTCACCGGCGACAACCGCGCCACCGCCGAGGCGGTGGGCCGCGCGGTGGGCGTGGACGAGGTGATCGCCGAGGTGCTCCCCGGCGACAAGGCCGACCAGGTGGCCGCCCTGCAGGGCGCCGGCCGGGTGGTGGGCATGGTGGGCGACGGTATCAACGACGCCCCGGCGCTGGCGCGCGCCGACGTGGGTTTCGCCATCGGCACCGGCACCGACGTGGCCATCGAGAGCGCCGACGTGACCCTGATGCGCGGCTCCCTGCACGGCGTGGCCGACGCCATCGCCATCTCCCGCGCCACCCTGCGCAACATCAAGCAGAACCTGTTCGGCGCCTTCGTCTACAACGTGGTGGGCATCCCGGTGGCCGCCGGCGTGCTGTATCCCTTCGGCGGCCCGCTGCTCAACCCGGTGATCGCCGGCGCGGCCATGGCCATGTCCTCGGTGACCGTGGTCAGCAACGCCAACCGGCTGCGCTTCTTCACCCCGGGAGGCAGGCGATGAGCTGGCTGGTCAACGGCCTGGGGCTGGCGCTGATCGGCTTCATCGTGTGGTGGTTCTGGCTGGCGCGGGGTGAGTGAGCGTTTGATGGTTGCCACTGTTATCCGTATCGCTCGCCTGTAGCGCCTGCGGAAGAAATAAGCAGCTTGCGATACCGCTCCGCGGTGTCACAGATCCCGTGGCGCTCAGCGCCAC
>JALSHB010000044.1 GCA_026982475.1 Chromatiales bacterium
AGGTGGAGACGGGACGATTTCTCCCACGGTCTGTGCTGAAACAGCCAGATGCGGCTTTGGTCCCTCCGCCCCCGATAAACCCTTTTTGGCTTATCAGGAAAGAACATACAAGCGGCTTCAGCCGCGATGAAGACTGGTTTCATTCGCGGCTGAAGCCGCTCCCACAGGTTTTGTCATGTTTTGGAGGTTTTCCGTCGCGCCGCCTTTTGCAGGGTGCGGTTGATCACCCGCGAGGCGGCCACCTGGCCGAACACGGCGGTGACGAAGGCGGCCGAGCCGTAGCCCATGCTGCAATCCAGCGAGATGCCGTGGATGCCCGGCTTTTCGTGGCTGACGCTGCCGTCGGCCTTGGGGTAGACCTGCTGCTGGCTGGAGAACACGCACTCGATGCCGAAGTTGCGCTTGGGATTCCTGCTGAAGCCGAAGTCGCTGCGCAGGCGGCTGCGCACCTTGGCGGCCAGGGGATCGTTGTAGGTCTGGCGCAGGTCCCTGACGTGGATCATGGTGGGGTCGGTGAGCCCGCCCGCGCCGCCGGTGGCGATAATAGGGATCTTGTTGCGCTTGCAGTGGTAGATCATCTGCGCCTTGAACTTGATGCTGTCGATGGCGTCGATCACGTAGCCGTAGCCGCGCGCGGGGTCGAGGTAGTCGCGCATGTTGGCCACGGTGATGAAGTCGTCGATGACCTCGCAGCGGCAGTCGGGGTTGATCTGTTCGATGCGCTCGCGCAGCACGGCGGATTTCTTTTGGCCATCGGTGCTGGTCAGGGCGGGCAACTGGCGGTTGACGTTGCTCAGGGCCACGGTGTCGTAGTCGATCAGGGTCAGCCGGCCGACGCCGGTGCGCGCCAGGGCCTCCACGGCCCAGGAGCCGACCCCGCCCAGGCCCACCACGCAGACGTGCAGGCCGTGGATGATGGGCACGGCGTCCACGCCGTAGAGACGGCGGATACCGCCGAAGCGTTGTTCGAAGCGGTCGTCGGGGCTGGCGGGAATTGCGTCGGTGCTCATGTCAGTTTCAGTAACTCGATGGCGTTGGCGGTGGTTTGCGCGGTGATGTCGGCGGCATCTTCCTCGCGCAGCCGGGCGAGGGCCCGCAGCACCTCGGGCAGGTACTCCGGACTGTTGCGCCGGCCCTGGTGGCTGGCCGGTGGCATGTCCGGGGCGTCGGTCTCCAGCACCAGGGCTTCCAACGGCAGGTCTCGTGCCAGGCGGTGCAGCTTGTGTGAGCGGTCGTAGGTCAGCATGCCGCCGAAGCCCAGCTTGAAGCCCAGGTCGATATACTGCCGCGCCTGCTGCTGGCTGCCGTTGAAGGCGTGGCAGATGCCGCCGGTCACGCGTGTTCGGCGCAGCAAGGCGAGGGTGTCGTCGTGGGCCTTGCGCACGTGCAGCAGTACCGGCAGGCCGGCGTCGCGGGCGATGTGCAGCTGTGCCTCGAACAGCGCCTTTTGCCGCTCAACATCCAGGGCCGGCAGGTAGAAATCCAGGCCGATCTCGCCCACCGCAACGGGCGCATGACGGGCAATGGCGGTCTCCAGCGCCCGCAGGTCATCTGGCCGGTGCTGGTCGAGGAACACGGGATGCAGGCCCAGGGCGGAGTAGAGTCCGTCCTCGTCTTCGCAAAGGCTGAGCAGCCCCTGCCAGCCCTCGGCGGTGATGCCCGGCACCACGATGCGGCTCACGCCCGCCGCCCGCGCGCGCGCCAGCACGGCCGGGCGGTCGTCGTCGAAGGCGGCCACGTCGAGGTGGCAGTGGGTGTCGATGAGCGGCATGGGGGAATTCTACAGCAGTTGTTACGGGGGGCTCAGTTCGTCAAGCCGGCCAGAACATCAGGAAATAGCCGAGGTTGTAGAAGCTGTGCAGGATGATGGCGGGAACGACGCTTTGGTAACGGTCGCGAAAGGCGCCGAAGACCAGTGAGGGGATGATGACCGCCGCGGCCCACAGGGGTGGGTGGGCCAACAGATGGGCGGCGCCGAACAGCAGGCTGGCAAGCCAGTTGGCGCCGCTGAGGCCCAGCGCGCGGGCGCGCAGGGGCCGCCAGGTCAGCAGTTGCGGTTGCAGCAGGCCGCGAAACAGCCATTCCTCGAGCAGCGGATACAGGCCGGCCAGCAGCAGAAGCCGGCCCCACTGGGCGGTTTCGCCTTGCGTGAAGGGGGTGGCGGGCTGCCAGGCCAGGAGTGTTGCCCACGTCACCGGGCCGGCCAGCAGGGCCAGCCAGAACAGGCGGTCGCAACACAGGTTTTTCAGTTGTTTGGGTGGATTGGCATTCATGGCGAGTTACCGAGCTTACCCGATCCCGTCAGTGAGTTGATCACTCACCTGATTCCGGATTTCCCGTTTGTTGAATCCCGCGCAGAAAAAAGGCCTGTGTCCCACTCGCTGGGGACACAGGCCTTGGCCTGGCGGGTGAGCGCCTTACTCGATGATGTGCAACTCCACCCGACGATTGGCCGCACGGCCGGCCTCGCTGGCATTGTCGGCGATGGGGTCGTCCGGTCCGTAGCCCTTGGCCGTCAGGCGATCCGCGGCAATGCCCTGGCTGACCAGGTAGTCACGCACGGACTCGGCCCGTTTCTGCGACAGGCGCACGTTGTAGTTGCGATTGCCGCGGCTGTCGGTGTAGCCCGCCACTTCCAGTTTGAGCGCCGGGTTGCGGCGCAGGGTGGCGACCACCTCGTCGAGCACCTGGTGCGAGTTGCCGGTCAGTTCCGCGGAAGCGGTGGCGAAGGTCACGCCCTTGAGGACGATGGTCTCCTGCAGCTGGCAGCCGCGTGCATCCACCGACGTGCCGGCCGGGGTGTTGAGGCAGCGGTCCTGACTGTCGACCACGCCGTCGCCGTCACTGTCGAGTTCGCAGCCTTTGGCATCGACGGCCACCGTGGGTGATGTGCCGGGGCACTTGTCGCGGCTGTCGGCGACGCCATCGTGGTCGCTGTCGCGTTCACAGCCGCGCGCATCGACCTTGGCGCCCGCCGGTGAATCGGGACACTTGTCGCTGCCATCGGCCACGCCGTCACCATCGCTGTCGACGATCACGGCGCAACCCCGTGCATCCACCCGGCTGCCGGCGGCGGTGTCCGGGCAGCGGTCCTGGCTGTCGAGCACGCCATCGCCATCGCTGTCGCGTTCACAGCCCTGGCTGTCGACCACCACGCCAACGCCGGAGTTGGGACAACGGTCTTCGCTGTCGGCGACGCCATCGTTGTCGCTATCGATGAGGGCCACCGGCTGTGGCTCGGCCTGCTTCTTGCCGGCGCCGAAACGCTTGAGCAGATTGACGGCGAAGAGCCGTGCATCCGAGTCATAGAAATCGGCATCGGCGCGCAGGGCAAAGCCGTTTTCGAAGCCGTATTCCACGCCGGCGCCGAGCATGATGTGATTGTCGTTGTCGCGTTCAAAGGGGATGTCGGCATCGTTATTCATGCGCCCCAGGCCGGCGCGGCCGAACACGCCCCAGCCCACGTGGGGCTGCTGGGACTTGTAGACGTAATACAGCGCGCTGAGACCGAAATCCTTGTAGTTAATTTCACCGTTGGGCGACAGCTCGGCCTTGCCCAGCCGGGAAAAGTAGCCTTCCAGCGAGAAACGTTCGGTGAAGTCATAACCGACGAAGACCTTGTAGCCGGTATCGTGCTTGTCATCCACGCTGAAGCCGGTGCCGTCGGTGTCTGGGTCCATGTGTGAACGGCCAATACCGGCGCCCAGGTACCACTGTTTTTCGAAGTTGCCTGTTTGCGCCGAGTCCTCAGCGGCGACGGTCGCCGGCGCAGTGGCCGCCAGGGTCATGCCCAGCAGGCAGCCGGTGAGCGGTGTGATCAGGTTCCTTGGCATGGAAATTATGCTCCTTGGTCTAGTTGGTGGTTTGTTGAGGGTCTGTTAATGGTTTGCTGAAGACCTGGCGGGTCGCGGGGCTGCGGCGCCGCCGGGCGGATCGTCCGCGCCACAGGGAAAGCAGCGCGATCAGCACCAGCAGGGGCAGCACGGGATCGACGCCGGCGCCGGGACTCAGGGTGCAGCCGCCCAGGCCGCGCAGGCCGGTGCGCACCACCTTGGGTGGCTCGGCGGTGGCGGGGTCACGGTAGTCAGCGGCGCCGTTGCCGTTGCTGTCCGGCAGGCTCGGCACATTGCCGCTCAGGTCGTCGTCCAGGCCGTCGCCGTTGGCGTCGTTGAAGTCATCCACCCGGCCATCGCGGTCACGATCGAAGGCGCCGGACTCGGACAGGTCCGGCACGCCGTCGTTGTCCGAGTCGATGTCGCGATAGTCCGGCGTGCCGTCGCCGTCGGTGTCGTAGCGGGGCAGGGGCGTGGCCTGCACGGCGTCGGCGAGGCCGTTGCCGTCGTCGTCCGTGCCCGCGTCCAGGCGGGCGTCACCGCCGCTGTCCTTGCCGCCGGCCTCGATCACGTCGGTGATGCCGTCGTTGTCGGAATCGAGGTCGCGGAAGTCGGGCACGCCGTCGTTGTCGCTGTCGGGGGCGGTGGCGCCGCTGCCGCTGGCGACGCCGTTGGCGTTCACCGCCGGCGCGCCTGTGCCGATGCGGCCGTCATTGTCGGCATCGCTGCGACCGCCCTCGATGACGTCGGGGATGCCGTCGCCATCGCTGTCGAGGTCGCGGAAGTCTTCGATACCATCGCCGTCACTGTCGACCACGGTATAGCTGATCGTCCCGCTGTCGACGCTGGTTTCCACGGTGTCGGCGAGGCCGTTGCCGCCCACGGCATGGCCGGCGTCGATGCGACCATCGCCATCGGCGTCGAGACGGGCGGGATCCGTGATGCCGGACTCGGTGAGGTCGAACAGGCCGTCGTTGTCGCTGTCGAGGTCGCGGCTGTCGGGCACGCCGTCGCCGTCGGTATCCGTGATGCCGTCGCCTTCGTTGGCATCGGGGATGCCATCGTTGTCGTCGTCGAGGTCGAGGGCGTCGCCGATGCCGTCGTTGTCGAGGTCGTCGTTGTCACGGAAGTCGGCGATGCCGTCGCCATCGCTGTCGGGTTGCGGCAGGGGGGTGGTGGCGGTGGCATCGTCGAGGCCGTCGCCATCGGCGTCGGTGAAGCCGTCGGTCTGGCCGTCGCCGTCG
>JALSHB010000045.1 GCA_026982475.1 Chromatiales bacterium
CCGTGGGCCTGGAGCAGAATCGCCTGGCCATGTTGCTGGCCGTGCTGCATCGCCACGGCGGCATCGCGGTGGGCGACCAGGACGTGTTCGTCAACGTCGTCGGCGGCGTCAAGGTGGTGGAGACCAGCGCCGACCTCGCCTTGCTGCTGTCCATTGTCTCCAGTCTGCGCGATCGGCCCCTTCCGCACGACCTGGTGGTGTTCGGCGAAGTGGGCCTGTCGGGAGAGATTCGTCCCGTGCCGAGCGGACAGGAACGCCTCTACGAGGCGGTAAAGCACGGCTTCCGGCGCGCCATCGTGCCGCTGGCCAATTGTCCGCGCGAGAAGCCGAAGGGGATGGAGGTGGTGGGGGTGAGGACGTTGGCGGAGGCTTTGGGGGCTATTTGAGTGCTGGGTGCTTGCATCTTGTGACACCGCTCCGCGGTGTCACACATCCTGTGGCGCTCTGCGCCACACCATCGGCGACAGCGTAAACCGGCTTTCTCGTTACAGCGCAGAGCGGTGTAACGAGAAATGTCAACTGTCTTGTAGAAGCGGCTTCAGCCGGGAATATTGGCAAGGTTCTTTCGCGGCTGAAGCCGCTCCTGCAATATTCGCAACAACAATCTCTGTGGCATGTCGCTATCCGGCGCGGGCATGGCCAAACCTGTCAGCCTCAACCCTGCAATACACTGAAGCCGGCACTCAGTCTTTCGCCAGCGCCGACAACTCCCGCTCCAGCAGCTCGGCGTCTCCCAAGTTCAGTTCCACCAGTCGCCGCAGATGGCTGATGCTGTCCATGTCGATGTGCTCACAGCGGAAGCCAATGTGGTCGTTTTCCTGGTGAGACACGGAGGCTTCCATGCGAATCACCGCCTCGTCACCGGCGTCCAGGGCAAACTCCAGCAGAAAACGTTCGCCCGGCTGTCCACTCCACTCCGGCGGGATGGCGACCAGGGCGCCCTTCAGGGACAGGTCGATGAGGCGGCTTTGCCAACTGCCCCTGGCGTCTACCAGTTGCACGTCGGCATCGAAGCCGATACGGCTGAAACGGCGACGTTCCTTGTGTTCCGAATGATCGTTCATGGCATTTTTTCGTTGTGCTCGGGGGTATTTACCTGTTAGTTGCAAAAAACAGATCAAAAATTGCGCACATCCCGGTATTTCAAGGCGTCACTGTATGTGGCGCCCTTTCCGCAGGCGTTCATTGATAGTGCGATCCAGCTACATAGGCAGGAAGTAAGACGACGTGAAATCCGAGGTTGTCGCCGGGAATGGCATGAAACGCAGAGGTCGCAGAGGCGCAGAGGACGCAAAGGTTCATTGAAAGGGTTTCCTTTGCGTCCTCTGCGCCTTGGCGTTCTTTGCGTTGATTCTCGTGGTCGATTCCACATCCCGTGTCGCCCGCTGTTTGTGCGCGGAATTTATGCAACGATTGGGTTTACCCTAGCACAACTGGTTCGGCGAGGCTGCCCCTGCGGCTAATGTACAGGCGCGCGCGCCCGATACAGTCTCTGTGGCGTCGGTAACGCCGCCGGTGTGCACATCCCCGACAATCAAAAGAGACACGCATGTTCGGCATCAAGAAATTCATCCTCGGCCTGGCCATTGGCCTGCTGGCCGGCCTCTGGGCAGGGGTCAATATCGGCTACGATCAACCCATCTGGTCGAACCCCTTCGAGGCGCCAGCGCTGACGGAGAAGGCGAAGGGCGTTGCCGCCGATGCCTGGCTGGATGCGAAGAGGGCGGCGCGGGAGTCCCTCGACGACTGAGGACCCTCAGTCGCGCTTTTCCACCACCGGCACCACGTCGCGGGCGCTGGCGTCGATTTGCTCGCTCGGCTCGATGGATTTCTTTGCGCTGATGCCCATGTCGCTGAACTTGCGCGCGCTGGGCAACACGCGGCTGTCGAAGGACGCCACCGCCTTGTTGTAATGCTGCACCGAGCTGTTGAGGCTCTTGCCCATCTTGCCCAGATGCTCGGCGAAGGTGCCCAGGCGGCCATACAGTTCTTCGCCTACCTGGCGAATCCTTTCGGCGTTTTCCGCCAGCGATTCCTGCCGCCAGCCATAGGCCACGGCGCGCAGCAGGGCGACGAAACTGGTGGGGGTGGCGAGGATTACCTTTTGCTGCATGGCGTCCTCCAGCAGGGCGTGGTCCTGGTCCAGCGCGGCGCTGAGAAACTGGTCGCCGGGGATGAACAGCACGACGAAATCCGGTGAATCCTTGAACTGCTTCCAATAGGCCTTGCTGGCCAGTTCCTGCACGCGCTTGCGCACGTTGCGGGCGTGGCGCTGCAGCTGCGCATCGCGCCCGTTGTCGTCCGTGGCTTCCACCGCGGAGAGGTAGGCATCCAGCGGGGTTTTGACGTCCACCACCACCTCGCGCCCGCCGGGCATGCGCACGATCATGTCGGGACGCAGGGCGCCATCTTCGCTGTCGGTGTGTTCCTGCTCGAAGAAGTCGCAGTGCTCCACCATGCCGGCCAGTTCGGCGAGACGCCGGAGGGTCAACTCGCCCCACTGGCCGCGCACCTCGGGTCGGCGCAGGGCCTGCACCAGGTTGCGCGTCTCGCCCTGCAGGGCCTGTTGGGTCTGGCTCATGGTTTCGAGGTGCTGGGTGAGGGCGCCATAGGCCTGTTTGCGCGCCTGTTCCATTTCGCGGATCTGTTTTTCGGTCTTGTCCAGCGCCTCGCGGATGGGTTTCACCAATGCTTCGATGGCCTGCTCGCGCTGACCGAGTTCGCCCCTGGCCTGGGCCTGGAATTGTTGCAGGTTCTGTTGCGCCAACTTGAGGAATTCCTCGTTGTTGTGCTTCAGCGCCTGGCTGGAGAGGTGGCTGAAGCTCTCCTTCAGCTGCTCGCGCTGCTGTTCGTTGGCCTGCTTCAGGGTTTCCAGTTTTTCCGCATGGCTCTGGCGCTCCATTTCCAGTTTGACGCCCAACTCGGTGTTCTTTTCCGACAGCTGGCTAATGCGCTTCTGCAGGCGCAGATAAACCACCACGCCACCGGCGATGGCGGCGAGCAGGGCGACGAGGAACAGGCTGACGAGCGAGCTGAGAGAGTCCATTGGCGTATTCTAATCGGAATTGCGAAGTGGGACACGGCTTATGGTAGAGCGGTTCATGCCCGCGATGGCCTTCTCCGCCAGGCTTAAGGTCACCTGAAGGCGCTCCTACAATCAAAGGTTGGTTGTATCTATTCACCACAGAGGCACAGAGAACACAGAGAATGCATCAGTGGGAGGCCATGCCCCGGGTGGCGATGTGGCCTGCCCCGACGACTTGGCATTTCATTTCTCCGTGAACGCCGTGTCTCTGTGGTGAATCAGGGGACGTTGGCGCCGGAGGCCGGACCACCATATCCAACGCAAAGGGCGCAAGGGTTTTCTGAAAGGATTTCCTTTGCGTCCTCTGTGCCTTTGCGGCCTCTGCGTTTCATTCCATTCCCGGTATGAACCTGAAGAGCCTTTCTCTGTGCCTCCGTGTCTCTGTGGTGAGCTGAATAGTTACGGTTGGCTTATCCTTCGCGGCTGAAGCCGCTTCCACAGTCTATTTATTACTGACTTTCTCAGCCGGATGGACTTTATCGCGGGCATGGCCCGCTCCTACCGGGATTCGAGCCAGGCAAGAATTTCACCCGGCTGCTCGATGAGCGCATCCGCGCCCCAGTCCTGTGGCCGGTCGTCTTTGCCGATGTAGCCGAACAGGGCGGCGAGGGTGCGGGCGCCGGCGCGCCGTCCGGCTTCGATGTCGCGTTGGGCGTCGCCCACATACAGGCATTCCCGCGCCTCGGCGCCGGCCTGTTGGCAGGCGTGCAGAACCGCCTGTGGATGCGGCTTGCGCTGTTCGCAGGTGTCGCCGCTGACGATGCAGGCGGCACGCCGGCTGAGCCCCAGTGCCTCCAGCAGCGGCTCGGTAAGCCAGGCGGGCTTGTTGGTGACCACGCCCCAGTTGAGGCCACGCGTCTCGATCTCGGCCAGCACCTCCGCCATGCCGGGGAAGAGCCGCGTTTCACGGGCGATGTTGGCTCGATAGATAGCCAGCAGGCGCAACCGCAGGGCTTCTTCCTCGGGGTGGCCTTCGCCGAATCCGCAGCGGATCAGGGCGATGCCGCCATGCGAGGCGGCGGGACGGATGGTGCCCAACGGCAGTGGCGCGCGGCCCTGCTCGGCGAGCACGCCGTTGAGGGCATAGGCCAGATCCGGGGCGGTGTCGGCCAGGGTGCCGTCGAGGTCGAACAGCACGGTCTTGATGGCGGGGGTCACCGATGAAGGTGGGGTGGGCGTTGCCCACCATGTGCGGCTGGGGGCGGGTCAATGGTGGGCAGCGCCCACCCTGCGGGCTCAGGCCTCATCACGGGTGCAGCAGGCCAGGTAGTTGACGGCCAGATCCCGTCCCAGCGAATACTGCTTGCTGAGGGGGTTGTAACTCATGCCGGTGAGGTCGCACAGCTTCAGCCCGGCGTGGCGCGCCCAGCTTTCCAGTTCCGAGGGGCGGATGAACTTGTCGTAGTCGTGGGTGCCTCGGGGCAGCATGCGCAGCAGGTACTCGGCACCGACGATGGCCAGCAGATAGGCCTTGGGATTGCGGTTGATGGTGGAGAAGAACACCCTGCCATCGGGCTTCACCAGGGTCGCACAGGCGCGGATGACCGAGGCGGGGTCCGGCACGTGCTCCAGCATCTCCATGCAGGTGACCACGTCGAAACGGCCCGGATGCTGCTCGGCGAAGGCCTCCGCGGTGCTGCGCTGATAGTCCACCTCGATACCCGACTCCAGCCCATGCAATCGCGCCACCGACAGCGGCGCCTCGCCCATGTCGATGCCGGTGACATCCGCGCCCAGGGCGGCCATGCTTTCGGAGAGAATGCCGCCGCCGCAGCCCACGTCCAACACCTGCTTGCCGTCCAGGCCGCCGGCGTGGCGCTCGATATAACCGAGGCGCAGCGGGTTGATCTCGTGCAAGGGCTTGAATTCACTCTGCGGATCCCACCAGCGAGAGGCCAAGGCCTCGAACTTGGCGATCTCGGCGGGGTCGGCATTGTGGTTTTCGCTGTCGAAGGTGGT
>JALSHB010000046.1 GCA_026982475.1 Chromatiales bacterium
CCCCAGACTTCCGGCTCATGCTTGAGCCAGCCGAGGAAGCCCCAGTGTTCGCGCCGCAGGCCGGGGGCGATATCGGCGGCGATCAGCGCCGCCTCGATGGGCAGGGTGCCGGAGCCGCACAGCGGGTCCACCAGCGCGCCGCCCTGTTTGGCGATCTCCGCCCAGCCGGCGCGCAGCAGGATGGCGGCCGCGAGGTTTTCCTTCAGCGGCGCGGCCACGCCCTCGGCACGGTAGCCGCGGCGGTGCAGGCTGTCGCCGGAGAGGTCGAGATTGATCACCGCGGTGTCGCGGTGCAGATAGACGTTGATGCGCAGGTCCGGCTGCTCGCGCGCCACCGAGGGCCGCTCGCCGCTGGCCACGCGGAACTGGTCGACGATGGCGTCCTTGACCTTCTGCGCACCGAACCGGGTGTGGGCGATCTGCGAGCGCACGCTGCTGAAGTCCACTGCGAGGGTGCCGTCGGCGGCCATGTGCTCGGCCCAGTCCACGGACTGCACGCCCGCGTAGAGGGCCTCGGGGTCGGCCGCCGGAAAACGCGCCAGCGGCAACAACACCCGGTTGGCCACCCGCGACCACAGGCAGACCCGCAGGGCACCGGCAATGTCCGACTGAAAGCTGGCACCGGCACGGGCCTCGCCGACATTGGCCACGCCGAGGGCGCGCAGCTCATCGGCGAGCAGGGCCTCCATGCCCTTGGGGGCGGTGGCGAAGAAGCGGTGTTGCTGGGTCATGGGCAAAGAGGCGAGGGCGGCGGGAAAGGCCACGATAATACGGCAAAGGGGATCGCGGCGGCAAAATCCCACTTGAAATGCCCCCGCATGGCGCGCACGTTATGGACCCGGCGATACGTTATGCCCGGCCAAGGGCCGTTGAGACAGAAAATTCCGGGAGGCAAGCACGATGGAAAAAAGCAGAAAAGATACCGGCATGTTTGCCGAAACCCGCAAACACTGGCCGGTGATGACCTTCTACGAACGCTTCGAGCAGGTGATCGCCATCATCCTCAGCTTTGTCATCGCCATCGTGGTGGCGGTGGCGCTGTGGGAGCTGGTGGCGCATATCGGCGAACTGCTGCTGTCGGGCACCCTCGACCCCCTCAACCATGAGGGCTTCCAGAAGGTCTTCGGCATGATCATGACCCTGCTCATCGCCATGGAGTTCAAGCACTCCATCATCCGCGTCGTCGACCGCCGTGAGAGCATCATCCAGGTCAAGACGGTCCTGCTCATCGCCATGCTGGCGTTGTCGCGCAAGTTCATCATCATCGACACCGCCACCATCGGCGCCGACAAGCTGGCGGCGCTCGCCGCCGTCATCCTCGCCCTGGGCGCGGTCTACTGGCTGGTGCGCGAGAGCGATCAGCGGCATATGCTGGCCCGGCAGCGGGAGCGCGAGCGGGAGCAGGCGTAGCCTTCCCGCTCAATCCCGGTGCGGGTGCTTCATGACCAGATCGAAGGCCGCCGCCACGGCATCGCGCACCTGCTGATCCATGTCGGCACGCTCTTTCGGCGTGAGATAGAAGGCGATGTCCACGCTGTGCCGCACATAGCGCGCCGGCAGGTGGTTAAGGGCCAGGCAGGCCACGTCTTCCAGGGCATGGCTGCTGAAATCGGCGCCCTCCTCCGCCGCCAGACGACGCCGGACCTCCTCGTAGACGAGGTTTTCGTAGTGGTTGTGGATATTGTCGAGAATCATCTCCGCTCCTGCTCCATGCGTGTGCATGGATAGCGGCGGGCAACGCTATTGCTTGAGCCGCTGGCGCAGCTGGCGCGCGTGCTCGATGGCGTCGCCGGAGAGGACCTCGTCCAGCGCCGCGTCGGACAGCCCGCTGAAGGGCAGCGACACCAGTTCGGCGAGGTCGCGCTGATCCTTGTTGCCGGCATCCAGCCCCCCCGCCAGCGCCGCCAGGGTGGCGGCGTAATCATAGCCCGCGCCGCGGAACACCTGCTCGACGAACAGCAGGCGGCCCTTCGGGCGCATGGCGCGGGGGGCGGTGGGGACCTCCTGCAGGGTCTGCCGCCAGGTTTCGGCGAGTTGCTCCAGCACGGCGCGATCGCCCAGCGGTGCCGCGGGCAGCGTGGGCTTGCCACAGGCCGCCAGCAGGGCTGCGCAGAGGGCGATAACGGCGAGTAGACGCAAGGGTGGCATGCGCGGCATCATACCGGCCCGGGCGCGCAGCGTCACTCAATCACAACATCTCCGCCCATGCAGCTCATCGAACGCTACCGCCAGATCACCGCCCAACCCGGCTTCCACTACGAGGAATCCCAGGCCCAGGCGGTGGCGCGGCTGCAGACCCTGGCCGACCGGCTCATCCACAGCCCGCCGCCGGCGCCCCGCGCCGAGGGGCTGTTGGCACGCCTGTTCGCCACCCGCCCACCACCGATTCCCGGCCTGTATCTGTGGGGCGGCGTCGGTCGCGGCAAGACCTGGCTGATGGATCTGTTCTTCGAGCACCTGCCCCTGCAACAAAAGCTGCGCCTGCACTTCCACCGCTTCATGCAGGAGATCGAGGACGAACTGGCCCACCTGCGCCAGCAGCGTGACCCGCTGCGGATCGTCGCCCGCCACTTCGCCGCGCGCGCCCGGGTGCTGTGCCTGGACGAATTTCACGTCGAGGACATCACCGACGCCATGCTGCTGCACGGCCTGCTCGCCGCCCTCACCGACGAGGGCATCAGCCTGGTGCTCACCTCCAATACGCCGCCACGGGAATTGTACAAGAACGGCCTGCAACGCGACCGCTTCCTGCCCGCCATCGAACTCATCGAGCGACACACCCAGGTATTCGAGCTGCGCGGCGACACCGACCACCGCCTGCAGCACCTGCACCGGGCCGACACCTGGTACACCCCGGCCGACGCCCGCAGTGACAAACAGCTGGCACGGCGCTTCGACGAACTCGCCCCCTGCGCGGGTGAGGCGGACCGTTCACTGCTCATCAACCACCGCCCCATCCCCTGCCGCCGCTTCGCCGACGACGTGGCCTGGTTCGACTTCTTCCCCCTCTGCAACGGCCCCCGCTCCAGCCATGACTACATCGAACTGGCACGACGTCTTCACACCGTGTTCATCTCCGCCGTACCGATAATGGGCGAAGAGCAGGACGACTGGGCGCACCGCTTCATCGACCTGGTGGACGAATTTTACGACCGCCGGGTCAAGCTGCTGGTCAGCGCCGCGGCCGAACCGGCGGCGCTGTACACGGGTCAGCGCCTGGCCTTCGAATTCCAGCGCACCGCCAGCCGCCTGGCCGAAATGCGCAGCGCGGAATACCTGGCCCTGCCGCACCGGCCCTGACAACCCCTGCCGGACTCGACGCCCCGGCCCCCCTTTCAGTAGAATGCGCACCGATGCAAAGACACTTCGCCACCCTGATCCTCCTCCTCGCCCCGCTGGCCAGCCTGCCCACCCAGGCCGCCTTCCCGGGCGGCAACGTCGCCTATGGCGAGCGCATCTTCATGCAGGGCATCAACCAGGTGCCCGCCTGCCACAATTGCCACAGCAAGGACGCCATGGGCGACGACGCCATCGGCACCCCGCGCCTGGCCGGCCAGAACCCCGCCTACATCTACAAGCAGCTGCGTGACTTCGCCGCCAACCGGCGCATCGACAACACCATGTACGTGATGAACTCCAACGCCCGCGGCATGAGCGAGAGCGACTGGCGCGACGTCGCCGCCTACGTCGCCAGCCTGGACTACATGAAGGTGGGGCTGTCGGACATGCAGCGGGCCGAGGAATACGGCTACGCCATCGGCATCCGTTCCGCCGGCCGGCAGCTGGTGCTACACGGCGATCCGGCGCGCGACATCCCGCCCTGCTACACCTGCCACGGCTACAATGGCCGAGGCCTGCCCGACACCTATCCCATGACCGGTGGCCAGCGCTACGTGTACCTGGTCAACCAGCTGAAAAAGTGGCGCTCGAAGGAACGCCACAACGACCCCGACGACAAGATGGTCAATGTGGCGAAGAATCTCACCGACGCCGACATCAACAACGTCGCCACCTTCCTCAGCTCCGCGCCGCGCGGGGAATGCAAGCCGAGTTGCAAGACCTTCCTCTGCTGCGTCTGGTAGCTTGCGCCTGAGTCCGCGGATTCAGGCTGTCCTGAATCCGCGGGCTCAGGGCCACGGTTTAAAAATCCGTGGTCACCCCCACAATCAGGGTAACGACACGCACAGAAACCAACGAGGACAGCCATCATGAGCAACACCGCGTCGAGCAAGGAACAGGCACTGAAAAAATCCGTACAGGCCGCACTGGAGGTGGAGCCCGCCGTGAACCTGCACGCCACCCCCATCGACGTGGAGACGGAGGGCGGCACCGTCATCCTCTCGGGCGACGTGGAAAACATCGCTGCCAAGCGCCGCGCGGTGCTCGCCGCCCAGGCGGTGCCAGGCGTGCGCGAGGTCATCGACAGCCTGCAGGTGACGCCGGCCGATCACATGGGCATCGACGAGGTCATGCTGCATGTGCGCGACGCCCTGCTGGCGGAGCCGGCGCTGTGCAACCACCGTCTCGTCACCGTCAACAAGAAGGGCGAGCAGGACGTCGTCCACGACCCGGCCGACGCCGTGGGCGAGATCGTCGTCGGCGTCGAGGAGCCGCGCCAGGTGGTGCTGACGGGTCGCGTCAACAGCCTCTCCCACCGCCGCCTGGCCGAGCTGCTGGCCTGGTGGGTGCCCGGCTCCACGGACGTGCGCAACGAACTGGTGGTGGAACCCGCCGAGGAGGACAACGACGGCGAGATCCTCGACAGCGTGGAGCTGGCGCTGGAAAAGGATCACCTGGTCGACGCCAGCGATGTGACCCTGAGCTGCACGGACGCCGTGATCACCCTGCGCGGCGGCATCCCCACCGGCCGGCAGAAGCTGCTCGCCGAATGCGACGCCTGGTACATCAATGGCGTGCGCGACGTGGTCAACGAGCTGCTGCCGGTCGACCCCGCCTGAACGGACTTCGTTACCGGCCATGAACGCCGGCCACGAAAAAGGCGCCCTTGCGAGGCGCCTTTTTCGTGGCCGCT
>JALSHB010000047.1 GCA_026982475.1 Chromatiales bacterium
TGGTACCCTTCGACGGCATCGAATTCAATCCCGCGCTGCGCTGGATCGACATCATCAGCGAAATGGCCTTCCTGCTCATGGACCTGGAGGACCACGGTCGCGCCGACCTCGCCCATCGCCTGCTCGATGCCTGGCTGGAACTCAGCGGCGATTACGGCGGACTGGCGGTGCTGCGCTATTACCAGTGCTACCGCGCCATGGTGCGCGCCAAGGTCGCCGCCCTGCGCGGCGAGCAGACCGGAGTGGAAAAGACAGAGGCCGAATTAAACAACTATTTACTGTTATCCGAACACTACACCCGCCCCGCTCGCCCGGCCCTGCTGATTACTCACGGCCTGTCCGGCTCCGGCAAGAGCTGGCTGTCGCAGCAGCTGCTGGAGGCCAGCGGCGCCATCCGCCTGCGCTCGGACGTGGAACGCAAACGCCTCGCCGGACTCGACCCGCTGGCGTGCAGCGATGCGGCGCCGGGCAGCGGCATCTACAGCGCCGAGTTCACCCGGCGCACCTTTGCCAGACTGGAAACGCTGGCCCGGCAGCTGCTGCGCGCCGGTTGCGTGGTGATCGTCGACGCCACCTTCGTCCGCCGCACCGAGCGGGACCGCTTCCGCCGGCTGGCGCAAACCCTCGGCGTCCCCTTTTGCATCATCCACTGCGAGGCCGACACCAACACCCTGCGCCAGCGCGTCAGCCACCGCAGCAGCGAGGGCCGCGATGCCTCCGAGGCAGACCTCGCCGTACTGGAACAGCAGCTGACCTGGCAGGAGCCGCTGGGCGATGACGAGCTGGCCGATACCATCGCCATCGATACCACGGGCGAGGTGGACATCGGGCCCATCCTGAGCTGGCTCAAAAAAAAATGACGGACGCACGGCCCTCGGCCACGCGCCCGTCACCTCGACGACAGTGATTACAGATCCATGCAGTTGGCGTAGTAGGTCACCGTTGCCGGCCAGTCGGAGAAAATGCCGAGAATGCCGACCTGCCTGGCGAGCACGTCCAGCGCCTTGTACATGTCGCTGTCCTTGATGATGGCCTCGCCGGTGGTCTGGTAGTACCACGTCGGCCGGCCGTTGCCGCCGACGGCGCCCTGGGTCAGATTGGAACGCTCGAAGGTCCAGGTGATGATATCCAGGCCGGCATCCCTGGCGGCCTTGGCGTACACGGACGGCACGATGTTGTTGTCCGCATCCAGCGCCAGCAGCATCCACATGGGCGGCGCAATGATCCGCACGCCGTCAGCAACCAGGTCTTGCATGCTTGGCGACCAGGTGGCGGGGTTGCTGTGATCGAAGGCAGGGTCGTCGTAACGGCCATCCAGCCACACCGCCTGCTGACCGAAGCGGGGATCATTCTGCAGCCAGAACTGTACATCTTGCAGGTTGAACGATTGCGCGAACACATCGTCCGCATCGACACCGGCCGCAACGTATTCATCGATCATCTGCTGGGCATAGTCCTGCTGGGTGTAGTCACCCTCGTAGGGCATGGCGACGCTGGGCGTCTTCAGCTCCGGGGTGAACTTGACGCCCAGGCGCTTGAACAGGTCAATGCTCTCGGCATGGCTGAGCACGGTGCCGCGCCCCGTGTAGCCGTCCGTGCGCCAGCTGGCCGTCGCGTCCAGATACTCTGCCACTGTCTGGGCAGCCGGATTGGCGGCATCCATTTTTCCCTTCAGGGTCTTGAATTCCGCCAGGCTGATGTCACTGGTGCAACATTTGGCCGAGGCCGGGCGCACGGTTTCCCCGGTGATCGGATCAATCACGGCAGGCGTAAAGGGTTGCGAACATTTGGCGGCCAGATCCGTTTCCAGGATGTTGGTGGTGCGATGCAGGTCACACTGTGAATGGCGGCAGACCAGTTCACGATCCTGGGTGAAGGTCACATCACATTCGATGATGCCAGCGCCCATACGCGCGGCGGCCTGATAGGACTCCCTGGTGTGTTCGGGAAACTGCATCGCCGCACCGCGATGACCAATGGAAAATTCCGTTTTGTAAAACGGCCCCTTGCTGCACTGCTGCAGTTTTCTTTTAAGCTTGCCCTCATCCATGCCCTCAACCAGATAAAACGGGCGCGGGCCGAGTTGTACGGTGGTCTTTCCATGCTCGAAGCGGCCATGTGTTTTGTCTTTGTCGGCATGATGTCTTTCAGACTTGTCACGCTCATGGCGTTCGGCGCCACGATCATCGTCATCGGCCGAGGCGTTGACGGCGAAGGCCGGCAGGCCCAGCAGGGCGGTGGCCAGGACAACGTTTTTTACACAAGAGAACATATCGGACTCCTTTGGTGGTTTAGAAACAACGGGTTCAACGATGGAAACCTGGGTTCGCGACCGCCAGGGGCAAACAGCTCCCCGGCGGCCGATGAGGTTTGCTCAGGGCACGGTCTGGATGCGGCCTTCGATGGTGGCCGAGAAGGGCTGCGACAGGCCCTGGACATGAGTGATCAGGGCATCGAGATCGACGGGACCGATAACCCGATTGCCGCCCGTGGGCAGTACGCTGAAGTTATCGCCACCGGCGGCCAGGAAGCTGTTCACGGTCACCGTATAGATGGCGCTGCTGTCGAGCGGTTGACCATTGATCACGATACTGGCCGGCAGCACGGTATTGTCAGCGAACTGCGTGGGGTCGTTTTCCTGCCAGGTGTAGCGGATGCCCGAGGCCTTCAACACCCGCGCATATGGCTGCCCGGCCCACTGCTGATCCAACAGCGCAATGATCTGTGCCCCGCTCAGCTCCATCTTGACCAGGTCATTGTTGAAGGGCTGCACCGTGAACAGCTCACCCCAGGTGACCGGCCCTACCGCGATATCCGCGCGGATCCCGCCAGGGTTCATGAAGGCGATATCCGTGCCCATGGCAGCGCGTTGGGCATCGGCAATCAGGTTACCCAGTGCCGATTCACCCGCCGCGCTCGTGGCACGCAAAATATCCGCAGCCGACTGGCCGATGACCCGCTCGACCAGGGGCTGAACGATGGCGGAGGCCTCGGCCACCAGCTCGGCGACGTCCTCATCCGGACTCAAGCCCGGCCCCTGATCACCCCAAGTGGTCGCGATCTCGGCCGATTTTTCGACGATATCGCGGCTGTGGGGATCGATGGCGACATCGATATCGGCATAGGCCGTAGAACGGGAGAAGGCCTGCGTAACGAGAATCTGCTTGCCATTCTTATTTGCCATCAGGGCGTTGGTGAAACGGTGCCAGTGGCCCGAGACGACAATGTCGATCTCGTCATCCAGGGCGCTAATGATGGGACCAATGGAACCACCCACGTCTTGCGGTTCCGGATCGGTCGAGCCGCTGAAATAACGCTGGCTGGTGCCCTGATGAATGTTCACCACGATGGCGCGCACACCGCGCGCTTTCAGCTCCGGTACATAACTGTTAATAGATTCCGCTTCATCAAGGAAGGTCACCCCCGCCACACCGGTGGGCGTGACAATCGTTGGCGTTTCCGTGAGCACGGCGCCAATGAAGGCAACCGGCACACCACCAATGCGTTTGATCACGTAGGGTGGCAGCAGAGGCTTGCCGCTGCGGCTATCGACTACATTGGCGGCCACATAGGGGAAAACGGCCCCGCCATAGTTGGCGTCGAGAAAGGGGCCGTTGGCGTGAATGCCGCCGTTGATCAGGCGCAGCATTTCATCGACGCCTTCGTCAAACTCGTGATTGCCCAGGGTACCAACGATATTGCAGCGCGGATCGAAGCGCTCATCGTCGAAGCGCCGCCCCGTCATTGCGCGATGCTTGCCCTCCTCCACGTGATGCCTGCCTTCCTTTGCGTGATGTTTTTCGGTCTTTTTACCGGGCCTGTCATCTTCGTCATCGTCATCACCCTCGACCTCTGCGCAATGCTTGTTGGCCAGCATGTTCAAAAAGCTGATCGACGGCTCATCCTGCAACAGGGCGGACACCGGTGGCGTGGCGCCAACGTGATCACCGGAATGCACGATGATTGCACCGTCATCGGCTGACGCTGTCTCCGCGCGCAGATAGCTGGCAAGCACCGCAGCGCCACCGACGGGCCGGCCAAACAGAGTTCTGGGTTCAAGCTGTCCGTGAAAATCGTTGAATCCCAGAATCTTGAAACGCACCCAGCTTTTCGGATTTGCGGCGTGTTCCGCACGCCAGTATGTGCGCGTTGCCGCCTGTGCCCGGTGTTCCAGGCTGTCGTGTTCCTTGTGCCCACAGATCGCGGTGTCTTCATCGTGGGTTTCGTGATTGAGTGCTGCGGCAAATACGGATGTGCCCGAGACAAGAAAAAGAATGGCTGCAGAACCTAACCGCTGATCAATAGAAATCCGGATTGACATGGCATGCATCTCCTTGAGATCAGAACGAACTAAGGAGGCATACGCTAGTCGGAAAAAATGACAGGACAATGTCTCTAAAATGACAGTTCAAAGCGCACACAGAGCAAGCACAGCTCAACAGCGGCGCGCGCGAACAGCAACAACAACTACGCCACAACACAGCAAAGTACATGTAAAATGGACTCAGCAGCCGTCCGCCACGGCAATCACAATAGCAATCCCGTCAGGAACTGCGTTTGACACTCACCCCAGGAACTTCCAGCAGCAATAACGCCGTCGCCATCGACGCCCGCCGCGATGCCGAGCGCAACCGTGAACTGGCGCAGCAACTCGGCCTGCCCCTCTGTCAGTCGGACGAGGAGTGCGGCGCATACGCCTATCTGTTGACCTATCTCACCGACGGCAAGCACCCTATTCCACCGCTGGCGCTGCGCAACACCAGTGGCGACAGCGGCGCCCCCCTGTGGGTGGATTTCGTCGGCGGGAAAATGGGCCACCGGCGGCAATTCGGCGGCGGACGCGGCCAGCCGCTGGCGCGGGCGATGGGGTTGAAGGGCGGCGCCAACCCTCGCATCGTCGACGCCACCGCCGGCCTGGGCCGCGACGGCTTCGTGCTCGCCAGCCTCGGCGCGCAGGTCACCCTGCTGGAGCGTTCGCCGGTGATGGCCGCGCTGC
>JALSHB010000048.1 GCA_026982475.1 Chromatiales bacterium
GCGCCCGCCGCCGCCAGCAGCAAGGGCATCAGCCGGTCCAGCCGTTCGCGGCCGGCGCGATGCAGGGTGCGGTAGCGCGAGCTGTCGCGCAGGGCGTTGAGCTGGCGCAGCACGGTGTCGGGATCATCGAAGCCGGTCTCGCGCAGCACCGCCCGGGCGCTGTCGTCGTCCAGCGTCCCCTGCCACAGGGTGTCCAGGGCGGCCTTGCCATCGCCGGTCTGCGGTGCCTCGAAGACCTGCTCGAAGTGGCTGTGCACGCGCGCCATGTGGGCGCGCAGCACGGGGATGAAGTCGTCCCAGGTGTCGAAGCCCATGGCGTAGGCGAGGCGCTGCTGGCCGATGGCGTCGGCGGGGAGGCTGTGGGTCTGCTGGTCGCGGTATTCTTGCAGGCGGTGTTCGCTGTCGCGCAGGAACACGTAGGCGTCGAGCAATTGCTCGACCACGTAACGCGGCAGGTAGTCCTGCGCGGCCAGCCAGTCCAGCACGCGGCGGATCTCGCGCTGTTGCAGGGCCGGCTCGCGGCCGCCGCGGATCAGCTGGAAGGCCTGGCCGATGAACTCCACCTCACGGATGCCACCGGCGCCCAGCTTGACGTTGTCGGCCATGCCCTTGCGCCGTACCTCGGCGGCCACCATGGCCTTCATCTCTCGCAGCTGGGCGAAGGTGCCGTAGTCGAGGTAGCGGCGGTAGACGAAGGGCCGCAGCAGGCCCAGCAGGCGCTCGCCGTCTTCGAGCCGGCCGGCCACCGGGCGGGCCTTGATCAGGGCGTAGCGCTCCCAGTCGCGGCCGTGCACCTGGTAGTAGTTCTCCATCGCCTCGAAGCTCAGCGCCAGGGCGCCGCTGGCGCCAAAGGGGCGCAGGCGCATGTCGACGCGGAACACGAAGCCCTCGGCGGTGTTTTCGTCGAGGGCGCGGATCAGCTCGCGGCCGAGGCGGGTGAAGTATTCCTCGTTGCTGCGGCGGCGCGCCGCCCCCTGGGTCTCGCCGCTTTCGGGGAAGGCGAAGATGAGGTCGATGTCGGAGGAAAAATTCAGCTCGTGGGCACCCAGCTTGCCCATGCCCAGCACCACCAGTTCCTGCGCCTGGCCACTGACGGCGCCGGTGGGCGTGCCCCACTCGCCCCTGAGCCATTCGTGCAGGCGCGCCAGGGCGCCGCGGATGCAGGCCTCGGCCAGGGCCGAGAGGTCGGCGGTGGTCTGCCACAGGTCGGCGTGGCCGGCGATGTCGCGCCAGGCGATGCGCAGCATCTCGCGGCGGCGCAGGCGGCGCAGGGCGACGCCGAGCTGGTCGGTATCGGCGCAGTCGGCCAGCGCCGCCTGCACGCGGCCGGCCAGGGTGTCGGTGGCGTAGACCTGATGCAGGTCGCCGCTGTCGATCAGGTCGAACAGCAGGGCCGGGTCGCGCACGCAGTGACGGGCGACGAAGTCGCTCGCCGCCCACACGCGGCACAGCTCGGGCAGCAGGGCGGGGTCCAGTGGCGGAGGGGCATCGCCGAGCGCCTCGGCGAAAGCCAGCCAGTGGTCATGCAACTCGCCACGCAGGGACTCGGGCACCGCTGGCAGGAAGGGGGCGATCTCGATGCAGCTCATTCCGCGAACTCCCATGTCACTGGGTTCAAGAATCCCCCTGCGCGATCCGATATCTGGGGGACATCATACGAATTTAATTCCGACCACAGGGCCCATCGAATGCAGATCCTGGACTACCTGAAACTCATGGTGAAGTATGAGGCTTCCGACCTTTATTTCACAGTCGGCGCGCCGGTGAGCGCAAAGATTTTCGGCATGCTCAAGCCGCTGGAAAAGACCACCCAGCCGGCCGGGCAGGTAAAGGAGCTGGCCTACAGCCTGATGAGCGAGGAACAGATCGCCATGTTCGAGATCAAGCCGGAGATGAATCTGGCCCACTCCGAATCGGGCCTGGGCCGCTTCCGCGTCAACATCTTCAAGCAGCGCAATCAGGTGGCGATGGTGATCCGTCACATCAAGACCCAGATCCCCAGCTCGGAGGAGCTGGGCCTGCCGCCGATCCTGAAGAAGATCGTCATGCAGAAGCGTGGCCTGGTGCTGTTCGTGGGCGGTACCGGTTCGGGCAAGTCCACCTCGCTGGCGGCGCTGATCGACTACCGCAACGCCAACGCCGCGGGGCACATCATCACCATCGAGGACCCCATCGAGTTTATCCACAACCACAAGAAGTCCATCGTCAACCAGCGCGAGGTGGGGCTGGACACGGACAGCTACGAGGACGCCCTGGTCAATACCCTGCGCCAGGCCCCGGACGTGATCCTGATCGGCGAGATCCGCGACCGCGAGACCATGGAGCACGCCATCGCCTTCGCCGAGACCGGCCACCTGGCCATCTCCACCCTGCACGCCAACAACGCCAACCAGGCGCTGGATCGCATCATCAACTTCTTCCCCGACGACCGCCGCAGCCAGCTGCTGATGGATCTGTCGCTGAATGTGCGCGCCTTCATCTCCCAGCGCCTGATTCCCACCGTGGACGGCAAGCGCACGGTGGCGGTGGAGGTGATGCTGGGCACGCCGCTGATCCAGGATCTGATCCTCAAGGGAGAGATCCACACCATCAAGGAGATCATGGAGAAGTCCACCAACCTGGGCATGCAGACCTTCGATCAGGCCCTGTTCAAGCTCTACAAGGATGGCAGGATCTCGCTGGAGGAGGCGCTGCGCAACGCCGATTCGCAGAACAACCTGCGCCTCAAGATCAGTCTCTCGGAGGGCAAGACCGAGGTGGATCCGAACCTGAAGGTCGAGGAAGATGCGGATGAACCGGCCATGATGGGGCAGCGAAGCGGCCCGTTGAGCATGGAGCTGGAGCCTAAATTGCGCTAGTACTCTTTCAAGGTAATAACACGGATTCAGTTGGTCTGTCAGCGTTCAGGGCAAGGCGCGCCTCGCAGCGAATGGCCTTAGTCCTTTGCAAGAGGCGCAACGCCGCCATGGACGCTGACAGGCCAACCCTTCGGGCGCTCCTGTGGTGTCCCGCTGCTGCGTTGCAGTGCTTGACAAGGGCCAGGCCATTGCCTGCGCACTGCGCCTTGCCGCGAAACACCACAGGAACGCTGAATCCGTGTTATTACCTTGAAAGAGCACTAGTGGCAGCGGCTCAGAACAGTTCCTCCGGCGCCTCGTCCTCGGCGGGGCGGGAGGGCTGACTGCCGCCCTCGGGCCGATACGTCGGCGTTTCTTCTTCCAGCGCCTGAGGCACGTTCCCCACGCGGAAGGTTTCGAAGATGGCGTTGGGATGGCCGGCCGGCGCCAGCAGTCCGGTCTTCGGGTCGATGCGTACCGTCACCAGCCCCGGGGGACGCTCCAGCGGCCGCGGCGGCAGGCCCTTCAGCGCCTCGCGCATGTAGTCGATCCACATGGGCAGCGCCGCGCGACCGCCCGTCTCACGCTCGCCCAGCGGCTGCGGGCGGTCGAAGCCCACCCATACCGTGGTTACCAGGTCCGAGCTGAATCCCGAGAACCAGGCATCGTGCTGATCGTTGGTGGTGCCGGTCTTGCCCGCCAGGTCCGAGCGGTGCAAGACCCGCGCGCGGCGCGCCGTGCCGCGCTGGATCACGTCGCGCATCATGCTGCGCATCAGGTAGACGTTTTGCGCCGTGACCACGCGGGGGGCGATATTGACCGGCACCTGCTCGTCACGCCGGGGTGGGCCGACGAAGGCCGCCTGCTCGGCGCGCTCGTCGTCCGTCATTCTTTCGCAGAACGCGCACACCGTGGCCGGCTCCGCCTGGTAGAGCACCTCGCCGTCCGGGTCCTCGATGCGCTCGATGAACCAGGGCTCGATGCGGAAACCGTTATTGGCGAACACCGCATAGCCGGTAGCGATCTCCAGCGGCGTCAGCACGCCACTGCCCAACGCCAGCGACAGGTCGTGTGGCAGGCGTGACTTGTCGAAGCCAAAGCGGCTGGCGTAGTTGATGGCATAGCCGATGCCCATGGCGCGCAGCAGGCGGATGGAGACCAGGTTACGAGACTTCACCAGCGCCTCGCGCAGGCGGGTGGGGCCGAACACCCGGCCGCTATAGTTCTCCGGCCGCCAGGCGGCCTCCAGGCCTTCGTCCTCGAACACCACCGGGGCGTCGTTGATCAGGCTTGCCGGCGTAAAGCCCTTCTCCAGTCCGGCGGAGTAGATGAACGGCTTGAAGCTGGAGCCGGGCTGGCGCTCGGCCTGGGTAATGCGGTTGAACTTGCTGGCGCTGAAATTGAAGCCGCCCACCAGGGCGCGAATGGCGCCGTCGTGGGGGCTGATGGACACCAGCGCGCCCTCCGCGGTGGGCACCTGCGCCAGGTGCCATTGATCCTTTTTGCCGCGTTCGGCAATGCGGATCACGTCGCCGCGGGCGAGGATGTCCGCGGCCTGCTGTGGCGCCTTGCCGGTGCGACCACCCGGCAGCGCCGGCGCGGCCCACGACAGGCCGGACCAGTCGAGGGTGAGGATGCCGCGGCGAGGTTCAAAGACGCGGGCCGTCTGCCCCTCCACCGACAGCACCAGCGCCGGCAGCAGGCCATTGATTTCCCGATAGGGCTTCAATGCCTCCGCCCATTGCGCTTCCGGATCCTCTTCATCGTCCACTTCACCCAGCTCGACCTGTGCCAGCGGGCCACGGTAGCCGTGGCGGGAATCATAGGCCAGCAGGGCCTCGCGCTGGGCGGCATTGGCCGCCGACTGCATCGCCGAATCGATGCTGGTGATCACCCGGAATCCGCGGGAATAGGCGTCATCGCCGTAGCGCGAGACCATCTCGCTGCGCACCATCTCCGCCACATAGGGCGCCGTTACCTCGCGGGACAGCCTGTGCAGCCGGGCGTCGTCCGGGGTGTCCATGGCCTGCCTGTATTCGGCCTCGGAAATGAAACCCAGCGAGCGCATGCGGCCCAGCACATAGCCGCGGCGCGTCAGGGCGCGGGATGGATTGACCACCGGGTTGAAGGTGGACGGTGCCTTGGGCAGGCCGGCGATCATGGCGATCTGCGCCGTGCTCAGCTTGTCCACCGGAAGGCCGTAATAGACCCGCGCCGCCGCCGCCACGCCATAGGCCCGGTGACCGAAATAGATCTTGTTGAGGTACAGGGTGATGATGTCTTCCTTGCTCAGCTCGTCCTCTATTTTCAGTGCCAGAAAGATTTCATTGAGCTTGCGCAGATAGGTTTTTTCACGGCTGAGGAAAAAATTGCGCGCCACCTGCATGGTGATGGTGCTGCCGCCCTGGCCCTTCTCGCCGGTGCGCACCAGGTAGGCGGCGGCGCGCAGCAGGCCTCGCCAGTCGACGCCGGGATGCTCGAAGAAGCGATCGTCCTCTGCCGCCAGCACCGCCTTGATGAGACGGTCGGGAATCTCTTCATAGTCCAGCGGCGCCCGGCGTTTTTCCCCAAACTCGGCGATCAGCTTATGGTCGCGGGTATAAACCCGGAGTGGAACTTGAAACTGAACTTCTTTAAGGTTGTCCACCGACGGCAGCTTCGGCATCACTAGAAAATAGACACCGAGCACCATGGTCAGCAGGCCCGCGGCAGCCAGTCCGACGAGTATCTGAAGAAAGCGTTTCATGGATTAAGAGGCTACAGGCCTTCCGGAGCGGGTTTCTGTGATGGGGTTCATGGGATTCGGGCAGTTAATCGTCGACAGAGTATAAAACCTCTAATAAGATCAACCCAATACTATTTTCCGTGCAGTTTTGATTCATCGTAAAGTTTGTCGTATAACTACCGATAATCTGCTTACCTGCATGAAACGACAGGAAGGACAGCGTGCGGTTAGCATCATTGTTTGCCAAGAAATCCCCCCCTCTCATCGGCCTGGACATCAGCTCCACTTCGGTAAAACTGCTGGAACTAAGCCGGCAGGGAGAGGGCTATCGCGTCGAGGCCTATGCCGCGGAGCCGCTGCCGCCCAATTCCGTGGTGGAGAAGAACATCACCGACGTGGAGGCCGTCGGCGAGGCCGTTCGCCGCGCGGTGAAGCGTTCGGGCAGTCGCACCAAGAACGCGGCGGTCGCCGTCGCCGGCTCCTCGGTGATCACCAAGATCATCACCATGCCGGCCACCTTGTCAGAAGAAGAGATCGAAAGCCAGATCGAGCTGGAGGCCGACCAGTACATCCCCTATTCCCTCGAAGAGGTCAATCTGGACTTCGAGGTCCTTGGCCCCTCGGAAGACAATCCCGACACCCTGGACATCCTGCTGGCTGCCTCACGCAGTGAAAACGTCGATTCCCGCGTCGCCGCCGTGGAGCTGGGTGGGCTGAACGCCAAGGTCGTCGACATCGAGGCCTATACACTGGAAAACGCCTTTCCCCTCATCGCCTCGCAAGTCCCGGGTGGCACCAGCGACAAGACCATCGCCATCGTCGATATCGGCGCCACCATGACCACCCTCAGCGTGCTGCACGACGAAAAGATCATCTACACCCGCGACCAGGTGTTCGGCGGCAAGCAGCTCACCGAAGAGATCCAGCGCCGTTACGGCCTGTCCTACGAGGAGGCCGGCATGGCCAAGCGCCAGGGCGGACTGCCGGACAACTATGTGCCGGAGGTACTGGATCCCTTCAAGGACGCCATGGCGCAGCAGGTCAGCCGCTCCCTGCAATTCTTCTTTTCCTCCAGCCATCACAACGCCGTCAGCCACATCGTGCTGGCCGGTGGCAGTGCCTCCATCCCCGGCGTGGATGAACTGATCGAGGAACGCATCGGCACCAGCACCTCCATCGCCAATCCCTTCACCAACATGGCCCTGGCCTCACGCATCAAGGCGCAGGCGCTGAGCAACGACGCCCCCGCCCTGATGATCACCTGCGGTCTGGCGTTGAGGAGCTTCGACTGATGCCACACATTAACCTGCTCCCCTGGCGTGAAGAACTGCGGCGCGAGCGGCAACGGCTGTTCATCAATGTTGCCGTCGGCGCCGCCATCGTCACCATCGGCATCATCGTCCTCGCCCACATCCAGATCGACGGCATGATCAACGCCCAGCAGGCGCGCAACAGCTTCCTGCAGGACCAGATCACCCGCGTCAATGCAGAAATCAAGGAGATCGAAAGCCTGGAGAAGGAAAAGCAGGCCCTGCTGGCGCGCATGAAGATCATCCAGGAGCTGCAGGGCAGCCGCTCGGAAATCGTCCATCTGTTCGACGAGATGGCCAGGATCATCCCCGAGCAGGTCTACCTGATCAAGCTGAGTCGCACCGGGCGCGAGGTCCATCTCGAAGGCGTTGCCGACTCCAACGAGGACATCTCCGAATTCATGCGCAAGCTCAACGCCTCACCCTGGTTCGGCAATCCCAAGCTGACCGTGATCGAGACCGGCAAGTCGCCCTATGAGGATGACAGCTGGTTCAAGCTCACCGTGAACCTGACCGGCGGCAAGGTGGAAGAGGAGGAGAAGAAATGAATCTCGACCTCGACCTCAACAATCTCGATTTCAACAATATCGGCAGCTGGCCGGTGGCGGCGCGCGCTGTGGTCATTGCCCTGCTCTGCGGCACCCTGCTGTTTCTCGGCTATTACCTGGACCTCAGCGACCAGCTGCTGACCCTGGAGCAGGCCGAGGCCAAGGAAGAGACCCTCAAGGCCGAGTTCGAAAAGAAACAGGCCAAGGCCGCCAACCTGGCCGCCTATAAAGAACAGATGAAGGAGATGGAGTACACCTTCGGCACCCTGCTGCAACAGCTGCCCGGCAAGACCGAGGTGGCCGAGGTGCTGGTCGATGTGTCCCATGTCGGCATTCAGACCGGACTCGAGTTCGAACTCTTCAAGCCCGGCGCCGAAGTGCCCAAGGAGTTCTATGCCGAGCTTCCCATTGAGCTGCGCGTCATCGGCACCGCCCATGAATTCGGCAAGTTCGTCAGCGGCATCGCGGCGCTGCCACGCATTGTCACGCTGCACGACCTGACCATTACCCGCAAGGCCAAGGGCACGGATGACAAGAGTGACCTGCTGGTCATGTCGGCCACCGCAAAGACCTATCGTTATCTCGATGAAGACGAAAAGGCCGCCAGCAATACCCGTAAAAGAAAGGGCAGGAAATGAGCCACAACGCCCCAACTCGCGCCCATCGCCCGGCTAGTCCTCGCACGGCCCCCGCCGGCGGATGGTGTATACTCGTCCTCCTCTCGCTGCTTGCCCTTGCCGGCTGTGGAGAGAAAGGGACGGACGACCTGAAGGCCTATGTGCAGCAGGTCGAACAGCGGCAAAAGAGTGACATTCCACCGCTTCCCGAGCTGCTGGAATATGAAACGTTCACCTACGACGAGAGATCACTGCGCGACCCCTTTGAGCCACCGGAAAAGGCCGACGAAAAAACCCGGCGGCCCAACAACGGCCTTCAGCCCGACCTGAAGCGGGAGCGCGAGGCGCTGGAGCAATATTCCCTGGGCAGTCTGCGCATGGTGGGTTCCATCGAGAAGAATGGGCGGCGCTGGGCATTGATCATCGCCCCCGACGGCACCCTGCATCGCGCCACCACCGGCCAGCACATGGGCCAGGACAATGGTGAGATCATCCGCATTACCGAGTCCCAGGTGGAACTGAAGGAAATCGTGCCGGACGGACTCGGTGGCTGGATCGAAAGGCGCACAACCCTGACCGTCAGCGACTAATGCCAGCGAGGATACTGAAGATGGGCATTATCAACTGCAAGAAAAACATCGACACAACAAGCGACAAGTCTCACAAGACGCGGGAAAAATGGATGAAAAAACTACTTACGGGCATCGCCCTGGCTGGCCTGACCGTTTTTGCCCAGGCGCAAGCGCTTGCCGAAACCAGCCTGGATTTCATTGATTTCAAGAAGCTCGGCGACAACCGCGTCGAGATACGCCTGGCCCTGTCCGCTGAGGCACCGGAGGTGAAGGACTTCACCAGCGAAAACCCCGCGCGCATCTCGCTGGATCTGCCCGGTGTCAGCAATAACCTGCCCTGGAACCTGCCGCTGCCCATCGAGGTCGGCGCCGCAAAGGACGTCAAGGCCGTACAGGCCAGCGGCCGCACCCGCGTGACGGTCAACGTCGACAAGCTTGTCGACTATGGCGTTCGTCGGGATGGCAAGAATCTCTACATCACGTTGGCCGCCGATTCGAGCCAAGCCGCCGCGCCCGTGGCCAAGCCAGCTCCCGCAGCCGTTGAGAAACCGGCGAGCAAGCCGCCGGCAAACAGTCGTCTGACCAGACTGAAGGACGTCTCCTTCACCTCCCTGCCCGGCGACAGCGTGCAGGTACGCCTGTCTTTCGATGGCCCCGCCGTCAAGCCAGGCAGTTTCACCATCGACCATCCGGCCCGCGTGGTGCTCGACTTCCCGCACACCACCAGCGGCCTGAAATGGAAAAACAAGAACGTGGGCATCGGCTTCGTCAAGGGCGTCACCGCCGTCGAGGCCGGCAATCGCACCCGCGTCATCCTCAATCTCGTACAGCTCATTCCCTTTGAAAGCGAGGTGGCGGGGAACGACGTCGTCCTGACCATCGCCGGCAGCCGCACCGCCGCAAGCACCACCGCGGCGAAAGAGCCCGTGGCACAGGCCGGCAACGCCGCCAGTCTGCATTACATCAAGAACATCGACTTCCGTCGCGGCCCCAAGGGTGAGGGGCGCATCATCGTCAGTCTTTCCGATGCCAATATTCCGGTCAGCACCGGCGAGAGCGGGCGCCAGGTCTTCGTCGAGTTCGCCGACAGCAGTCTGCCCAAGAACCTGCAACAACGCCTCGACGTCATCGACTTCGCCACCCCGGTGCAGTACATCGACGCCAGCCAGACCGATGGCCGTGTGCGCCTCTCCATCACCGCCTCCGGCGATTACGAATACCTGGCCTACCACGCCGGCGATACCTATACCATCGAAGTCAAGGAGATCCCCAAGGAAAAGGCCGCCGCCAAGAAGAAGGATGAATTCGGCTACACCGGTGAAAAACTGTCGCTCAACTTCCAGGACATCGAGGTCCGCGCCGTGCTGCAGCTCATCGCCGACTTCACCGGCCTGAACATGGTCACCAGCGACTCCGTACAGGGCAGCCTGACCCTGCGCCTGAAGAACGTCCCCTGGGATCAGGCGCTGGATATCATCCTCAAGACCAAGGGCCTGGCCATGCGCAAGACCGGCAACGTGATCCTCGTCGCCCCCAATCAGGAGATCACCGCCCAGGAGCGTCTCGAACTGGAGGCGCAGAAGCAGGTGGAGGAACTGGCGCCGCTGAAGACCAACATCATCCAGATCAATTACGCCAAGGCGGCGGATATCGCCGAGCTGCTGAAGACCAAGGGCGGGATGCTCTCCGAGCGCGGTGAGGTGTCCATCGACAAGCGCACCAATACGCTGCTGGTCTCCGATACCGTCGACCGGCTGGAGGAGATCCAGAGCCTGATCACCACCCTCGACATTCCGGTGCGCCAGGTGCTGATCGAGTCCCGCATCGTCATTGCCTCCGACGATTTCGCCAAGAACCTCGGCGTGCGCTTCGGCGTCAGCGATGTCAGCGAGCAGGGCGACAACCTGCTGTTCACCTCCGGTTCGGCAAACGCCACCGACGTGATGGCCGCCTCGGCGATGACGAACCTGGCGAACACCCCCAACAACCCCTATCCCATCGAGATCCCGACCGGCGCGGCAGGCATCGATCAGCGCATGAACGTCAACTTCCCCATCACGGCGGGCAATGCCGGGCGCATCGCCTTCTCCCTGCTCGGCTCCAATACCCTGCTGGATCTGGAGCTGTCGGCCTTGCAGCAGGAAGGCCGCGGTGAAGTGATCTCCAACCCCCGCGTCATCACCGCCAATCGCCAGGAAGCGGTGATCGAACAGGGCACGGAGATCCCCTACCAGCGGGCCGCCTCCAGCGGCGCCACCGCGGTATCCTTCAAGAAGGCCGTGCTGAGCCTGCGCGCCACGCCGCAGATCACCCCGGACGACCGCATCATCCTCGACCTCAAGGTCACCAAGGACAGCGTCGGCCAGATCTTTGCCGGTGTGCCCAGCATCGACACCAAGCAGGTGGAAACCCAGGTGTTGATGAACAACGGCGAAACCGTGGTGCTGGGTGGCGTCTACGAGACCACCAACAAGGAACAGCGCGACGGCGTGCCCCTGCTGGCCGACCTGCCCTTCATCGGCGTCCTGTTCCGCACCACACTGGAACAGAACACCAAGAAGGAGCTGCTGATCTTCGTTACACCCAAGATCGTCAAGGAGGAATTCACCACCGAATAGGTGCAGCCGGGTGACAGCAAGCAAGGCGGTACAGTCACTGTGCCGCCTTTTTTGTTTGGCCCGCCGCAGTGAATCCCGCCAGCAGGCAGCGGGCCGTGCGCCACCCCCCCAATCCCTATATAATCACCTGCTAATCAATGCATCGAACACGACATGCCCGGAAACATCTTTTTCGTCGGTCCCATGGGGGCCGGCAAGACCACCATCGGCAGACAGCTGGCGCGCAGTCTCGGGCGGCCGTTCTATGACAGTGACAAGGAAATCGAGGCCCGCACCGGCGCCGACATCCCGCTGATCTTCGAACTGGAGGGGGAGGCCGGTTTCCGCAGCCGTGAAAAGGCCATGATCGACGAACTGACCCGGCGGCCAGGCGTCGTCCTCGCCACTGGCGGCGGCGCGGTGCTGGATCCGGACAACCGCAGGCACCTCGCCGGGCGCGGCTTCGTCATCTATCTCAGCGCCCCCCTCGAGCAACTGTTCCAGCGCACCGCGCGCGACAGCCGCCGGCCCCTGCTGCAGACGGACAACCCCCGCCAGAAGCTGAGGGAAATCCTCGCCGTCCGCGATCCCCTCTATCGTGAAGTCGCCGACCTGGTGCTGGTCACCGACAACAAGCCGGTGCGCAACGTCACCAACCAGCTGTTGAAGAAAATCCGCGAACTCGAACTTTGAGCATCCCAGGCGACACCATGCAGACACTCACCGTAGACCTCGGCGATCGCAGCTACCCCATCCACATCGGCGCCGGCCTGCTCGACCGCGCCGAGCTGCTGACCCCGCACATCCCCGGCCGCCAGGTGCTGGTGGTGAGCAACGAGACCGTGGCCCCGCTGTACCTGGAACGCCAGCTGGCCGCCCTGGACGGCTTCCGGGTGGAGACGGTGATCCTGCCCGACGGCGAACAGTACAAGACCCTGGACACCGCCAACACCCTCTATACCGCCCTGCTGCAACACCGCTTCGACCGCCGCTGCACCCTGATCGCCCTGGGCGGCGGCGTGGTGGGCGACATCACCGGCTTCGCCGCCGCCACCTACCAGCGCGGCGTGCACTTCATCCAGGTGCCCACCACCCTGCTGGCCCAGGTGGACTCCTCGGTGGGCGGCAAGACCGGCGTCAACCACCCCCTGGGCAAGAACATGATCGGCGCCTTCCACCAACCGCGCTGCGTGCTCGCCGACACCGAGACCCTCAACACCCTCGACGACCGCCAGCTCTCCGCCGGCGTCGCCGAGGTGATCAAGTATGGCCTGATCCGCGACGCCGGCTTCTTCGCCTGGCTGGAACAACGCATGCCCGAGCTGCTGGGGCGCGACCCGCAGACCCTGGCCGAGGCCATCGAGCGTTCCTGCCGCAACAAGGCCGAGGTGGTGGCCGCCGACGAACGCGAGTCCGGCCAGCGCGCCCTGCTCAACCTCGGCCACACCTTCGGCCACGCCATCGAGGCTGCCATGGGCTACGGCGCCTGGCTGCACGGCGAGGCGGTGGGCACCGGCATGCTGATGGCCGCCGACCTGTCACACCGTCTCGGCTGGCTGGGCGCCGACGAACTGGCGCGGGTGCGCGCCATCACCGCGCAGGCCCGCCTGCCCCTGCGCACCCCGCCGGCGCTGGATGCCGACGGGTTCCTCCAGTGGATGGCGGTGGACAAGAAGGTGCAGGATGGCCGCCTGCGCCTGGTACTGCTCAAGGCCATCGGCGACAGCGTGATCACCGATGACTACGACCCCGGCGCCCTGCGCGCCACCCTCGACGCCTTCCACGCCGAGGCGCGCGGGCAATGAACGAGCGCGCCCCGCTCGCCCCCTGGGCCAGCAGTGCCGCCAACTCCCGCGGCCGGCGCTTCAATGAGCCACCGCCCGAACACCGCAGCGAATTCCAGCGTGACCGCGACCGCATCGTCCACTCCGCCGCCTTCCGCCGCCTGGAGTACAAGACCCAGGTATTCGTCAATCACGAAGGCGACATGTTCCGCACCCGCCTTACCCACTCCATCGAGGTGGCGCAGATCGCCCGCTCGGTGGCCCGCGTGCTGGGCGCCAACGAGGTGCTGGCGGAGACCATCGCCCTGGCCCACGACCTCGGCCACACCCCCTTCGGCCACGCCGGACAGGACGCCCTCAACCAGTGCATGCGCGACTACGGCGGCTTCGAGCACAACCTGCAATCGTTGCGCATCGTCGATCAGCTGGAGGAAAAGTACGCCGAATTCGACGGCCTCAACCTCACCTACGAGAGCCGCGAGGGCATCCTCAAGCACTGCTCGGCGGACAACGCCCGCCAGCTCGGCGAACTGGGTCAGCGCTTCCTCAACCGGCAGCCACCGGGCCTGGAGGCGCAGATCACCAACGTCGCCGACGAGATCGCCTACAACAACCACGACATCGACGACGGCCTGCGCGCCGGCCTGCTGGACATCGAACAGCTGTGCGATGTCCAGCTGTTCCGCGAACAGCACCAGGCGGTGATGGCCCGCTACCCCGGCCTGCAACGCCGCCGCGCCATTCACGAGATCATCCGCCGCATGATCAACCGCCAGGTTTCCGACCTGATGGAGACCACCCGCGCGCGCATCGCCGCCGCACGGCCGCAAACGCGCGACGACATCCTGCAACAGCCCGCGCCGCTGGCCGGCTTCAGCGAGCCCATGCAGGCCATGAACCGCGAGCTCAAGCGCTTCCTGCGCGAGCACCTGTACCGCCACTACCGCGTGCACCGCATGACCTCCAAGGCGCGCCGCATCATCCGCGCCCTGTTCGACAGCTTCCTCGACGACGCCCGGCTGCTGCCGCCGGAGGCCCAGCGCAAGGCCGCCGAGCTGGAGGCGGAGCAGGGCATCGGCGGCCGCGCGCGCGCCGTCGCCGACTACATCGCCGGCATGACCGACCGCTACGCCATCCAGGAATACGAACGCATCTTCAGCCCCGCCACACTGACCTGACAGGGGCGCGCGCATCCAGTACCCTCTCCGCTATGCAAATCTACCTGCAGACACCGCCCGACAGTGGAGAAGCGCCCCGCTACTACCACCTGCTGCTGCAAAAGGATCTGCTCAGCGGCTGGAGCCTGGTGCGCGAATCCGGCCGCCAGGGGGCCTCCGGGCGGGTGACGAAAACCCACTTCGACGAACGCGAAGCCGCCGTCGCCGCCCTCATCAATGCGCGCGACGCCCAGCTCAAGCGCGGCTTCCGCGTCGTCTTCGTCAAGGGTGATTGACGTGAGCGACACACCACGACAAGAATCCCGCGACTCCCCCTACCTGGCCTTCTATGGCCTGGCGCGCGAACCCTTTGCCGCCGAGATCGAGTTCGACCTGTTCTACGCCGAGCCCGTCCGCGCCCAGCGCCTCGACATCCTCCACCACCTCACCGGCTACAGCGACGAACTGCTGCTGGTCACCGGCCCCGAAGGCAGCGGCAAGAGCACCCTGCTGCAACAATACATCGCCGCCGCCTCGGAGACCTGGCAGGTGGTGCGCGTGGAGGCCAATGGCGGCATCGACGAACGCAACCTGATCCAGCAGATCTACCACCAGTTGGAGCTGAATTTCCGCGGCGCCACCCACCCCGAGCTGCTGGAACAGCTGGAACACCACCTCGATGGCCTGCTGCACAACGCCCGCCAGGGCGTGCTGCTGGTGGACGACGCCCACCACCTCACCATCACCGCCCTGCAACGGATCCTGCAGCTCGCCACACTGCGCAGCTTTACCGACAAGCCGCTGCTACGGGTAATCCTGTTCGGCGAGCCCGGGCTGGCGAAAAAGCTGGACGACCCCCTGCTGGCGCAATTTGCCGGCATGCCGCGCCGCATCATCGACCTGCCGCCCTTCGACGAAGAGCACAGCACCCACTATCTGCTGCATCGCCTCTCCGCGGCCCGCTTCATCGCCGGTGAACCCTTCACCGAGGCCGCCCTGCACAAGCTGCACAAGCAGTCCGGCGGCTGGCCCGGGCGTCTCAACAGCCTCGCCCACCAGCTGCTGCTGGAATCGCTGCCGAGCAGCGAACGGCCCGCCGAGCTGCCCGGCATCTCCGACCGCGATCTCTACAAACCCAAGCGGCTGGTCGGCGCCAGCCTGGTCATTCTCATCCTGCTGACCTTCATCGTCTGGGACGTCATCGGCGACCTGTTCGACAGCCCGCCCGGCACGGACACGGCGACCGCAGAGAGGCCGGCGGACAATGCGCCCGCCGCCCCGGCAAGCCCGCCCGCAAGCAACGAGCGCACCCAGCGGGCGCTGGCCATTCCGGCACGGAAAGACGACCCGCCACCGCCGCCCTCCGCCAGCATGGACGAGGCCATCGCCAGCATCACCGAAAACACCGCGCGCAAGGAGTCCCCGGCACCGCACCCGCACCGCCCCCACCCCATCGGCGGCACACCCCAGCCGAGGGAGACCGCTGCAGTGGAAAGGCCCGCCAGCCGCGAAGACGCCACGCCCGCCCCCGAGGCCAGCCCCCCGCCCAGGGCCGAAACCGCCAGCCAGACCGACACCCAAGCCACCGCCCAGGCCGCCAGCGCAGCGGCCAAGCCCGCCGGTGACGCGCCGCGCGCCAAACGCTGGCAGCCCCTCCCCGAGTGGGTGCCGGCGCACCGCAACGACTGGCTGCTGTCACGCGACCCGCAGCACTTCACCCTGCAACTGATCGCCGGCGAGCGTCTCGACACCCTGCGCAAATTCATCCAGCGCCACCAGCTCAAACAGCGCCTCGCCTTCTACCAGGCCCAGCGCAAGGGCAAGCCCTGGTACGCCCTGGTGTACGGCGAATACGCCAGCAAACAGCAGGCCATCGATGCCCGCAGCCAGCTGCCGCGCGCCCTGCGCACACAGAAACCCTGGATTCGCCGCTTCGGCGACATCCAGCAGACCCTGAATCCGACGCCGTAGGTTCTCACCTGAATCCGTAGGTTCATGGTGGATGAAGGGTGCAACTGCTTGATGCGTATCGCACTATGAAAAATCGAGGGAATAGCGGGGATTATTACCGAGATTTTTCATAGTGCGAGACGTGTCAAGCCGTTGTGCGATTCGCCGTCATGAACCTACGGATTCAGGTCTCAATGAACCACGCCTCCCGCCCGCGGCGTCCGATTGAACCAAAACCGCCGCGCCAGTATAATGCGTGACCATTTTGCCCGCGGGAAGCCCGCGCTACCGGGTCAGATACTCCCGCCGACTCATTGATTTTAAAGAACAAATGTCGCCCCCGAAATTCGCAGGGGCCACGGCAAAGCGAACCGTCATGCAATCAGAATCTGTAAAAAACATGAACAACAGCCACGGCCTCTACCGCCCCGAGTTCGAAAAAGACAATTGCGGCTTTGGCCTCATCGCCCAGATGGACAACCAACCCAGCCACTGGCTGGTGGACACCGCCATCGCCGCCCTGGCCCGCCTCACCCACCGTGGCGCCGTCGCCGCCGACGGCAAGACCGGCGACGGCTGCGGCCTGCTGCTGAAGAAGCCCGACGCCTTTCTGCGCCTGTGCGCCGATGAACAGGGCATTACCCTGGGCGCCCAGTACGCCGTCGGCATGGTGTTCCTCAACCGCGACGAGGACCTCGCCGCCAGCGCCCGCAACACCCTGGAACACGAACTGGCCGCCGAAGGCCTGGGCGTGGCCGGCTGGCGCGTGGTGCCCACCGACGACAGCGCCTGCGGCGACGAGGCCCTGAAAAGCCTGCCGCAGATCGAGCAGGTCTTCGTCAACGCCGCCGAGGGCATGAGCGACGAAGACTTCGAGCGCCATCTCTACATCGCCCGCCGGCGCACGGAAAAGGCCATCGAGCCCAACGACGAGGCCTTCTACGTACCCAGCCTGTCCTCCCAGGTCATCTCCTACAAGGGCCTGGTGATGCCCGAATACCTGCCGGTGTTCTACAAGGATCTCGGCGACAAGCGCCTGGCATCGGCCCTGGCCGTGTTCCACCAGCGCTTCTCCACCAACACCTGGCCGCAGTGGCGCCTGGCCCAACCGTTCCGTTACCTGGCCCACAATGGCGAAATCAACACCATCCAGGGCAACCGCAACTGGTCGGTGGCGCGCAGTCACAAGTTCGAGACGCCGAGCATCCCCATGGACGACGTGCGCCCGCTGGTGTCCATGAGCGGCTCCGACTCCAGCAGCCTGGACAACATGCTGGAGGCGCTGCTGGCCGGCGGCATGGACATGTTCCGTGCCATGCGCCTGCTGGTGCCGCCGTCATGGCAGAACGTCGCCAACATGGACCCGGACCTGCGCGCCTTCTACGAATACAACTCCATGCACATGGAGCCCTGGGACGGCCCCGCCGGCATCGTCCTCACCAATGGCCGCTATGCCGCCTGCGCCATGGACCGCAACGGCCTGCGCCCGGCCCGCTGGGTGATCACCAAGGACCGCCACATCACCCTGGCCTCGGAGATCGGCGTCTACGACTACGCCCCCGAGGACGTGCTGGCCAAGGGCCGCCTCAAGCCCGGCGAGATGATCGCCGCCGATACCCAGACCGGCGCCCTGCTGCTGCCGGAGGACATCGACAGGCACCTCAAGTCCGCCCACCCCTATAAAAAGTGGCTGGCGGAAAACGCCCGCCGCCTCAAGTCGACCCTCGACGGCGAGGCCTGTGGCGTGGGCATCGACGAACAGACCATCGACATCTATCAGAAGCAGTTCCAGGTCACCTTCGAGGAACGCGACCAGGTGCTGCGGGTGCTCGCCGAGGGCGGTCAGGAGGCCATCGGCTCCATGGGCGACGACACCCCCATGCCGGTGCTGTCGCGTCGGGTGCGTTCGCTGTACGACTACTTCCGCCAGCAGTTCGCGCAGGTCACCAACCCGCCCATAGACCCGATCCGCGAGAACATCGTGATGTCGCTGGAGACCTGTCTGGGCCGCGAGCACAACATGTTCGAAGAGACCGCCGAGCACGCCAATCGCCTGCGGGTGGACTCGCCGGTGCTGTCCATCTCCAAGTTCCAGCAGCTGCTGGCCATGGACGACCCGAACTACGCCCACCAGCGCATCGACCTGCACTATCCCGCCGACGGCTCCGTGAGCCTGGAGCAGGCCATCGTCGCCATCTGCGATCAGGCCGCCGCCGCCGCGCGCGACGGCAAGGTGGTGCTGGTGCTGTCCGACCGAGACATCGCCGCCGACCGCCTGCCGGTGCACGCCCTGCTGGCCACCGGCGCGGTGCACCACCGCCTGATCCGGGAAGGCCTGCGCTGCGACACCAACATCGTGGTGGAGACCGGCACCGCGCGCGATCCGCATCACTTCGCGGTGCTGCTCGGCTACGGCGCCACCGCCATCTATCCCTACCTGGCCTACGCCTGCATCCTCGACATGCAGCGCCACGGCGAGATCGGCGAGGGCGAATGCACCCAGCTGATGCAGAACTATCGCAAGGGCATCAACAAGGGCCTGTTCAAGGTCACCTCGAAGATGGGCATCTCCACCATCGCCAGCTACCGCGGCGCGCAGCTGTTCGAGGCCGTGGGCCTGAGCAGCGCGGTGGTCGGGCTGTGCTTCCGCGGCACCACCAACCGCATCGAGGGCACCCACTTCGAGGATCTCGAGGCCGACCAGCGCGCCCTCGCCCGCGAGGCCTGGAATCCGCGCAAGGCCATCCAGCAGGGCGGCCTGCTCAAGTACATCCACGGTGGCGAGGACCACGCCTACAACCCGGACGTGGTGCGCACCCTGCAGGATGCGGTGCAAACCGGCGACTACGCCGTCTATAAAGAATACGCGCGCCTGGTCAACGAGCGCCCCACCCTGGCCCTGCGCGACCTGCTCAGGCTGCGCGACGACATCGAGCCCGTCCCGCTGGACGAAGTCGAGCCCCTGGAATCCATCATCCCGCGCTTCGACTCCGCCGCCATGTCCCTCGGCGCCCTGTCGCCCGAGGCCCACGAGACCCTGGCCGAGGCCATGAACCGTCTCGGCGGGCGCTCCAATTCCGGTGAGGGCGGCGAAGACCCGAAGCGCTACGGCACCGTCAAGCGCTCCAAGATCAAGCAGGTGGCCTCCGGCCGCTTCGGCGTCACCCCCGCCTACCTGCGCTCCGCCGAGGTGATGCAGATCAAGATCGCCCAAGGCGCCAAGCCCGGCGAGGGCGGCCAGCTGCCCGGCCAGAAGGTCAACGCACTGATCGCCGAGCTGCGCTACTGCAAGCCCGGCGTGTCGCTGATCTCGCCGCCGCCGCACCACGACATCTATTCTATCGAGGACCTGGCGCAGCTGATCTACGACCTCAAGCAGGTCAACCCGGACGGCCTGGTGTCGGTAAAGCTGGTAGCCGAGGCCGGGGTCGGCACCATCGCCGCCGGCGTCGCCAAGGCCTATGCCGACCTGATCACCATTTCCGGTTATGACGGCGGCACCGCTGCCAGCCCGCTGACCTCGGTGAAATACGCCGGCAGCCCCTGGGAGTTGGGCCTCACCGAGACCCACCAGATCCTGCGCGCCAACGACCTGCGCGGCAAGATCCGCCTGCAGACCGACGGCGGCCTGAAGACCGGCCTCGACGTGGTCAAGGCCGCCATCCTCGGCGCCGAGAGCTTCGGCTTCGGCACCGGGCCGATGATCGCCATGGGCTGCAAGTTCTTGCGCATCTGCCACCTCAACAACTGCGCCACCGGCGTCGCCACGCAGAACAACGTGCTGCGCCTGAAGCACTACATCGGCGACGTGGAAATGGTGACCAACTACTTCCGCTTCATCTGCGAGGAAGTGCGCGAGCTGATGGCCAGCGTCGGCGTGCGCAGCCTGCCCGAGCTGATCGGCCGCACCGATCTGCTGGAAATCCTGCCCGGCAACACCCCGCGCCAGCAGCGCCTCGACCTCGGCCCCATCCTCAGCGACGGCGGCGTGGCGGCGGACAAGCCACAGCACTGTATCGAGCCACGCAACCAGCCCTTCGACAAGGGCGAGCTGGCCGAGCGCATGGTGGCCGACGCCCTGGAGGCGATCGAAAACAAGGCCGGCGGCAGGTTCCGTTATCCGGTGCGCAACACCGACCGCTCCATCGGCGCGCGCCTGTCCGGCGAGATCGCCGTGCGCCACGGCGATCTGGGCATGGAAGACGCGCCGCTGCGCATCGAACTCACCGGCACCGCCGGGCAGAGCTTCGGCGTGTGGAACGCCGGCGGCCTGCACCTGTACCTGGAAGGCGACGCCAACGACTACGTGGGCAAGGGCATGGCCGGCGGCAAGCTGGTGATCCGTCCACCCCAGGGCTCCGACTTCAAGTCCAACCAGACCACCATCATCGGCAACACCTGCCTGTACGGCGCCACCGGCGGCAAGCTGTTCGCCGCCGGCCTGGCCGGCGAGCGCTTCGGCGTGCGCAACTCCGGCGCCCATGCGGTGGTCGAGGGCGTGGGCGACCATGGCTGCGAATACATGACCGGCGGCTCGATCACCGTGCTCGGCGCCACCGGGGTCAACTTCGGCGCCGGCATGACCGGCGGCTTCGCCTACGTGCTGGACGAGGACAACAGCTTCGTCGATCGGCATAACCACGAGTTGATCGACATCCATCGCGTCAGCACGGAGAACATGGAGGCCTACGCCAATCATCTGCGCGACACCATCCAGGAGTTCGTCGACGAGACCGGCAGCAGCTGGGGACAGCACATACTCGACAATTACGCCGACATGATCGGCAAGTTCTGGCTGGTCAAACCCAAGGCCGCCAGCCTCGAAACCCTGATGGACGAGCTGCGCCTCGCCGCCGCCTGAAGCGGGATGGCTGCGGACGCACATTCTTCCAACGACTTCCAGTTAGCTGCATAAAAAACATGGCAAACGACTTTCAGTTCATTGACATCCCCCGCCGCGACCCGGAAAAGAAGGCCGCCGACGAACGCCGCCAGGCATTCTGCGAGATCTATGGCCAATTCGACGCCGCCTCCGCCGCCGAGCAGGCCGACCGCTGCCTGGCCTGCGGCAACCCCTACTGCGAATGGCGCTGCCCGGTGCACAACTACATTCCCAACTGGCTCAAGCTGGTGCACGAGGGCAACCTCATCGAGGCGGCGGAGATGCTGCACCGCACCAACACCCTGCCCGAGGTCTGCGGCCGCGTCTGTCCGCAGGACCGCCTCTGCGAGGGCGCCTGCACCCTCAACGACGGCTTCGGCGCGGTGACCATCGGCGCCATCGAGCGCTACATCGCCGACACGGCCTTCGACCAGGGCTGGCGCCCGGACATGAGCGCCGTCGAGGCCACCGGCAAGCGCGTCGCGGTGATCGGCGCCGGCCCCGCCGGCCTCGGCTGCGCCGACATCCTGGTGCGCAACGGCGTCGCCCCGGTGGTGTTCGACCGCCACCCGGAGATCGGCGGCCTGCTGACCTTCGGCATCCCCGAATTCAAGCTGGAAAAGCGCGTCGTCACCCGCCGCCGCGAGATCCTCGAAGAGATGGGCGTGGAATTCCGCCTCGGCATCGAGGTGGGCAAGGACCTGCCCATGCAGCAGCTGCTCGACGAGTACGACGCCGTCTTCCTCGGCATGGGCACCTACACCTACATGCAGGCGGGCATCCCCGGCGAAGACCTGCCTGGCGTCTATTCCGCGTTGGACTATCTGATCGCCAACATCAATCACCGCCACGGCTTCGAAAAGTCCGCCGAGGATTTCATCGACATGGCCGGCCAGCGCGTGGTGGTGCTGGGCGGCGGCGACACCGCCATGGACTGCAACCGCACCGCCATCCGCCAGGGCGCGAAGAGTGTCCACTGCGCCTATCGCCGCGACGAGGCCAACATGCCCGGCTCCAAGCGCGAGGTGCTCAATGCCAGGGAGGAAGGCGTGCAGTTCCTGTGGAACCGCCAGCCGGTGGAAATCGTCGGCGAGGGCAAGGTGGAAGGCATCAAGCTGGTCACCACCCGGCTGGGCGAGCCCGACGAACGCGGCCGCCGCCGGCCGGAGATCGTCGAGGGCTCGGAGGAGGTCGTGCCCGCCGACCGCATCGTGGTGGCCTTCGGCTTCCGCCCCAGCCCGCAACCCTGGTTCGCCGACTTCGGTATCGATATCGACGAACGTGGCCGCGTCGTGGCGCCGCCCGAACAGGACTGCAAGCATCAGACCAGCAACCCCAAGGTATTCGCCGGCGGCGACATGGTGCGCGGTTCCGATCTCGTCGTCACGGCCATCTATGAAGGCCGCCAGGCCGCCGAAGGCATTTTGGATTATCTCAACGTCTAACCAAAAAAGGATCTGGCGCAAAGATGCAAAGACGTAAAGAACGCAAAGAAACCATTTTCATAAAAAAACTTTGCGCCCTTTGCGTCTTTGCGCCTTTGCGTTGAAAAACAAACTATGAGCGAACTGAAAAACGACCGTTTCCTGCGTGCCCTGCTGCGCCAGCCCGTTGATGTCACCCCGGTGTGGATGATGCGCCAGGCGGGCCGCTACCTGCCCGAATACCGCGCCACCCGCGCGAAGGCCGGCAGCTTCATGGACCTGTGCCGCAACCCGGATCTGGCCTGCGAGGTCACCATCCAGCCGCTGGAACGCTTTCCGCTGGACGCCGCGATCCTGTTTTCCGACATCCTCACCATTCCCGACGCCATGGGCCTGGGCCTGACCTTCAACACCGGTCACGGCCCGCAGTTCGACAAGCCCGTGCGCAGCGCCGCCGACGTGGACAACCTGCCGATTCCCGATCCCGAGGGCGAGCTGAAATATGTCATGGACGCGGTGCGCACCATCCGCAGGGAGCTCGATGGCCGGGTACCGCTGATCGGTTTCTCCGGCAGCCCCTGGACCCTGGCCACCTACATGGTTGAAGGCGGCTCCACCAAGGAGTTCGGCAAGGTCAAGGGCATGATGTTCGATCAGCCCGAGTTGATGCATCGGCTGCTCGACAAGCTGGCGCAGTCGGTGACCAGTTATCTCAACGCACAGATCGCCGCCGGCGCGCAGGCGGTGCAGATCTTCGACACCTGGGGCGGCGTGCTGACCCCGCGCGACTACCAGGAATTCTCCCTGCGCTACATGCAGCAGATCGTCGACGGCCTGACCCGCGAAGCCGACGGTCGCACGGTGCCGGTGATCCTGTTCACCAAGGGCGGCGGACAGTGGCTGGACAAGATGGCCGCCAGCGGCGCCGACTGCCTCGGTGTGGACTGGACCATCGATCTCAGCGACGCCCGCCAGCTGGCCGGCAACGCCATCGCCCTGCAGGGCAACATGGACCCCTGCATCCTGTATTCAAACCCGGAGCGTATCCGCGAAGAAGTGGCCAGCGTGCTGGCCAGCTATGGCAAGGGCGAAGGCCACGTGTTCAACCTCGGGCACGGCATCCACCCCAACATCGATCCGGACAACGTCGGCGCCTTCATCGAGGCCGTGCACGCGTTGAGCGCGCCCTACCACCGGTAGGCGCTCATCGTCGGCAATGAAAAGGGGCGTCGTGTCAGCACATGACGCCCCTTTTGGTGTTTCCAGGAATTCGGCCCACGCCTGCGTTCAGATCACTGGCCAAGCCAACTGACTCTACAGCCTGCCCAGCCGCGCCTCGATGAAATAACGCTCCACCCTCTTCATCAGCACCGACTCCAGATGTGCCTCGTCGGCATGGGCAAACTTCTCATAGAGCCTGGGCGCCAGCTCTTCGAAGGCTTCGAGCAGCACCGGGTCGAAGTCCTTGCCCTTGCGTTCACGTAGCATGGCCAGAGAGCGCTCAAGGGAAAAGGGCTCCTTGTAGGGGCGCTTCGAGGTGAGGGCATCGAAGACATCGACGATGGCGAAGATGCGCGCATTGAGCGGGATCTCCATCGCCTTGAGGCCGCGTAGATAGCCCGTGCCATCGTATTTCTCATGGTGGAACTCGATCACGTCCAGGGCGCCTTTCAGCCAGTGTGCCTTGCTGACGATATCCAGCCCCAGACGGACATGGCCGCGCATGACGGTGAATTCCTCGGGCGTCAGGCCGTTGGACTTGCGCAGGATGGCGTCACTGATGCCGATCTTGCCGACATCGTGGAGAAAGGCGCCGGCGATGAGATTGCGGATCACCTCCGCCGGCAGCTTGCGGGCTTCGGCGAGGTGGATGGCGTACAGGGTGACGCGGTAGTTGTGGGCATGGGTGTCGCTGTCGCGCACCGCCACCGCGCTGCCCAGCACCTCCATCAGCTTGACGTTGTCGCGCAGGGTTTCGCGGGAGAAGCGCAGCAGCTTGCGGTTGAGCAGCAGGATCACGGGATAGAGCACGATGGAGGTTGCCAGGATCACCAGCATCACCAGCATCAGGGTGCGGTAGACCTGATCACGGATATCACTCAGGGTCTGCGCGTCGATGTGATAGACCCCTTCCAGGTAGCCGGCCAGCTCGCCCGTCTCGGTGCGCAGGGGCAGCAGAATCTGCAGGTAGTTCTCGCCATCGATGACGAAGCGCTCGTAATGCAGCGCGGCATCGAGGGGGAAGCTGTGATGACGGCGCTCAAGCTCCTGTTCCAGGCGCACACTGCCCGGGCGGTGGGCGGTGGCAACGTGATTTTCCTGGGGGTCATAGATCTCGATCAGCGAGAAGTGCCGGTCCACCAGCAGCTCCGCCTTGCGCATCAGTGCCTCATTGATCCCTGGTCCCGGGTCCAGCAGATACTGCAAGTCCTCTGGCGTAAAGATGCGTGATTCACGCAGGATGAGATCCACCACCTTGTCGTCGATGTGGCGCACGCCCAGCCCATACACCGCCCCGCCGAAGACCAGGGATAGCAACAGCCAGACCACGACCAGGCGCTGCAAAACGAGGCGGTGGATACTACGCGTCACATATCACCTCAACGGTCGCTAAATACGGGTTGGCTGAAAACAACATGCGTGGGCATTTTCAGGGCGCCTTGGGATAGTCCACCGGATAGGGCAGGCGCGCCACGCCGCTGTCCACCGCCGCGCGTGCCACCGCTGGCGGCACGAAGTCCGACAGGCGAGGATCGAAGGGGGTGGGGATGATGTATTCGGGGCCGAAGGCCAGGCTGTCGACGCCATAGGCCGCGCACACCTCGGCCGGCACCGGCTCGCGCGCCAGGCGGCTCAGGGCGTGCACGGCGGCGATCATCATGTCCTCGTTGATGCGGCGCGCGCGCACGTCCAGGGCGCCACGGAAGATGAAGGGAAAACCCAGGACATTGTTGACCTGGTTGGGGTAGTCACTGCGCCCGGTGGCCATGACCAGGTCGTCACGCACCTGGCGGGCCAGCGCGGGGCTGATCTCCGGGTCGGGATTGGAGAGGGCGAACACCACCGGCCGCGGCGCCATCCCCGCCAGGGCGTCCTCGCCGAGCAGGTTGGCGCCGGAGACGCCGATGAACACATCCGCTCCGGCCAGGGCCTCCTGCAGTGTGTTGCGGCTGGTGTCCTCGCTGGCGAAGGCCCACTTGTAGGGGTTCAGGCCCTTGCGGTCGGTGTGGATCACGCCCTTGCGATCCAGCATCAGGATGTTGTCGCGGTGGGCGCCCAGCGACACCAGCAGACGCATGGAGGCAATGCCGGCCGCGCCCGCGCCAAGGCAGACGATTCTGGCCTCCTCCAGCCGCTTGCCCTGGATCTCCAGCGCATTGAGCAGCCCGGCGGCGACGATGATGGCGGTGCCGTGCTGGTCGTCGTGAAACACCGGAATATCCAGCTGGTCGATGAGGGTCTGTTCGATCTCGAAGCAGCGCGGCGCGCCGATGTCTTCCAGGTTGATGCCGCCGAAGGTGGGTGCGATGTTCGCCACCGTGTTGATGAAATCGGCCGTGGAGTGGGCATCCACCTCGATGTCGAACACGTCGATGTCGGCGAACTTCTTGAACAGCACCCCCTTGCCCTCCATCACCGGCTTGGCCGCCAGCGGGCCGGTATCGCCCAGACCCAGTACCGCCGTGCCGTCGGTGACCACCGCCACCAGGTTGCCCTTGCTGGTGTAGCGATAGGCCAGGTCGGCGTTGTCGGCGATGGCGCGCACCGGCTCGGCCACCCCCGGCGTGTAGGCCAGCGACAGATCCTGCTGAGTGGCGCAGGGCTTGGTGATCTCGATGGCGATCTTGCCGGGGCGATCGCCGGCGTGATAGTCCAGGGCCTGCTGCTTGAAATTCTTGCTCATGACTCTCTCTGATTGCGGTTGGGTTATTCGTGGTCGGCGCCAGCCAGCGCCGCGGTGTGCAGGCCGGCGGGCCGTACCTCCAGTGACGCCGGATGGCGAATCACCATCACCAGCTGCCTGTTGTGGCGAAACAGCCAGCCGCGCGCCACCACGTGCCGGCCCTGCAGGTCGCGCAGGAAACCGCGCGGAAAATTCACCAGATCCTTGCGCGGAATCCGCAGCGCCACGCCCTCGCGCTTGCGCTCACCCGGCCTGCGTGGGAAATTCAGCCACACGGAATACTTGCTGTCCTTGACCGATACCACCTTGCCGCTGATGAGACGGAATCCCCGCGTCGACCTCGGCAAGGACTCCACCGCCCGTGGCCGATACAGCGAGCCCCATACGCCCCGCCCGGCGTCCCGCGCCTCCGTTTCGGCGGCGCGGTAACAGTCCAACGCATGCAGATTGGGCGGCACCACGATCTGCGCCGCCAGCCCCTGCCGCAACAGGGCCGCCTCCACAGATCGGCCGTCGGCGTCATAAACATGAGCCAGCAGGCGGCCATGGCGGTCCCGGCGCTCGTTGCCAAGGCGCAGGCCGACCACGGCATGGCGGCCCAGCATCCGTTTCACGGCATCGCGGGCCTGCTTGGCAAAGGGCTCGGAGGGCCTGCCGTCACGACCGATCTCGGGTGCATTGACGCCGATAAGACGCACCGAGCGGCCATCGCGCAGGCGCAGGGTGTCGCCGTCGACCACCTGGGCCACCGTTGCCCGTTCGTCGATGCGCTCCGCCGGGCAATCCCGCGCCCAGGCCGGCAGGGCGAAGAGCAGCCCGGCGCAAACGAAAAAGGCGCCCCAGTGGGACGCCTTTCTGCGGGCTTTATCCGTCACCCGGATGCTGTGGTTCGAATGCTGGATGCTTATTTCCTGCCGTACTTCTGACGGAACTTGTCGACGCGACCGCCGCTGTCGACCAGTTTCTGCTTGCCCGTGTAGAACGGGTGACACTGGGAGCACACGTCGAGCTGCAACGAGCCGCTCAGCGTGGAACGTGTCTTGAAGGCATTCCCGCAGCTGCATTTCACGTCGATCTCATGGTATGCAGGATGAATTTCCGGCTTCATTGTGCTTCTCTCTCAACTGATGGTTGTTCGGGTGCGCGTCCGGATTTGGTCGTGTTCCCCCCGAAGAAAACAGAGACTTCGACGCGCGGGAACCGCGTATTCTAGGACTTGTCCGGGGCAATTGCAAACCTGATGGTGGCATGG
>JALSHB010000049.1 GCA_026982475.1 Chromatiales bacterium
CCCCGCGCCCCCATGTCTCTGTGGCAAAACGCTTTCCCTCAGCCCACCTCTTCATCCGGCGCCAGCACCCGCGCCTCGTCTTCCAGCATCACCGGGATGTCGTCGCGGATCGGGAAGGCCAGGCGATCGGCCTTGCAGATCAGTTCCTGGGCCTTTTTGTCGTACACCAGCGGGCCCTTGCAGAGGGGACAGACCAGAATGTCGAGCAGTTTCTTATCCATGTGTTTTTCCTATCAGGCGTAACAGTATTTGGGGGACGCGCTCGTCGACCTGCGCATCCACCGGCAGATACCAGTGATGGGCCTTGGCGAAGACCTGGCATTTTACCGCATCCTTTTCCGTCATGAGCACCGGCAATTCATCGCCGAAATCGATGTCGCCGGCGCGGAAGGGATGATGATCCGCAAAGGGATGTTCGATCACCTCGAGTCCATGACTGGCCAACAGCTCGAAGAAACGCCGCGGATTGCCGATGCCGGCGACGGCATGCACGCGCTGGCCGGCAAACTGTTGTAGCGGCTGGGTCACCTCGCCCTGCTGCAAGTTGCGCAGGCTGGCGGGCTGCAACTTCATGGCGTATTCGCGCGGCCCGGCGGTGCCGTTGGCGATCACCACATCCACCGAACGCAGGCGCCGCAGCGGCTCGCGCAGCGGCCCGGCGGGCAGGCAGTGGCGGTTGCCGAAGCGCCGCACGCCATCGACCACGGCGATCTCCACGTCGCGCGCCAGGCGATAGTGCTGCAGGCCGTCGTCGCTGATGAGGATGTCGCAATCGGCGTGCTCCAGCAGCGCCCGCGCCGCCGCCGGGCGGTCCGGCCCCACCGCCATCGGGCAACGGCAGCGGCGCGCCAGCAGCACCGCCTCGTCGCCGACCATGGTCGGGTCACTGTCCGGCCGCACCTGCTGTGGCCAGTGTTGCGCGCCGCCGCCGTAACCCCGGCTGATGATGCCGGGACGGTAACCTTCCTTGCGCAACAGCGCCACCAGCCAGGCCACCAGGGGTGTCTTGCCGGTGCCACCGACGCTGATGTTGCCCACCACGATCACCGGCACCGGCAGGCGCTGTGTCTTCAACAGGCCGGCGCGGTAGGCCCAGCGGCGGCCCAGGGCCACGGCGCAGAACAGCCACGACAGCGGCAACAGCAACAGGGTCAGCGGCGTGGTGCGGTACCAGTGTGATTCGAGGCCCTTCACGGCGCTGTGATCCGCCTGCTATCAATCGCCGCCGGCGGGCGTCGATTCGTTGAACTGCATGCGATACAGGGCCGCGTAGTCCCTCCCCGCCGCCAGCAACTCGGCATGGCCGCCGGACTCGACGATGCGCCCGCCACGCAGTACGAGAATCTTGTCGGCGCCCTCCACGGTCGACAGGCGGTGGGCGATGACCAGGGTGGTGCGGCCCTTCATCAGCACATTCAGCGCCGCCTGAATGTGGCGCTCGGACTCGGTGTCCAGCGCCGAGGTCGCCTCGTCCAGGATCAGGATCGGTGCATCCTTGAGCAGGGCGCGGGCAATGGCGATGCGCTGGCGCTGGCCACCGGACAACAGCACGCCCTTGTCGCCCACCAGGGTGTCCAGGCCCTGCGGCAGCTCACGGATGAACTCCATGGCATGCGCCGCCTCGGCGGCGCGAATCACCTCCGCCTCGCTGGCGCCGGCCAGCGCGCCATAGGCGATGTTGTTGCCGATGGTGTCGTTGAAGAGAATGATGTCCTGGCTCACCAGGGCGATCTGCGCGCGCAGGCTGTCGAGGCTCAGCTCCCGGATTGGAATGCCGTCGAGGGTGATCTCGCCGCTGTCCAGATCGTAGAAACGCGGCAGCAGGCCCACCAGGGTCGACTTGCCGCTGCCGGAACGGCCGACGATGGCCACCGCCTGCCCCGCCTCGGCGGTAAAACTCACGCCGTCGAGCACCTTGCCCTTGGTCGGGTCGTAGGTGAACGTCACATCACGGAACTCGACCCGCCCGCGGGCGCGATCGATATACCGGCCGCCGGTGTCTCTCTCGCCCTCCTCGTCCAACAGGAAAAAGACACTCTGCGCCGCGGCGATGCCCTGCTGCACGATGGACTGCACCATGGTCAGGCGTTTCATCGGCGCCAGCAACAGCATGCTGGCGGTGACGAAGGACATGAAGGTGCCGACGCTGAGGGTTTCGATCATGGACTCCGAGGTGGCGATGAACAGGATCACCGCCAACCCCGAGGCGCCGAGAAACTGCGAGATAGGCACGCTCAGGGCGCTGGTGATGGCCATCTTCATGTTCTGTGCGCGGTTGTATTCATTGGCCTCGCCGAAGTGACGTTCCTCGTAGGCCTGGCCGCCGAAGATCTTCACCACGCGGTGCCCCTCGGTGATCTGTTGCGACAGTTGCGAAACGTCACCCATGGAATTCTGGATGCGCTTGCTGATACGGCGGAAACGCTTGCTGACGAACACCACCAACACAGTGATCAGCGGACCAAGGAACAGAAACACCGCCGCCAACTTCCAGTTAGTGTAGAACATGAAACCCAGCAGGCCGAGGATGGTCAGGCTGTCGCGCACCACCACGGTTAGCGCCGAGGTGGCCGCCGAGGCCACGCGTTCGACGTCGTAGATCAGTTTCGAGGTCAGCTGGCCGGCGGCGTTTTTGTCGTAAAAGGCCGTCGGCAGGCGCATCAGCTTGGCGAACATCTGCTGGCGCAGATCATGGATGATGCTGCGCGCCACCTTCTGCATGCCGTAGTTGGCGACAAAGCTGGCGAGACCGCGAATGATGAAGATGCCCAGCAGCGCCCAGGGAATCCAGCGAATCACCTCCGGGTCCTTGTCGACGAAGCTGCCATCCAGCATCGGCTTCATCAGCCAGGCGAAGCCGGTCTCGGTAGCGGCCACCACCGCCATGCCGAGCACGGCGACCACCAGAACCGGCCAGTCGCGCCAGGCATAGCCCAACAGGCGCCGGTAGATCTGTCCCGGCGTCTGCTGCTGCCCAGCCTGACTGGCCGGATTCTGTGCGTGGGGATCGGAAGACATGAGGCGGTAATGCGTAAACCGCTATTTCTCGTTGGCGTTGACGGTGGCGAAATTGAGATGCACGAAACCCAGCTGGCGCGCCGCGTCCATCACCGTGATCACCGCCTGGTGCGGGGTCTGCGCATCGGCGCTGAGGATGATCGGCGGATCCTTGCGATCCCCCGCCGCCTGCTGCATGGCCTTCTTCAGGGTCTCGATCTTGGTATTGATGACACGCTTGCCGTTGACGTAGAAGGTCCCCTCGGCGTCGATGGTCACTTCCAGGGCGGAATCCTCCGCGGGCGCCGCGTTGGCGGCCGCCTGCGGCAGCACGATCTCGATCTCGGATTCACGCTCGAAGGTGGTGGAGACCATGAAGAAGATCAACAGCAAAAACACCACGTCGATCAACGGCGTGATGTTGACGTCCAGTTCTTCCTTGCGGCCGGAACCGATATTCACGGCGCGGCGTCCCCGGCATCGCCTTCGCGCTCGCCATGGATCACCTCCACCAGCTTGATGGCCTCCTGCTCCATGTAGACCACCAGGCCATCGACGAGGCCGCGGAAATAGCGATAGAACATCAGGCTGGGGATGGCCACGGAGAGGCCCGCGGCGGTGGTGATCAGGGCCTCGGAGATGCCGCCGGCCAGCACCGCGGGATTGCCCACGCCCTGCGAGGTGATCACGCTGAACACCTTGATCATGCCGATGACGGTGCCCAGCAGGCCCAGCAGCGGGGTGATGGCAGCGATGGTGCCGAGAGAGTTGAGATAGCGCTCGAGTTCGTGCACCACATGGCGACCGGTTTCCTCGATGCTCTCCTTCATCACCTCGCGGTCGTGCTTCATGTTGGCCAGACCCGCGGCGAGGATACGCCCCAACGGCGAACTCTTGCGCACACTCTCGATCTGTTCCGGGGTCAGCTGGCCCTTGCTGTGCAGGTGCCAGATCTGCGCCACCAGATGCTTGGGCGTGATGCGCTTGCGCTGCAGCGACCACAGCCGCTCGCCGATGATGGCCAGGGCAATGATGGAACAGAGAATGATCGGCAGCATCAGCCAGCCGCCGGATTGCACGATCTCGAACACGTTGGGATTTCCTTGCTGCGAAATTGGCCGTTACTGTAACAGAGACGCCCGAGGGCCGGAAGATTCGCACCGGCGCAAGGCCCGGGGATGCACGCCGCTCGAACACCGGGCAGCGACACACCGCAAACCCACTTGCGTACCCGACCGCTTCAAATCGGCTATAACTTAGACCTGAATCCCTAAGTTCATGACGGCGAATCGCACAACTCATTGATCCGTCTCGCTATATGAAAAATCTCGGCAATAGTCCCCGCTATTTCCTCGATTTTTCATTACGCGATACGAATCAAGCAGTTGCACGCTTCATCCGCCCTGAACTCACGGATTCAGGCAAGCAAAGAAACCACCGCACGCGGTCCAGTGATGCCATGAACGAACCTGCCACGCCACCCCCTCCCCGGCCACCCGGCTGGCTGCCCTTCGTTGTCGCCGCGATAATGCTTGGCCTGCTTTTGCTGATGTTTTCCCAGCCGCCGCGCGGCGAGCCGGTCTACGACATCTCCTACAGCCGCTTCAAGTCGCTGCTCAAGGATCAGCAGATCGAAAAAGTATTGATACGCGGCCAGCTCATTCAGGGCCAATTGTTCGACCCCGCCCCCATCGGCCCGCAGGACGCCACCTCCCGGCGCTTCCGCACCCGCATCCCCGACATTGGCGACGACGCCCTGCTGGCGGAACTGGAGCGCCGGGGAGTGGAGGTCAGCGCCGGCGCCG
>JALSHB010000050.1 GCA_026982475.1 Chromatiales bacterium
GCGAATTTTTCAGTCGGATTTCTTCAACCGCTCACTGAGCCAGCGGGCGATGTCGTCGATCTCCTGGGGACAGAGGCTGTGTTCCATGGGGTATTCGTGCCATTCGACGTGGTAGCCGAGTTCCAGCAGGTGGTCGCGGGAGCTGAGGCCGATGTCGTAGGTGACCACCGGGTCGTACAGGCCGTGGGCCATGAAGATGGGCGTGTCATGGCTGTTGGGGTGGCGCTCCTCGGCCAGCAGGTGGTGCAGGGGCAGATAGGTGGAAAGTGCGCCGATGCCGGCCACCGGCTCGTCGCGGCGCAGGCCGGCGTGCAGGGCCACCGCGCCGCCCTGGGAAAAGCCCATCAGCACGATGCGCGATGCCGCAATGCCGCGTTCGCGCTCGCGCTGGATCAGGGCGTCGACCAGGCCGCGGGCCTCCTCCAGTCCCTCGCGATCCTGGCGCGCGCCGCGTTCCAGTGAGTGGATGTCGTACCAGGCGCGCATCACGTAGCCGCCGTTGAGAGTCACCGGGCGGTGGGGTGCGTGGGGGAAGATGAAGCGGATGCGGCTGTCGGGGGGCAGCGCCAGTTGGTCGACCACCGGCTCGAAGTCGTGGCCGTCGGCGCCCAGGCCATGCAGCCAGATGACCGCGGCGTCGGGACTGGCGGCGGTCTCGATTTCGACCGGGGGCTCGATCGCGCTCATGGGGTCGCGGGCGGGGTGAGTTGCAGGGGCTCGCCGCACTGTTCTCGCAGGGTCTGGTTGAGCAGCTGGAAGAATTCCAGCTCGCCCTGACGCCAGCGGCCGTCGTCGCCGAGGTCGAAGTGGAAACCGTCGGCGCGGGTGGCGACCCAGATCTGCCGTGTCGGCACCTGCCGGTTGATGATGATGTGGCTGCCGCCCTCGCACTCGATATCGAGGATGCCGTCGGCGAGATCCCAGTCCAGGTCGCTCTCGCAGTCCTCCAGCTGGACCTCGATATGGGCGAGGAGGGCGTCCACCCTTTGCTTGAATTCAGTCTCGTTCACACGGATTTCCTGTGTTTTCGTTTATACTTGCGGGCACGCATCACGCGCTGCAAGGCACCCGGGCATTATTCATGAAAACCTGCTGGGCACAATATCTACTCTGGCTGGTCATCGCCATTCTCGGCCTCGGCGGCGCGCTGTCCGCCTGCGGACAGAAGGGCGCCCTGTACCGCCCGGCGCCCGAGGCCGCAGCGGCCCCTGTCGTCAACGATGCGCCCTTGCTTGCCGATCCCGCAACCACCAAAAAGCCGTAATTCATGGACCACTTTCAATACCGCGACGGGCGCCTGTGCGCCGAGAATGTCGACCTGACCACCATCGCCGAGCAGGTGGGCACCCCCTGCTATGTCTACTCCCGCGCCACCTTCGAGCGCCACTGGCATGCCTTCGACGAGGTCTTCGCCGGCCACGCGCACCTGATCTGCTACGCGGTGAAGGCCAATTCCAACCTCGCCGTGCTCAACCTGCTGGCGCGCCTCGGTTCCGGTTTCGACATCGTCTCCGGTGGCGAGCTGGCGCGCGTGCTGGCCGCCGGCGGCGACCCCGGCAAGGTGGTGTTCTCCGGTGTCGGCAAGCTGGAATGGGAGATGCGCGACGCGCTGGAGGCGGGCATCCGCTGTTTCAACGTGGAGTCCGAGGCCGAGCTGGCGATGCTCAACCGCGTTGCCGGCGACATGGGCCGCCGCGCGCCCATCTCGCTGCGCGTCAATCCCGACGTGGATGCACAGACCCATCCCTACATCTCCACCGGCCTGAAGGAAAACAAGTTCGGCATCGACATCAATGTGGTGGAGGCGGTGTACCGGCGCGCGGCAAGGATGGACAACATCGAGGTGCTGGGCGTGGACTGCCACATCGGCTCGCAGCTGTGCGAGGTGGCGCCCTTCGTCGATGCCCTGGACCGCCTGCTGGGGCTCATCGACCGCCTCGCCGCGCAGGGCATCCGCCTGCGCCACGTGGACGTCGGTGGCGGCCTCGGTATCAGTTACAACGGCGAGACGCCGCCCAGCCCGGCGGATTACGCCGCGGCCATCCTGGCGCCCCTGCGCGAACGCGGGCTGGAGATCGTCATGGAGCCGGGCCGCGCCATCGCCGGCAATGCCGGCGTTTTGCTGACCCGCGTGACCTACCTCAAGCCCGGTGAGGACAAGCATTTCGCCATCGTCGACGCCGCCATGAACGACCTCATGCGCCCGGCCCTGTACCAGGCCTGGCAGGCCATCGTGCCGGTGGTGCCGCACCCTGGCGGCGAGGTGCGGGTGTATGACGTGGTGGGGCCGGTGTGCGAGACCGGTGACTTCCTCGGCAAGGACCGTGAGCTGATCATCGAGGCCGGCGACCTGCTGGCGGTGCGTTCCGCCGGCGCCTACGGCTTCACCATGAGCTCGAACTACAACACCCGGCCGCGCGCCGCCGAGGTGATGGTGGACGGCGAACGGGTGCACCTGGTGCGTCGCCGCGAACGGCTGGAAGACCTGTGGGCGGAAGAGAGCCTGCTGCCCGAATAGACAAATCCGAAGGCATGCCCGTGTGAGAGCGGCTCCAGCCGTGAAGAAACTTTCGCCTCTCCCTGCGCGGCTGAAGCCACTCCCACAGCCTGGCCCGCCAGCGCTTACGACTCCACGGCGATGCGTCGCGGCTGTACCGACTCCCGCTTCGGAATCACGATCTCCAGCGTGCCATTCTTGCTCTTCGCCGTGATGCCGTCGGGATCGGCGCTCTCCGGCAGGGTGAAGCGCCGGTGGAAGGTGCCATAGACGCGTTCGATGCGCTTGTAGCCCTCCTTCTCTTCCGTGTGCTCGCTCTTGCGCTCGCCCTTGATGGAGAGAATGCCGTTTTCCATGTTGACCTCGATATCCTTGGGGTCGACGCCGGGAATATCGGCCAGCACCAGGAAGCGGTCGTCCTCTTCCTTGATATCCACCGCCGGCGCCCAGTCGCTGGTGGCGACGTTGCTGTTTTCGCCCTCGCCGGGCAGACGGTTTTCGAACAGGGTGTTCATCTCGCGCTGCAGCTGCTGCAGCACGTTCCAGGGTTCATATCGTACCAGTGCCATGATGTTCCTCCTTCACTGTTGCCAGTGGTTGGTTCAGGGACGTTGGGATCTGTGAAGGGTATCTGGGTACGCGAAAGGGTTTTTCAAGGTGTGACCGGCGAAGTGTCGCTGCCCCCCGGCCGCTCGATGGCCGGGCGCTGGCATGATTGGCAGATACTACATGTAGAAATCAAAGCGTGCCGCTGGGTGTTTTCTATGTCCGTGTATTTGCAGGAATTTTCCTTTTCGTGCGTTATAAGTCATTGATTTTCTAGTATTTAATAATTCCGTCTTTTAAGGCTGAATGCGGTTGACAGTGCAATATGTCGGCCCTATCCTTGCCCGCTAACACAACATATTGTGTTTCCAGTTTCAGGGAGCCAAGGTCGCGCAGACGGCCGCCCGCGTCCCGTGTCGTTACCATCAACAATTCCAGCGACGAGGAAGTCCGCCAATCATGAAACCCGCCATTGTGAAGTCCATGCTCAAGACCGTCGAAGACATCCCCTTTCAAGCCGCCTCCGTCGATATCTGGGAGAAGAAATACCGCCTGGTGCGCAAGGACGGCGTGGTCATCGACGAAACCATCGATGATACCTACCGCCGCGTCGCCCGCGCCCTGTCCGAGGTCGAAGACAGCGAAGAAAAGCGCGAACACTGGGGCGAGCAGTTCCTCTGGGCCCTGCGCCACGGTGCCATCCCTGCCGGGCGTATCATCTCCAACGCCGGCGCGCAGGCCTACAAGCCCGCCACCTCCACCATCAATTGCACCGTCTCCGGCATCATCGAAGACTCCATGGACAACATCCTTGAAAAGGTGCACGAAGCGGGCCTGACACTGAAGGCCGGCTGTGGCATCGGCTATGAATTCTCCACCCTGCGCCCCAAGGGCGCCTTCGTCGCCGGCGCCGGCGCCTACACCTCCGGGCCGCTGTCGTTCATGGATATCTACGACAAGATGTGCTTCACCGTCTCCAGCGCCGGCGGCCGCCGCGGCGCGCAGATGGCCACCTTCGACATCGGCCACCCGGACGTCATGGACTTCATCCGCGCCAAGCGCGAAGACGGCCGCCTGCGCCAGTTCAACCTGTCGCTGCTGATCACCCGGGAGTTCATCGAGGCCGTAAAGGCCAACGCCGACTGGCAGCTCGCCTTCCCCATTTGCGAGAAAGAACTGGAACTCGAAAAGCTCGATCTCAACGACCCGGCGCAGGTGGTGTGGCGCGAATGGCCGACGGAAAACGGCTACATCACCCGCGAAGACGGCCTCACCGCCTGCAAGGTCTACCAGACCATCCGCGCCCAGCGCCTGTGGGACGTCATCATGGCCTCCACCTACGACTACGCCGAACCCGGCTTCATCCTCATCGACAAGGTCAACGAGATGAACAACAACTGGTTCTGCGAAAACATCCGCGCCACCAACCCCTGCGGCGAACAACCATTGCCGCCCTACGGCTCCTGCCTGCTGGGCTCGGTGAACCTGACCAAGTTCGTGGTCGATCCCTTCACCGAAACCGCGCACTTCGACTGGGACAAGTTCCGCAAGACCGTCAGCATCTTCACCCGCATGCTCGACAACGTGGTGGAGATCAACGGCCTGCCGCTGGAAGGCCAGCGCGAGGCAA
>JALSHB010000051.1 GCA_026982475.1 Chromatiales bacterium
TCGAGCAGGCGATGGGCGAGGTCGGCGCGACCGTGGTCCTCCAGGTCCATGAGCAGGAAGGCCATTTCGCTGATGATGTCGATCCAGCGCAGCGCGGGATTGAATTCGATGCCGTCGAAGGGTACCACCTGGCCGTCGATGAGCACGATGTTGCCGAGATGCAGGTCGCCGTGGCATTCGCGCACGAAGCCATCTGTTTTACGTTGGGCGATGGTGGTTTCGAGTTCGGAAAATGCCTGTTCACTCCATTGGCGGATGTGCTCGAAGCGGCGCCGTTGCGCCTCGTCGGCGAGGAACGCCGCCGCGTGCTGGCGCAGCTGGGCGAAGTTTTCGCGCACCGGCTGGTGCACGGCCGCGGGGCTGCCGTAGGGCGAGTCCTCGCTGGCGACGTCGATTTCGGCGTGAAAGCGCGCCAGCCGTCGCGCCGTGGCGGTGATGATCTCGCGGCTCAGGCGGCCGCGCTGGATGAGGCGGTCGAACAGGCCGGCATTGTCGAACTGGTGCATCTTTACCGCGTATTCCCGCACCGGGCCGTGGCCGCCGATGCGCACACCGCTGTCACTTTCGGCGATGCTCACCACTTGCAGATAGATCTGCGGCGCGAGGCGGCCGTTGAGGCGGATCTCCTCGGCGCAGAAGTGCTTGCGCCGCGCCAGAGTGGAGAAGTCGAGAAAGCCGAAGTCCACCGCTTTCTTGATCTTGTAGGCGTAGTCGCCGGTGAGCAGTAGCCAGGAGATGTGGGTCTCGATGAGCTGTATGTCCCGGCACGGGTGGGGGTAGGCGGCGGGATCGAGCAGGGCCCTGATCAGCGCGGGTTGGTTTGCCGTGTTCATGCCCTGAGTATGGGCCGGGCGGGAGAAAAAATCAGCCACCGGAATTGCGTTACAATGCGGCTTTTTCCTTCCGGTGTTCAATGGCTCGTCGCAAATCCCCCAAGCCCCGGCGCAAGCCCGCCCGACGTCGCCAGCGCGCGCGCCACAAGCGTCCCGTGCTGCGCTGGCTGCTGGTTGCCGGCCTGCTGGGTTTCGTCGCCTTGCTGGCGTACACGGCCTGGCTCGACAGCGAGGTGCGCCGGCAGTTTGAGGGCAAGCGCTGGGCGCTGCCGGCGCAGGTCTATGCGCGGCCGCTGGAGCTGTATCCCGGCCTGGCGCTGACGGCGGATCAGTTGCAGGCCGAGCTGCGCCGCCTCGACTATCGCCAGCAGAACCGTCCGCACCAGCCCGGCACCTACAGTCGGCGCGGGCGCAGTCTGGTGATCACCACCCGCGCCTTTGATTTCTGGGACGGCCACGAGCCCTCGCGCAGTCTGCGGGTGGAATTCTCCCGCCAGGGCCTGAGCGACATCTGGCGCGCCGACACGGGTGATGCGCTGGACCTGCTGCGCCTCGATCCGCCGCTGATCGGCCGCATCTATCCGGCGCACAAGGAAGACCGCGTGCTGGTGCGTCTCGACGAGGTGCCGCCGCTGCTCATCGACGCCCTGCTGACGGTGGAGGACCGCGACTTCTACCAGCACCACGGCGTCTCGCCGCGCGCCATCGGCCGCGCCCTGTGGGCCAACCTGCGCGCCGGCCACACGGTGCAGGGCGGCAGCACCCTCACCCAGCAGCTGGTGAAGAACTTCTTTCTCAGCAGCGAGCGCACCCTCACGCGCAAGCTCAACGAGGCCATCATGGCGCTGCTGCTGGAGTGGCGCTACGACAAGGACGAGATCCTCGAGGCCTATCTCAACGAGATCTACCTGGGGCAGGACGGCCGCCGCGCCATCCACGGCTTCGGCCTCGCCAGCCAGTTCTATTTCGAGCGCCCGCTGGAGCAGCTGAGCGTCGAACAGATCGCCCTGCTGGTGGCGCTGGTGAAGGGGCCGTCGTACTACGATCCGCGGCGCTTTCCGGCGCGCGCGCGCGCGCGCCGTGACCTGGTGTTGAGCCTGATGGCGGAGCAGGGGATGCTCGACCCGGCGCGCGCCGAGGCCGCCCGCCAGCGAAAGCTGGGCGTGACGCCGCGCGCCGCCAGTGGCGTCACCCGCCTGCCGGCCTTCATGGACCTGGTGCGCCGCCAGCTGCGGCGCGACTACAGTGACGAGGACCTGCGCTCCGAGGGCCTGCGCATCTTCACCAGCCTCGATCCCGTGGTGCAGCAGGCCGCCGAGCTGGCGTTGAGCGGGCAGATTGCGCGCCTGCCGGGCGAGGATCTGCAAGGCGGCTCGGTGACCGTGGACGTCAACTCGGGCGAGGTGCTGGCGGTGGTCGGCGGGCGCGATCCGCGCTTCGCCGGCTTCAATCGCGCCCTGGATGCGCAGCGGCCCATCGGCTCCCTGGTCAAGCCGGCCATCTACCTGACCGCGCTGGCGCGCGGCGACTACACCCTCGCCACACTGCTCGACGACGGCCCGCTGACGCTCGACCTGGGCGGCGGCGAGACCTGGCAGCCGCGCAACTTCGACCACCGGAGCCACGGCCAGGTGCCGCTGTTCCAGGCCCTGGCGCAGTCCTACAACCAGGCCACGGCGCGCCTCGGCCTGGCGCTGGGCGTGCCGGCGGTGCTCGATACCCTGCGCGCGCTGGGCGTCGAGCGCGAGCTGCCCGCCTGGCCGGCGCAGCTGCTGGGCATCGCCAGCCTGTCACCGCTGGAGGTGGCGCAGATGTATCACACCCTCGCCGCCGGCGGCTTCCGCACCCCGCTGCGCGCCATCCGTGCCGTGCTCACGCCACAGGGTGAGCCGCTGAACCGCTATCCGCTGGAGGTGGTGCAGGCGGCGCCGGCGCTGCCCGTCTACCTGCTCGACGCCGCATTGGTCAACGCGGTGCGCAACGGCACCGGCAAGAGTGCCTACCGCCGCCTGCCCGAATCGCTCACCGTGGCCGGCAAGACCGGTACCACCGACGACCTGCGCGACAGCTGGTTCGCCGGCTTCAGCGGTGACCGCCTGGCGGTGGTATGGCTGGGACGCGACGACAACCAGCCCGCCGGTCTCACCGGCGCGCGCGGCGCCCTGCGGGTGTGGGCCGACACCCTGCGTCGGCTCGACACGCAGCCCTTCGAGCCACCGGCGCCGCTGGACATCGAGTGGGCGTGGGTGGATGTGCACAGCGGCCAGCGCATCGACAAGGGCTGCAGCAGCGCCGTGCGCCTGCCCTTCGCGAAGGGCACCGCGCCGGTGGAACAGGTGCGCTGCAAGGATTGACCCCATGTTGGGGGATAACAATAAATTGACGGCAGGAGCGGGCCATGCCCGCGAAAGAGTGGGTGGGAATATCACCGATCTGTGGGCGTGGTTTCCGCTGTGAAGACCCGGGGTTTTCTTCGCGGCTGAAGCCGCTCCCACAATTCCCGGGCTGCCGGATGTCGCAAGGGGTAATGATGGTGAAGGCGCTGCTTACCTCAAGCACCGGCTTTTGGTGCAGCGAAATAATGCCATTGCCCTGAACAATCGTAGGAGCGGACCCTTGGGCCGCGATGGTTTTTTCCACCCTTGGCATCGCGGCCCAAGGGTCCGCTCCTGCAGCAGGACACCCCGTCAGCTTGCTGCGGGGGGGGCATTGGCCACGGGGAGAGCCTGATCGACGACGCTCGGGTGAATCGCCTTGACCGGCTGGTTGTAGCCGGTCTTTCCTGCGGCCCTTACAGCGGCTGAATGATGGTGAAGGCGCCGCGGATGTCGCCGGCCTTGAAGCCGCGCGCCTTGTCGTTGGGGTAGTGTTTGTCGAGGGCCGCGGCCACGTCCGGCGCCAGGTTGCTGCCGTGGCAGGTGAGGCAGGGCTTTTCCTGGGTGGGGATGGCCTTCATGTAGCGGAACATCTTGTTGCCATCCATCTCCACCACTTCGTAATACTCCAGCTTGTTGACGTCCTCGCCCTTGGCCTTGCGCGCCTCGAACTGCTCCAGCACGGCGCGTTCCCACTCGTCCGGGGCGTTGTCGGGGTCACGCAGCTTGAGGCTGGTGCGGCTGATCTTCCAGCTGTAGGACTTGGACTTGGTCAGGGCGATGAGCGGGGCGATGGAGCTGCAGGCCTCCACGGCCCCTGCCGGGCCCTTTTCCTTCAGCGCATTCTGCAGATTTCCCTTCAGGGCGCGGGCGAATGACTGTACCGCCTCGCGGCTGTCCTTGATCCGCTGCTCGAAATGGTCGTCGGCGGACAAGGCGCTGGAAAAGGGCAGGGTGCAGATCAGTGCGGCGCGGAGCAATGTTTTCATGGATGATTTCCTTGCTGAATGGGTATTGATGGGGGGCGACTCTAGCAGAGCCACGGTGCGCTGACTGTAACTTTGTCACCCCGCTTGTTTTGATGGTCGATACTATTTAGTGTGGCAGGTCAGGCAAAGGGCGCTGGGGCCATGGCTGACGATGCCGGCGGTTCCCGCGTGGTTGCCGGCTATGCCATTGTTGACACGCAGGAAGCTGGGGTCGGCCTGGGAGATGGGATCCCAGCCGTCGGAGAAGGCGCTGGTGGCCGACAGAGAAAAAGTCAGTCCAAGTCCAATAAGAAGTTGTCTGTTGATGGTGACGTGCATCATGTTCCTGTCTCCCTGTGATACCGCTTTCGCGAGCCGGAGAACGTATGTATAGAGTCTATCAATTTCAGTGTCGGCCTGAGCTATTCTTTTCTCCATT
>JALSHB010000052.1 GCA_026982475.1 Chromatiales bacterium
ATCACTGGCCGGGCAATGTGCGCGAACTGCAAAACGAGATCCAGCACATGCTGGTGATGTCCGATGAGCCGGTGCTGGGCGCGGAGCTGCTGTCGCCACGCGTGCTGCGTGCGGCACCGGCGGAAGATGGCGGCGCATTGGACACCCTGGCCAGTCTTGATGGCACGCTCAAGGAGCGTATCGAATCGCTGGAGGCCATCATCCTGCGTGAATGTCTGATCCGTCACCGCTGGAACAAGAGCCGTGCGGCCAAGGAGCTGGGGTTGTCGCGGGTCGGCTTGCGCAGCAAGCTGGAGCGTTACGGGTTGGAGAAGATAGAGCAGATCGACAGCGTTGGCGGCAGAGAGGCGAGCGCGTAGGCACGGGGGCCGGTAGCCATGAGCAAGAATTCACCGACAAGCAGCCTGGTTCAACATGCCGGTGTCGAGGAAACGCTGGAGTTGACCCCGGCCACCGAGACGGCCTGGATCGATGTGGTGCAGAAAATGGAGTCCGTCTACGCCGACCTGGTGCAGACGCAGGTGGAGATCGAGGAAAAGAACGCCGCCCTCGAGGAGGCGCAGCAGTTCATTCGCAGCGTGTTGTATTCCATGACCGACGTGCTGGTGGTCTGTGACCTCCGTGGCAACATCCAGCAGGTCAACCGGGCGCTGGAGACCCTGACGGGCAAGTCCACCGCCGACTTCGAGGGACAGCCCCTGAGCTGTCTGTTTGGCGATGCCGCGCAGGCCTTTTCCGCTGCTTTGCCGGGCAATAAATCTGCCGATGCCCTGAGCGATTGCGAGGCCGGCCTGCTGGCCAGCGACGGCGAGCGCGTGCCGCTGGCCATCAACTGCTCCCCCCGTTACGACGCCGACGGTCGTCTGTTGGGGATGGTGCTGATCGGTCGTCCCGTGGGCGAGCTGCAACGTGCCTACATGAAGTTGAACAAGGCCCACGAGAACCTCAAGCAGGCGCAGATACAGCTGGTGCAGTCGGAAAAGATGGCCTCGCTGGGTCGGTTGGTGGCGGGTGTGGCGCACGAGCTCAACAACCCCATCAGCTTTGTGTTCGGCAACATGCATGCCCTGCAGAACTACGGCGAACGCATCAACCGCTATCTGGCCGCCGTGGATGCCGGCATGGAGCGTGATAGCCTGCGCCAGCTGCGTGACGAGCTGCGCATCGGCCATATCATGGGCGACATGGATTCACTCATCGACGGCACCCTGGAAGGCGCCGAGCGGGTGCGCGATATCGTGCAGGATCTGCTGCGCTATTCCACCAGCCAGCAGGAAAATGCCATGCGTTTTGATCTGGTGGAGATCATCCGCACCGCCGTGGAATGGGTTGCCAAGGCCAGCCGCGTAAAGCCGGATATCGATTATCAGATGCCCGAGTCGTTGCTGCTGATGGGGCGCAAGGGGCATGTGCAACAGATACTTATCAACCTGATCCAGAATGCCATGGACGTAATGGCCGACCAGCCGCGGCCACGCATGACCATCGACTGTCACACCACCGAGTTGTACGCCGTGGTCAGTCTGCGCGATACCGGGCCGGGTATCGCCGAAGACGCGCTGGCCAAGTTGTTCGACCCCTTTTACACCACCAAACCCGTGGGTAAGGGCACCGGGCTGGGGTTGTCGATCAGCTATGGGCTGGCGATGGACATGCGTGGCGACCTGACCGCTGACAACCACCCGGATGGTGGCGCGGTGTTTACCCTGTTTTTGCCTCAGGAGTACAAGGATGACAACTAGACCGGCAACACAAAAAAACCTGCTGTGGCTGCAGTCCGGCGGCTGCGGCGGCTGCAGTCAGTCGCTGTTGTGCGCCGAGGCGCCGGACCTGGTGATGGCCTTCGAGTCGGCCGGCATCCGGCTACTCTGGCATCCCTCGCTGAGCGAGGCCTCGGGTGCCGACTTTCGCGGCCTGCTGGAACAGATCAAGGCCGGCGAGGTGCGTCTCGATATCCTTTGTCTCGAAGGCTCGGTGATCCGCGGCCCCAACGGTACGGGTCAGTTTCATCGCATGGCCGGTTCTGACCAGCCGATGATGGCGTGGATCGACGACCTCGCCCATCGCGCCGAGCACGTGGTGGCGGTGGGTAGTTGCGCCGCCTATGGAGGCATCACCGCCGCCGGCGACAACCCCAGCGATGCCTGTGGCCTGCAATACGATGGCGAGGAAAACACCGGCTTGCTGGGCGCGGATTTCACCGCCCGCGGCGGGTTGTCGGTGGTCAACATTGCGGGCTGTCCCACCCACCCCAACTGGGTCACCGAGACCCTGATGCAGATCGCCAGCGGTCAGCTACACGCCCGCGATCTGGACGCGCTGGGGCGGCCGCGCAGCTATGCCGATCACCTGGTGCACCACGGCTGCCCGCGCAACGAATACTACGAATACAAGGCCAGTGCGGAAAAGCCCTCGGATCTGGGCTGCATGATGGAACACCTGGGCTGTCTCGGCACCCAGGCGCATGCCGACTGCAACACCCGCCTGTGGAACGGCGAAGGTTCCTGCCTGCGCGGCGGCTACGCCTGCATCAACTGCACCGCACCCTGCTTCGAGGAACCGGGCCATCCCTTCAACGAGACCCCGAAGATTGCCGGCATCCCCGTGGGCCTGCCCACCGATATGCCCAAGGCCTGGTTCGTCGCCCTGGCCTCGCTGTCCAAGGCCGCAGCCCCTGCACGCTTGAAGGAGAACGCCGTGTCCGATCACATTCGCGTCTCGCCCACCCAGCGGGGTAAAGGTTCGTGAGCCGCCGCATCCTGGGGCCCTTCAATCGGGTCGAGGGTGATGTCGAGGTGCAGCTCGATATCGTCGATGGCACGGTGCGCGAGGCCTGGGTGGTGTCGCTGCTGTACCGCGGTTTCGAGCAGATCCTGCAGGGCAAGGCACCGCAGGATGCGCTGGTGTACACGCCGCGCATCTGCGGCATCTGTTCCGTGTCGCAGTCCGTGGCCGCCGCCACGGCGCTGGCCGACTGCCAGGGCCTGCAGATGCCGGCCAATGGCCAGACCGCCACCAATCTGGTGCTGGCCAACGAAAACGTGGCCGACCACCTGACCCATTTCTACCTGTTTTTCATGCCCGACTTCGCCCGCGAGGTGTACGCCACCGACGCCTGGTATCCGTACATCGCCGAGCGTTTCCGTGCCGTGAAAGGCACCGCCATCCGCGAGGTGCTGCCGGCGCGGGCGCAGTTCATGCACCTGATGGGGCTGCTGGCGGGAAAGTGGCCGCACAGCCTGGCGCTGCAACCCGGCGGCACCACCCGTGCGGTGGAAATACAGGAGCAGATGCGCATCAGCAGCATCCTGTTTGGCTTCCGCCGTTTTCTCGAATCCACCCTGTTCGGCGACCGGCTGGAAAACATCCTCGCGCTGGATTCACTGGCCGCCTTGCAGGCCTGGGCGGATCAATTCCCCTGGCAGCACAGTGACTTTTGCCGCTTTTTGCACGTGGCGGAAAAACTGCAACTGGATGAATTGGGACGCGCCGGTGACACCTTCATGAGCAACGGCGTCTACCCCGGCCAGACGGCACCCCTGTTCCGGCGCGGGGTGTGGACCAACGACGGCCTGTCACCCCTCGAACCGGACGACATCCGCGAAGACATCAGCCATGGCTGGATGGCGCAGGGCGAGGACGGCGCCGCGCCCAAACACCCCTTTGATGGCCTCACCGTGCCGGATGCCGAGGCGCGCGACGGCTACAGCTGGTGCAAGGCGCCGCGGCTGGATGGTCAGGTCGTGGAGGTGGGGGCGCTGGCGCGGCAGGTGGTGGACGGCCATCCGCTGCTGCGCGATCTGGCGCGCCACAGCGGTGGCAATGTGCGCAACCGGGTCATAGGCCGGCTGCTGGAGATCGCCCGCGTGGTGGTGGCCATGGAGGGCTGGGCGCGCGAGTTGTTGCCCGGCGAACCCTACTGCAACCATGCCCCCATGCCCGATCAGGCCGAGGGCTGCGGCTTGATCGAGGCGGCGCGCGGCAGCCTCGGCCACTGGGTCAAGATCGAAAAGGGGCGCATCCGCAATTATCAGATCATCGCTCCCACCACCTGGAACTTCTCCCCCCGTGATGCCGAAGGCCAACCCGGCGCACTGGAACAGGCGCTGGTGGGTGCCCCCGTGCGCGCCGGTGAAAAGGATCCGGTATCGGTGCAGCACATCGTGCGCTCTTTCGACCCCTGCATGGTTTGCACCGTGCACTGATGCGCGGCGGGTCAACGATCTTCGCCGGCCTGCGCCAGGGCCGCCATGACTTCGCCGAAGGGTAGCTCTTGCAGGCGGCCGAACAGGCGGTGGCCGCTGAGCTTGTGGCGGCTGAGCCGGGGTGATGGGATGCCGCACAGGAAACGGGCCAGCCGGCGGGGCGAGTCGAGGACCTCGGCCTGTTCCCGCCGCAGCTGGCCGGCGGCGCGCAGGGTGTCTTCGCCGATCGTGACCGGGGGTCTTGGCGGCAGTTCGCTCTTTCCCCGCAGACACCAGCTGCAATGCCCGCAGGGCTGCGTCCGT
>JALSHB010000053.1 GCA_026982475.1 Chromatiales bacterium
CAGCGCCAGCGCCGTGGCCGAGATGGCGACCACGATGCCGGTGATCACCATGGCGTGAGGCACCGCATCCGGCCCCCCTTCCCCACTGCGCGCCGCCAGCGCCACCAGCACCATGAACACGCCGCTGCCCATGACATTGATGGCCAGAATCCTGCGCAGCAGATGCGCCTGCACGATCAGGGCGTGAAGCCCCAGGCAGAACAGACCCACGCCGACCAGCGCATAGAGGAAGACCGGGTTCATCGCCGCCGCCCCCTGGCCGGCCTGCCGCCCGCAAACAGGGCCGCCAAGGTGATGCCGATGGACAGGGTGGCCAGGGCCTCGATCAGCAGGATCAACGCGCCGGCATGGGACGGTGGAAATTCCAGCAGCCGCCCGCCCGCCAGCATCGGCGCCACGCCCACGGCAACGAACACACCGAGGCCGGCCACCAGCAGCAGGCGCAGCGGCAGGCCGACGAGGCCGACATCGGGGCGCCAGCCGGCCAGCAACAGCAGCACCCCCGCCGCCCCCAGCACCGCCCCCGCCTGAAAGGCGCCCCCGGGGGCATGGGCACCGGCCCACAACAGGTAGCCGGCCACCAGAATCAAGAGCGGCGTCAGCAGGCGCGCCAGCATGTCCAGCACCGGCCCCGGCGCCGCCTCACGCCGCGCCGGCAGGGCGCCGAGGGACCAGACCCCCAGCAGCGCCAGCAACAGCACGCCCAGTTCCAGCAGGGTATCGTAGCCACGGAAGTTGAGCAGCACCGCCGTGACCGGGTTGCTCACGCCGCTGGCATCGAGATTTTCCGCCACCCGCTCCGTCAGGCCGGGCGCCACGGCCGGCAGGCTCAGCACCGCATAACCGAGCCCCGCGGCCACCAGGGACAGCAGCAGCGCGGACAGAAGCCGCAGCCCGCGCCGGCCCGCCCCCTGCTCAGTCATGGGCGTCGTCTCCGTCATGGCGCGGGCCTTCGTGGACGGCCGGTGTTTCCTCGTCCGGCGCCAGCCTTGCCAGCGCCGCCAGCAGCAGGGCGCCCGTCAGCCCCGCGCCGATGGCGGCCTCGGCGAGGGCGATGTCCGGCGCATCGAGCCGCACCCAGGCCAGCGCCATCAACAGCCCGAAGGCGATGAACAGCACGATGGCGCGGAACAGGTCGGGACTCGCCAGCGAGCGCCAGGCCAGCCACAACAGGGCCAGGCCCAGCGTGCCGTCGAACGCCCACGCCAACAGGTTCATCGCCGCCACGGCGCCATGCCCCGCCGCCGTGCCGCGGCGGCCACCAGGTGGGCGACACTGGCGCCCGCGAGCAGCACCAGCAGCCAGATCAGCACCAGCTTGCCCGCCACCGTCCAGCTCTCGGCCTGCACCGCGAGGCCGGCCACCATCAGGCCCAGGCCGACATTGTCGGCCTTGGTGAGCGCATGCAGCCGGGTGTAGACATCGGGAAAACGCAACAGGCCGACGGTGCCGGCGAAAAAGAACACGCCCCCGGCGAGCAGCAACAGCGCGGTGAGCCCATCGGCCGGTGTCATGTGCCCGTCCCCCGTTCCGGCCAGGCCCGCCGCACGAAGGCCACCGCCGTCACCGCCGCCAGCAGGGCGAACACCAGCGCCACGTCACGCAGGGCCGCGTTGCCATCGGCCTCGGCGAACAGCAGCAGCATGGCCACCGCGGTGGTGCCGAACAGCTGCGCGGCCAGCATGCGGTCGGCCGCCGTCGGACCGCGCAACACCCGCCACAGGCCGGCGCCGAGGTTCAGCAGCAGAAACAGGGCCAGGGCGAGATAGAGGGTCTGCATTCAGTCCTCCACGGTAACCGGAGTGGTGAAGCCCTCCGGCTTCACCGCCAGTACGGAACAATCGATCTGACTCAGAATCGCTTCCGCGGTATTGCCGATGATAAAGCCCGGAATTCCCGTACGCGCCACCGTCCCCATGACCACGAGGTCGGCCCCGATCTCCCCTGCCAACGCCGGGATTTCCTTGCGCGCGCTTCCCTGGCGGAGATGAATCTGGGGCGACAAATAGCCATACGTCTCCTCGCCGATCCATTCGCGCAGCCGGCCTACAAACCGTTCGAGGCGGGCCTGGCGTTCACGCCGCTCGCGCTCGACATTGGCGGCGATTGCATCTTCGGACAAGTCACTACCGAAAACCCTCATGGCACTCTCTGCTATGGGCACCCAGGCATGGACCACATGCAGTTCGGCAAAATCGGACAACGCCAGTGAACTCGCCAGCTCCAGGATAAGCCGGTTTGTAGCCTCTTCCTGCCCCTCGTCCGGCCACGCATCAAAATCCACGGCGGCCAGGATGCGACGATAGTTGGGTTTCTCCTCGGATCGCATGAGCCACACCGGGCAGGGGCACTTGCGCAGCAGGTGCATGTCGTCACTGCCAAACAGACGCCGCTGCCAGTCCGGCTTCTCCGCGGTCTTGATGACCAGGTCATGCCCACTCCGCAGCACCTCGCGGATGATTTCGAGAAATGGCGTACCGACCAGAATCTTGTCCTGCAGATCCACTCGCTCATGGTAAGGCTGCAGCAGAGCAGCCAACTCTGACTCGCGCGTTCGGATCACCGCGGCTTGAAGATCGTCTGAGACCGGCCCACCGGCCGGCAGGCCAATGCCCGCCTTGATGCGCTCGACAACCGCCACTACGACCAGCTTCGCCTGATTGTTTTCCGCCAGCGTAACCGCACGCTCCAGCGCAGGCTTGCTGTCCACGCCAGGCGTTATCACGCAAAGAATATTGGTAAACCTTTTCATTTCACTGTCTCCTGCGGGTTATCGAAAAACGAGACGCCAAATAGTGCGGCAACCTTCTGCTCAACTGCTTCCAGCTCCCCCTGAAAGTCCTTTCGTCCATCGAGCATATGCACCAGTAGACCGTCTGTCCCGACCTTCGTGCTCAAGGTGCCCGGCAACAAACTGATCAAGTTGGCCATGAAGACCCGCGGCAGGCCCGGCGGCAGGCGCCACGGGTAAAGATACATCCTCGGCGAAAGCGGCAGACGAGGATGCAATGCCCGCCGGGCCACATCCGCGCCGCCGGCCAGGGAGCGCCAGAGAAAAAACGGCACGAAGCGCGCAATTCCCCACAAGGAGCAGGCGACGGGCGGCAGCAACCGCAGGCTGGCCAGCGTCGCCAGCCCCACCACCGGCACGGCGACCGGCCAGGAATCCACGGCGCCATCGGCAAGCACCCACCACAGCAGGGAAAACTGGGCAGCGCGCAGGCCGCCGCTCCACAGGCGGGAGGCGAACGGCGCCGCCGGACGCGGTGTTCGGTCTATCCCGTAGGCCGTCATCCATCAAACTCCCTCTCAAAAAAACAATCGTCACTCACGCGCCGGGCTCACCATCCCGCCTCACGCCACTGCCGTCATCCCCCTCGCCCGCGCCAAGCAGCTTGTCAACGGCCTCCCTGACCGCATCGGCATAGGGGATCAACACCCGGTCGGCGCCCGCCTGCCTCAATGTCTCGGCATCGCCCGCGGCGTGGGCCGTTACCGCCACCCGCCCCTGGTAACCCTGATCACGCAGGCCCTGCAACAGGGCAAGATTGACCGGCGTCTCGCGCAGGCTGCTCAATACCCAGCGCGCCTCGCCGAGGGGCAGGCTGGCGAGGAATTCCGGGTCCTCGGCATCGCCATAGCGCAGCTCCCCATTGCCATTGGATACCTGGCGGCGTATCAGGTTCGGGTCGAAATCGACGCCCAGCACCCGATAGCCCCGTTGCCGCAGTTCGCGCCCGATGCCGGTGCCGAAACGCCCCAGGCCGAAGAGGATGACATCGACGCCCTTGTCCTCGCTGTCGCGGCCCTGGGCCGTTTCCCGATACGCCCGCTTGCGCTCGAACACGCCCAGCCACGGGGCAAGCCGTTCGTAGAGGGGATGGGAGTAGAGGATCATGTAGGTGGAGGCGCTGATGGTGATCAGGCCCACCAGGGTGATGAGGCCCATGGTGTCGGCGTCGATGTGACCAAGGCTCAGGCCCAGCGCCCCCAGGATCAGGGAAAACTCGCTGATCTGGGCCACCGTCAGGCCGGCCAGAAAACCGGTGCGCTTGCGGTACCCCATGGCGCCGAGGATGACCATCACGATCAGCGGATTGCCGATGAGCACGAACAGCGACAGCAGCAGGGCCGGCGCCACCTGGGCGCCGAGGGTCGACAGGTCCAGCCCGGCGCCCAGGTCGATGAAGAAGAACAGCAGCAGGAAATCCCGCAGGCTCACCAGGCGCGCGCCGATGGCCTCGCGGTAGGGGGTGGAGGCCAGCGACACCCCGGCGAGAAAGGCGCCCACCTCCTTGCTGAAACCCAGCTGCGCGCCCGCCGCGGCCAGGGCCACCGCCCAGGCGATGGCGAACAGCACCAGCAACTCCGGCGAGCGGGCCAGCTGGTGCAGCAGCGGCGTCAGCACATAGCGCATCAACAGGCCGATGGTGGCGATGAACAGCGCGCCCTTGACCAATACCGCCAGCGCCTCCCTGCCCAGGCCGGCGGCATCACCCGCCTCGCCCAGGGCGGTCAGGCCGATCATCGCCAGCACCACGACGATGTCCTGCACAATCAGGAAGCCAATGGCGATGCGCCCGTGCAGGGCATCCACCTCGCGCTTGTCGGACAGCAGCTTGACGATGATGATGGTGCTGGAGAAGGTCAGCGCCACGGCCACGTAGAGGGCCGTCACCGGCGCCATCCCCAGGGCGAGGGCGATGAAATAGCCGACCACGGAGGTGAAGAAGACCTGCCCCAGGCCGGTGGCCAAGGCCACCGGCCCCATGGCGCGGATGATGTGCAGATCCAGCTTGAGCCCGACCACGAACAGCAACAGCGCAATGCCCAGCTTGGCCAGCAGATCGACCTGGTCGTTTGCCGACACCCAGCCGAGCGCGGACGGCCCCACCAGTACCCCCACCGCGATGAAGGCAACGATCAGCGGCTGCCGCAGGCGCACACCGATGGCACCAATGACAGCGGCCAGCAACAACAGCACTGCCATTTCTGTAAAGACATCGCCAAAAACCGGTATCATGACTCAGCCACTCTCGATGCACTCTCTAATGTGCGAATGTGCGTTTCAGCTGTGCGAATGTGCATTTCAGCCCACGCCCCGGCCCAGCGGCCAGAAACACGGCGTAAATCCCACGACGGCCTGCCAGCACCTTGCATTTATCCCTCTCCAGCGTTTACCCTCTGCCGCCGCAGTCGTTTCCCGGCGCCACAACGGCCACGACTGCCAACGATAGTAACCCGTCTGCCCCCCCGTTCGTCGAGCGCTTCGAAAAAGTCGTTGATCGGCAGTTTCGTCAATCGCCTGCGCCCCCTGCACGGGCAACGGGCGCCTACTTCAGTAACAATGGTTTTCAAGGCTCTGAAATACACAATAACCTGACATCACTACATGTTCCCCCTAGGGGCGGACAGCTGCCAGATATGTCAATCTTCTGTCCTTCAACTCGACATTCTTTCCCTAAACCTTTCAGGGGACGATGCCGACAAATGGGGGAAGAGGACGTCCCACGAGTGCGTTGCTCATTTCGCACTAACGCCCATCCACAGGAAAACACGCCGTGCCCAAACCCTTGCGCATATCGCCCATTGCCCTGGACTCCACCAATCGCAAGGTACTCGAGGTTGCCGTCAACCTCATCAACGACGACGGCATCGCCAGCCTGCTGCTGCCCGACAACAGCCCCCACGGTCACCTGCTGGTCATCGACGCCGACAACGAGGCCGGCCGGCAGGCGCTGGCGGAGTCGCGCGAGGGACAGGTAAAACTGGTCCTCAGCGGGCAACGCCAGCAGGGCGCCAATGTCATCTGGCAGGAACCACCGGTGCGGGTGGCCGACATGCAGGAATTGCTGACCCGCATCTGCCTGCGCATGAAGGCCAGCTTCGCCACCGAGGAGGCCATGAACGCGCCTGCCGACGACGGCCAGGCGGACGAGACCGCCAACAGGCCGGAAGACACCGACGGCAGCCACGCGGGAGACGCCGGAACCGCCGCCACGGACACCGCCACGGAAGCCCGCGAAAGCGAAGAGACACCGGAGCCACCGGCGGCGCCGAGCAAGAGCCTGTTCCACATACTGCTCAAGGCGCGGCAACAAAAGGCCTGCTTCCAGATCCGCTTCAACGACACCTGGCTGCTGGTCGGCGGCCACAACGGCACCGTGGCCAGCAAGGCCGAGCCGGATGCCAAGCGCGTCCTGTCGGCGCCGTTCAAGAAACTGTACATCGAGCAAATCGACATCGTCGCCTTCGCCAAGAACGCCCAGGAGATGAACATCTCCACCCTCGACAGCCTGCTCTGGCAGGCCGGTGTGGATCACTCCGACGGCCGTCTGCTGGAAGGCCACAACATGGCCCAGCCGGTGCGCCTCAAGGCCTGGCCCAACTTCACCCGCAACGGCTTTCGCCAGTCGCATTTCAAGCTCGCCGCCATCATGGCGCGCCAGCCCATCAGCCTGAAGGACTTGCGCAAGGAGGCCGGCGTGGCCCGCGACGAGGTGGTCAGCTTCTACAACGCCGCCTATGCCGTCGGCCTCATCGACCGCCGGGCCACCCCCCGCAGCGACGGCGGCGAGAGCAAATCCCGCCCCCGCCGCAAGGGCCTGCTCGGCATGCTGGCTCGCAAGCTGGGCTTTCGTTAACCGTATTCAACCGCAACCGATTTCGTCGAGGACGTCCCCAAGCCATGTTTCAGGCCACTGACAAGATCATCTTCACCGGCCCCGTCGGCGCCGGCAAGACCAGCGCCATCAGCGCCATCAGCGACGAACCACCGGTGCGCACCGACGTCGCCACCACCGGCAGCGAGCGCGACATCAAGAACACTACCACGGTCGCCATGGATTACAGCTATATTCAGTTGGAAGACGGCAAGCGCATCCACCTCTACGGCACCCCGGGACAGGAGCGCTTCGACTTCATGTGGCAGATCCTGACGCAAGGCGGACTGGGCCTGGTGCTGCTGGTGAACAACGACCACCCCGAACCGGTGGCACAGATGGAGTACTACCTGGATGCCTTTGACGACTTCATCCGCGACACCGGGGTGGTGATCGGCATCACGCGCATGGGCGTGCAGGACAACGCCAGCATCGCGGATTACCAGGCCCGCCTGTTCGAACGCGAACAGATCTTTCCCGTATTCGAAGTGGACGGACGCTCCTCCGAGGACGTGCGCATTCTGGTCAACGCCCTTTTGGCCGTACTGGAGAACTGAACCATGAGTTTCCTCGACGACATGATCGACAAGGTCAGCGAAGAAGGCAGCCACCACGAGGACGACGTGTCGCCGCAGGGTCATCAGCGGCTCGACGCCATTCTCGCCGAGATGCTGGGTGATTGCGGCGACCTGAGCGGCGCCATGGTCAGCGCCAGCGACGGCCGCGCCCTCGCCGAGCGCCTGCAGGGCGGCCTGGACAAGCATCGCTTCGCCGCCATGAGCAGCGCCCTGCTGGCGCTCAGCGACAACGTGATCCGCGAGACCCACGGCGGCAGCATCAAGAACGTGCTGATCCAGAGCGATGGCGGCAACGTCTTCATCCTGCACGCCGGCAACGGCCTGCTGCTGACGGTATTCTCCCAGCCCGACGCCAACCTCGGCATGTCGCTGGCGCATGCCAGCGGGGCCGCCGCGGACATCGCCGCGCTGGAGCTGCGCGCCGACGCCTAACGGCAATTGTCGAAAACGCCCCCTCCCCCTTACCCGTGAACGGCAACTGCGCTAAAGTTTCACGCATCACAACCCGAAACACACACAAGCGATTCGACCCGCTTGCAAAACACTCGAACAAGGAGAAGCAAAATGGCTGGTATCAATGACATTTGCCGAGAGATCGTCGACAACGTGGAAGACGCGCTGGGCGCCGCCGTGGTGGACCTGAGCACCGGCCTGATGCTCGGCGCCTATCACAACGTGCCCTACTTCACCGCCAGTTATCTGGACGCCGTATCGGCGGCGGCGGTGGACATGTTCCGCGGCAAGGGCATCACCAACGTGGAAAAGCGCCTCAGCCAGACGCGCGGCGAAGAAGTAAAGAACTCCATGCTGGAGATCCAGATGACCACCCCCAAGACCTTCCACTTCATGGTGGTGGTGCCGAACAAGCCCGATGCGCTGGCGATCCTGATCACCGGCCGCCGCGCCAACCTGGGCATGGGCTGGGCCGGCCTGCGCAGCGCGCTGCCGAAGATCGAACCCATGTGTCCCTGAACCGACAGGCATGACGGACAACAGGGGCGCCTGAAATTCAGGCGCCCCTGTTTCGTTTCCGGCCAGCCTACTGCCCGCGCCGCAGGCGGTCCGCCATCTCCGGTGGAAAGCGGTGCCGGCCCATATCGGCCAGGGTCTTGTCCATGTCATAGGGCAGACGGTGATATTCCAGCTCCCGTGAGGCCAGGTCGATGATGGCCAGCTCCACGCCTGCATCGCCGCCGCGCGGCTGACCGACGGAGCCGGGACAGATCAGCGCATGGGCGGCCTCCGCCAGTTGCTGGCGCTCGCTGACGTCGCCGCGATCACCATCGCCATCGCGCAGCCAGGTCTTCTGGATGTGCGAGTGGCCATGAAAACACAGCGGCACCCGCCGCTCGCTCAGCTCATCGAGATTTTCGACATAGCTCATCTGGTAGACGTAGGCGTTGAAGAAGGTCTTGTCCAGGGGTGAGCCATGCACCGCCAGCCATTGCTCTCCCTGCTGATAGACCGGCAACTGCGCCAGCCACTGGCGCTCGTCGTCGTCGAGCTGGTCGATGGTCCATTTCAGCGACCACGCGGCCTGCGAGGTGACACCGCCATGTATCTCGCCACAGGCCACGGCGTGGTCGTGGTTGCCGCGCACCATGCTCCAGCCCTGCAGGGCCCGCACCATCTCCACGCATTGCCGCGGGTGCGGCCCATAGCCCACCACGTCGCCGAGCATGATGCCGTGGTCGATACCCCGCCCCGCCAGATACGCCAGGGCGCATTCCAGCGCCGGGGCATTGGCGTGGATGTCGCCGATCAGCGCCATCACGCTGCCGTTGTGCCGCGGCTTGGGCGCCTGATAACTGAAGCTCTGCTCGCCATACAGGGCATCGATCAGCGCCTGCGCCACGGCCTGCCGCTGCGGCGGGATGAACACCCCGCGCAGTCCCTCGGCGACCACCGTGATCACGTGCGCATCGGAAAAATGCTCGCGCAGGCTGCGCGACAGCAGCTTGCCCAGCGCGCTGGCCAGGGTTTCATCCAGCCACTCCAGGGCGCGCACCCAGGTGCCCAGGGCATCGCTGAGCATGGTGAGGCTGTTGCCGGGATAAAAATCGTCATCCAGGTAAAACAGCTCGTCGTCGGCGTCCACGCCAAAATTCGATAGGCACAGATCGAGGCTCAGCTCGTCCTTCGCCAGCACCGCCAGATAGTCATCCAGCATCTGCGCCATGAAGCCGACCTGCGCCGACGGTGAATAGCGCGCACTCAGTTCGTCATGCTTGTTCAGCGCCAGCAGATGCGGCGTGACATTGCCGATCACCACCGTCTCGCCTTCCCCCGCCGGCGACCACAGGAACCAGGTCTTGTGCGGGTGATGCACGCCCAGCAGGCGCTCCCGTTCGATGGCCTGTTCGACGAAGCGACGCGCCGACGCCATCGGCAGCTGGTACTCGGTGCGCAACTTGAGCATGTCGCTGCCGATATCGATGAGGGCCGTCACCGGCCGGCCGCTCAATGCCTCACCGGGCCCGGCCATCACCTGCTGCCGGTGACAGGCGGCAAGGATCGATGCACTGTCGTAAGGCGAATCGGCCAGGGGGGAGATCAACTCGACGTGAGACATGTAAACCTCTTGTAATAAGGAAAGGACCGGGGTACTCAGCACTCAGCACTCAGCACTCAGCACTCAGCACTCAGCACTCAAATTATACCTGCACCCGAAACCGATACTGCACAAAGGCCTCGGCCTCGCGCACCACGGTGGCGGTTTCCACCTCGAAGGCCTGTCCCTTGACGCGTACATGCAGTGTGTCATGGTTGTCGCGCCGCGGCAGCAGCAGCGAGGCGGGGCGCCCCTCGGCGGTGTCCTTGGGAAAGTAGAAACCCAGCTCCGGCGCCTGGTCCAGATCCTGCGCCGTGCTGCCAAACAGGATCGGCTGCGCCGCGCCCTCGATGATCTCCACGCCCAGCTTGCTGCGCCCCTCGCTGAGTTCGCCCTGCCAGCGCACGATGCCGATGGACAGGCGCTGCCGGCCCACCTCCGGCAGGAAGCCCACCACGCCCAGCAGGGAGCCGACCACCGGTCGCTCGTCGGCGGCGCTCACCCGCCCCAGCAGCAGGCAGCCGGTGTCACTCTGGTCCAGCATCTGCCAGTCGCCGAGCTGATAGCGCACCTCGTCCTCGCTTTCCAGGCTCAGCACCTCGATGCCGCCATGCACCTCGGGGCTGCAGGCCTGGCTCAGGTGCGCGGGATCGGAGAGAAAGTATTCCAGGGCCTTCAGGCCCAGTGCAACCTTGACGAAGCGCCGCGCCGTGGTGCGCGGCCCGCGGCGCCCCCAGTGGGAGCCCAACAGGCCCGCCAGCACCCGCATGGGCCGGAGATCCTGGTGCGCCAGGGCGCCTTCTTCCGCGCGATGCTGCGCCAGCCACCTCTCGACGGCGGTGCGCACCGGGAGGATATCCAGTGTCCGCGGCTTCATCCATCCGCGTTTCGCCGCCGTCTCCGAGGTGGTCGCCTGAGGGGGCTTGTCCGCCATCAGGTCGATGACGAAACGGCCGGGGCTCGCCTTCTCCAGCACCTCCCGGCTGATGACGCAAAGCGGGGAGTACGCTTCCAACAACAGAAACAGTTCCATCAATTCGGCGCCCGTCAGCTGCCGGGTATCCATTACCGCCATCAACAGGGCCTGGGTGTAGACTCGCTCGACGGTCGGCGTCATGGACTCGTGCCGCGCCACCTTCACCCGCTTTCGCAGGGCATCGCGCTGTTCACAAAAGGCATACAACTGGTGCAGTTCCACCCACGCCAGTTCCGGCGTCGGCCGATCCACCCGGCGCGCATACAGCACCGCCAGGCCGATCAGCTCCATGGCGCGATAGATCACCTGCAGCAGAAAGCCATCCCGCGCCGGGTCGTCGCCCTCGTCGAAGCCGTTGCGCACCAGGATCTTGTAGCCGTTGGCCAGCTCCAGATAGAGGCCGGTGATATCGTCGGCCAGGCGCTGCCTCTCCTCGGCCGGCAGCGACAGCACCTTGAGGCGCTGCTCGTCATAGATCAGGAACACCTCTTCCAGCCCCTGCCGATAGACCTCCAGCAGCCTGAGCCGCTCGGCGTCGGGCAGGGTCAGTTCATTGAAGGGGGAAATCGCCGCATGCAGGCGCCGCACCGTCTCCGCCACATCCATGATGGGCAGTTCGGCCAGCCACTGTTTCAGGCGCCCGGGATTGCGCTCGACCGCCGGGTTGTCGGCCGCGTGCTGCGGCGGTGTTGTTAACAGGAGGAAGTCCACGTCCCTATCCGATGACTGCTGAAGCCGCCCGGGTGCTGGAGTCCCGGGTATCATCATTAGCATCGGCCCGGAGAGGCCGAACTTGACGCTGGAGGAACGCCGCTTTCATTTTCGGCTTCAGCGATTATGGTTAGGGGATGGCAGGCAACCGGAGCGGTGGATGCACCACGACCCGCTGGTTTATACCCTTTTCCTGATCTTCTGCGGCGCCGCGCTGGTGGCGACCCTGGCGCTGTACGCCCGCCAGGCCCTGCTGGTGGCCTACATCCTGCTCGGCGTGCTGCTCGGGCCGTCCGTGAGCGGGCTGGTCAACGACCCGCTGCTGATAAAGGAGATCGGCAGCGTGGGCATCATGTTCCTGCTCTTCCTGCTGGGCCTGAACATGCCGCCGGCCAAGCTGCTGCCGCTGCTGAAGGAGGCCACCTGGGTGACCGGCGGCAGCTCGCTGGCCTTTGCCCTGTCCGGCTTCACCCTGGCCTGGGTGCTGGGATTCAGCCTGCTGGAGAGCGTGCTGATCGGCGTCGCGATGACCTTTTCCAGCACCATCATCGGCCTCAAGCTGCTGCCGGACACGGTGCTGCACCACCGCCGCACGGGGGAAATCATCATCAGCATCCTGTTGATGCAGGACGTCATCGCCATCATCGTGCTGCTGCTGCAGGCCACCGACCGCGGCGATCTGCCCTACACCAGCCTGTTGCTGCTCGCCGCCAGCCTGCCGATCATCTTCGCCCTGTCCTATGCCCTGGCGCGCTACCTGCTGATGCCGCTCATCGCCCGCTTCGACCAGATTCAGGAATACATCTTTCTGATGGCCATCGGCTGGCGCCTGGGGATCTCCCAGCTGGCCGCCGGCCTCGGCCTGTCGCACGAAATCGGCGCCTTCATCGCCGGCGTGGCGCTGGCCACCCATCCCATCTCGCTGTTCATCAGCGAGCGCCTGAAGCCGCTGCGCGATTTCTTCCTGATCCTGTTCTTCTTTTCCATCGGCGCCGGATTCGATATCGGCATGCTGGAAGAGATCCTCGTCCCCGCCCTGCTGCTGTCGGCGCTGATCCTGCTCGGCAAGCCGCTGCTGTTCCGCCTTCTGCTGCGGCGCAGCGGAGAGAGTTCCGGGCGGGCCTCGGAGGTGGGCGTGCGGCTGGGACAGATCAGCGAATTCTCGCTGCTGATCGCGGTGCTGGCGCTGCAGCAGGCGGTGATCGGCGAGCAGGCGTCCTACCTGATCCAGCTCAGCACCCTGATCACCTTCGTGGTGTCGTCGTATCTGATCGTGCGGCGCTATCCGACCCCCATCGCGGTGTCGGACAGGCTGCGGCGCCATTGAGCGCGGCTCACGGCGCCAGCAAATCCGCCAGCGTCTGCCCGCCCAGCCCCTGTTCCACGCCGTCGTCGAGGCGCTGCATCACGCCGAGCGTCACCGGCGGGATGCCCGGCACCAGCTCGCCGCCGGCCACGGCGTCGATGATGGCCTTCAGCGGGATGCGCTGCGGCTCGCGCCCCGGCAGCAGGCGCGGCGGATCGTCGTCGCTGTGCAACAGCAGGCCGTGCTGCGTCAGCTGGTCGACGATGTCGGCCATCTGCTCCGGCGGCAATTGCAATGCCGTGGCGATACGCTGCGGGGTGCACAGCGGCGTCTCTCCGCGGTGGGCCAGGCCCACGCGGCGCATGATCTCCAGGGCCAGCGCCTCGCGCGAGCGCGTCCCCAGCCGCCGCGCGGCCGGATGGGCGGCGGCCGGGTTCTGGTGGTAGAAGACGATGGAGGCCCCCAGCAACAACACCAGCCAGCTGATGTAGAGCCAGATCAGAAACAGGATGACGATGGCGAAACTGGAATAGATGGCGGTGTACTTGGTGGAGCCGACGACAAAGGCGGTAAAGCCCCAGCTGGCGATCTGCCACAACAGCCCCGCCACCACGCCACCCACCACGGCGCTGGACAGCCGCACGCGGGTATTGGGGATGATCAGGTAGGTTACGGTAAAGGCGCCACTGACCAGCAGCCAGGGCAGCAGCTTGCTGAACACCGCGTACAGCCCGCCCAGCGGCGCCACCGACAGCAGCTCGCGGACCAGCGCATGGCTCATCACCGTCGCCGTCACGCTCATGGCGACGAATACCAGCAGTGGCCCCAGCAGCACCACGCTGAGGTAGCCACTGATCCGTTGCAGCAGCGGACGCAGTTTCGACACCCGCCAGATGAAGTTGAACGCCCCTTCGATCTTCTGGATGGTCGACACCACGGTATAGATCAACATCGCCAGGCCCGCCGCGCCCAGTACGCCGACGCCGATGTTTTCCACGAACTGCACCAGTTGCCCGGCCAGCTCCACGCCCTTCTCGCCCAACGGCTCCAGCAGCGAGACCAGCGCCGGCTCCAGCTGGTTGTGCACGCCAAAGGCCTTGAGCAGGGAAAAGGCCAGCGCCAGCAGCGGCACCAGCGACAGCAGGGTGGTGTAGACCAGGCTGGTGGCGCGCAGGCTCAGCTGCCCGGCGGCCAGGTCCCGCGCCACCGCCGCGGCGATGCGCGCCGTCTTCAGCCAACGCGCCTTGCCGCGGGGCAGGGTCTGGATATCCGTCTCCCACAGGCGGCGCCGCAGACGCTGTTTCAACACGGAAAGGCGGCCCTGGTTCATGCTTCCCGCGACGCCCGATTGATGCACAAGGCCGCCATCGTCACACCTCCAGTTGCAGGGTCTGGTGATCCTGCAGGCTCTCCAGCGCCGCCACCGCCTGCTGCCATTCCGCGCTGGCCCGCAATGCCTCGCGGTCCATGCCGTGACGCTCGTGCAGCCGCGCCAGACGCAGGTGCGACACCGGATCGTCGTGCGCGCCCAAGCCGTCCAGCAACCGCGCCGCATCCTGGGGATGATTGCACACCAGCACCATATCGCACCCCGCCGCCAGCGCCGCCTCGCCACGGGCGACGATATCGCCCATCACCCGCGCCCCCTGCATGCTCAGGTCATCACTGAAGATCACGCCCTGAAAACCCAGCCGGCCACGCAGCACCTCCTTCAGCCAGCGCGCGGAAAAACACGCCGGACGCGCATCCACCGCCGCGTACACCACGTGCGCCGGCATCACCGCCGCCATGCCGGCGCGGATCAGGCGCTCGAAGGGGCGCAGATCCTCCGCCTCGATATCGGCGAAGGCACGCCCATCCACCGGCAGATCCACATGCGAATCCGGCGCCACCGCGCCGTGGCCGGGAAAGTGCTTGCCGGTTGCCGGCATACCGGCGCGACGCATGCCGCTGACATAGGCCTGGGCCAGGTCGCCGACCTTGTCCGGCTGCGCATGAAAGGCGCGGTCGCCGATCACCTCGCTGACGCCACGGTCGAGATCCAGCACCGGGGCAAAACTGAAATCCACCCCCACCGCACGCAGCTCACTGGCCATCAGCCAGCCCCCCAGCTCCGCCAGGCGCCTGCCACGCTTGCGGTCCCGGTCATAGATGCGCCCATAGAGCCGCGCCGGCGGCAGCGCCGTGAATCCGTGACGAAAACGCTGCACCCGCCCGCCCTCGTGATCCACCGACACCAGCAGACGCGGATCGCGCAGGGCGTGGATCTCCGCCACCAGCCGCTGCAATTGTTCCGGCGATTCATAGTTGCGGCTGAACAGGATCACCCCGCCCACCAGCGGGTGGACGAGCATCTCGCGCTCCTCCGGGCCAATCTCCAGCCCGGCCAGATCCAGCATAACGGGACCAAGTGACATGGTTCATTCCTGTAGGGTTTGGGCTATATTCTCAGAATCGAGGGGAACCGTCACCGACCACGGCCCACCCGCACCCAACGCCACCCACAAGGACCACAGCATGCCCAGCAATAAACCCGCCGACAGATCCGCCGCCCTGGACAAGATCGTCGCCGACGCCCACCGCCACCGCGAGCAGCGCGAACAAGGCTACCGGGAAAAGGCACTGAAGATGTACCCCTGGATCTGCGGCCGCTGCCAGCGCGAATTCACCCGCGCCAACCTGCAGGAACTCACCGTCCACCACCGCAACCACGACCATGACGACAACCCCGAAGACGGCAGCAACTGGGAACTGCTGTGCCTCTACTGCCACGACAACGAACACCAGCGCCAGCTCGAAGCCGGCAACAGCGGTGAGGTAAAAACGGAAAAGGACATCGCCACCCACAACCCCTTTGCGGCGCTGGGTGATCTGTTGAAAAAATGATTTGCACCACAGAGGCACGGAGGGCACAGAGAAAACCCAATCGTTGCATAAATTCGTGCGCAAACAGCGTGCGACATGGGACGTGGAATCGACCACGAGAATCAGCGCAAAGAACGCCAAGGCGCAGAGGACGCAAAGGAAACCTTTTCTATAAACCTTTGCGTCCTCTGCGACCTCTGCGTTTCCTGCCATTCCCGGCGACAACCACGGAATCCGCGTCGGCTTGTTACGGTCCTGAATCCGTGAGTTCATGACGGCGAAGCGCGCAACGCGAACAGGAATTCATGCGGCTAACGCGCCTGCGCCCATGTCTCTATGAGAAACCGGCTTATGTCAGCGGCGGCATCGGCCATGAACAATACAGCGACTGCCAGGCCGACAGCTCCGACACTATATCCAGACATTATCCAGACATTCTTTTCCGCCTTGGATTTTGATTCAGGCCACTCTCTCCTATGCTATGCTTGGTGGCAAAAGGTGCAACCCATTGTGGAGACAGCGTGATGAAAACGACCACCATGGGCGTCAAACTGGATGCAGACGCGCGTGAACGGCTCAAGCAACTGGGCGCCGCTAAAGACCGAACCCCTCACTGGCTGATGAAGAAGGCCATTCTGGAATACCTGGAAAGGGAAGAGGCCTATGAGTATGAAAAACAGGAAGACATGCAACGCTGGCAGCGATATCAGGATACCGGCAGGCATCTGAGCCAGGACGAGGTGAAAACCCGTCTCAAACGCCTTGCCGACCAGGCCCAGACGAAAACGACGGAATGAGGGTACGCTGGCTGCCTGAGGCCTGGCAAGACACTCAGCGTCTGTATGACTTTCTACTCAACCAGGATCCCGGCGCGGCCGGTCACGCCATGGACACCCTGCTGGGCGGCGCCGACAGGCTGGCGGAGATGCCCGAGATCGGCAGGCCCATGGGAGACGACACAGGCCGACGAGAACTCTACCTCCCTTTTGGCGCAGGAGCCTACGTTCTCCGCTACAAGATTGATGATGAAAACGTGGTCATCATCCGTGTATGGCACAGCCGTGAGCGCCGATGATTATCGAATACTGGACCGGTAGGGCCGGCACGCTGTTTGTGCCCACCCTCCTGAAAAAACAGGCGTAACTATTCAGCTCACCACAGAGACACGGAGGCACAGAGAAAGGCTCTTCAGGTTCATGCCGGGAATGGAATGAAACGCAGATGCCGCAAAGGCGCAGAGGGCGTAAAGGAAATCCTTTCAGAAAACCTTTGCGCCCTTTGCGTTGGATATCGTGGTTCGGCCTCCGGTGCCAACGTCCCCTGATTCACCCCAGAGACACGGCGTTCACGGAGAAATGAAATACCAGGTCGTCGGGGCAGGCCACACGCCACCCGGGGGCATTGCCTCCCACTGATGCATTCTCTGTGTTCTCTGTGCCTCTGTGGTGAATAGATACAAACAGGCTTCTCACCGCTCCCGCCGCACATCCAGCCGATCCCGCAACCGGTCACCCAGCAGGTTCACCGCCAGCACCACCAGCGCCAGCGCCACGCCGGGCACCAGCACCATGTGCGGGGCCACCAGCAGGTAGCGCGCGCCGTCGCGGATCATCGCCCCCCACGAGGCCGATGGCGGCTGCACACCCAGGCCCAAAAATGACAACCCCGCCTCGGCGATGACCACCCCGGCGACGCCGAAACTGGCCTCGACGATGAGCGGCGCGAGGATCAGCGGCAGCAGATGAAGACGCAGGATGCGCACCGGCCCCGCGCCCAGCACGATGGCGGCCTGCACGTGCTCGCGGTGCTTGAGACTCAGCACCTGCGCACGGGCCAGCCGCGCATAACCCACCCAGCCCACCACGGACAGCGCCAGCACCACGTTGTCGATGCCGGGGCCGAGGATGCCGGCCAGGGCGATGGCCAGCAGGATGCCGGGGAAGGCGAGGAAAATGTCGATGATGCGCACCGTGACCAGGTCCCACACGCCCCCCACATAGGCGCTGGTGGCGCCGATCAGCGTGCCGAGCAGCGCCGAAATGCCCACCACCCAGACGGCGACCAGAAACGAGGTCTGCGCACCGCTGACCACCCGCGCCGCCAGCGAGCGGCCAAGGTCGTCGTAGCCCAGCAGGGAGCCGTTGCCTGGCGGTTCGAGGATGCGCGGCAGATGGATCACGTCGGGCGACAGCGGCAGCCACGGCCCGAGCAGCGCCGCCAGCGCCCACGACACGACGACGGCCAGCGGCAGCCACAGGCCGAGCAGGCGCGCCGTCACCGGCCACCCCCCACGCGGATGCGCGGATCGGCCAGCCCGTAGGCCACGTCGGTGAGGGTGTTGACGACCACGTAGGTAAGGCTGATGAGCAACACGCAGGCCTGCACCAGCGGATAGTCGCGGCGCTGGATGGCCTCGATCACCAGCTGACCGAGCCCGGGCCAGGAAAACACCACCTCGGTGATCACCGCACCGCCCAGCAGCGCGCCCAGTTGCAGGCCCAGCAGGGTGATCACCGGCAGCAGGGCATTGCGCAGGGCATGCTTCCAGATCACCACCCGCGGCGCCAGGCCCTTGGCGCGGGCGGTGCGGATGTAGTCCTCGTTGAGCACCTCCAGCAGGGTGGCGCGCAGCATGCGCGAGAGGATGGCCGCCAGCGCGGTGCCGAGGGTCAGCGCCGGCAGCACCAGCGAGCCCGGCCCCTCGCGGCCGCTGACCGGGAACCACCCCAGCCACAGGGAAAAGGCCAGGATCAGCAGCGGGCCGAGCAGGAAATTGGGGATGGCCACGCCACCGAGGGACACGCCCATGGCGAGGTGATCCCACACCGAATCCTTGCGCACCGCCGACAGCACGCCCAGCGGAAAGGCAATGACCACCGCCACCAGCAGCGCCGCCAGGGACAGTTCGAGGGTGGCCGGCAGGCGCTCCAGCAGGATCTCACTGATGGGGCGTTTGGAGTGCAGCGAGGTGCCGAGATCGAAGTGCAGCAGGCCATTGAGATAATTCACAAACTGCGTGCCGATGGGCTGGTTCAGGCCCAGGGCCTGGCGCAGGGCCTCGCGATCCGCCGCTCGCGCCGATTCGCCCAGCATCACCTCCACGGGATCGCCCGGCACCAGATGGATGAGAAAGAACACCAGGCACAGCACGCCGAAGATGACGATGGCGGCGCTGAACAGGCGGGCGAGCAGATAGTGCAAGCGGCAGACTCCGAACGGGTGCATGGGCGAACTGGCGCATTGTAGCGCAGGCGGACCGGCCGTGGCCCGCGCGCCAACGCTCAAGCCACGGTGCAGCTTGCCGTTAATGACAGGGAGGGGAAGCGGCCTTTCCGCACCGCTGTTTCACCTGAACCTGTGGATTCAGGTTTCAATCATCGAAGATGGACTTTTACCCGCATGCCGAGACCAACGAGCACAATACCTTCCGCCTGGCTCAACGCCCTCGGCGCACCGGCGGCGTGGTTGATGGCCCGGCTCTCGCTGGGCCACAAGCTGACGCTGCTCGGGCTCAGCGGCAGCCTGCCCGTGTTGCTGGCCGGCGCCACCCTGGGCAGCGGCGCCAGCCAGTCCCTGCCCCTGCTGGGCGGGCTCACCGCCCTCAACCTCTATCTGCTGCTGGGTCACTATCTGGCCAACCAGCGATGGATGAACGCCTTGCGGGACGGGCACCCAGACCCCGGAAACAACACCGAATATGCCCCCATGCGCCGACATCTGGCGCGGATCACCCGTGAGAACGCGCGTGTCCTCGATCGCGCACACGCCGCCGCCGACGAGGTCAGCAGCGCCGCGCGCGAACAGAGTGAGCGCGCCGAAACCAGCTCCGCCGGCGCCATGAAACAAAACCTGGCGGTCAATGCCATCGCCAAGGCCATCGAGCAGATGGCCGCCAGCGTGCATGACATCGATACCCAGGCGCGCGAAACCCGCGCCGCCTCGGAGCTGGCCAGCCAGCAGGCCGCCGAAGGCGAGCAGGTGGTCCAGCAAGCGGTGAAGGAAATCCGCAGCGTGGCGGACTCGGTGCGCCAGTCGGCGGCCCAGATCGGCGCCCTGGGCCAGCGCTCGGAGCAAATCGGCTCCATCATCGGCGTCATCGAGTCCATCGCCGAACAGACCAACCTGCTGGCCCTGAACGCCGCCATCGAGGCCGCCCGCGCCGGCGAGCAGGGACGCGGCTTTGCCGTGGTGGCCGACGAGGTGCGCACCCTGGCCAGCCGCAGCCACGATGCCGCCGCCGAAGTGACGCAGCAGATCCAGATGATCCAGTCCGATATCCAGGGCACGGTGGCGTGCATGGGCACGGTGACCGACTCGGTGGAACACGGCGTCACCCTCTCACAGCGCGCCGGCGAGGCCCTGGCCGACATCCGCCGGGAGACGCAGCAGACCGTGCAACGCATCACCGAGATCGGCGGCGCCATCAGCCAGCAGGGCTGTGCCAGCAAAGACATCGCCCGGCACATCGAAGACATCCGCCAGATGGCCGACAGCGAAGGCAGGAACATCGCCGATGTCAGCACCACCTCGCAATACCTGCTGCAGCTGGCCGAACACCTGCAGCAGCTGCTGCACACGGAGGCCGGGCGATGATCTCCGTGCTGTCCGCGGGCCTGCTGGCCACGGGCGCCTACCTGTTTCAGCACCTGCATGGCCAACGCTGCCGGCAGGCCCGGCAGCGGCTCGCCGCGCTGGAAGACATCCGTGGCCTGCGCCAGCTGCTGGAGAAAATCCCCCAGCACCGGGGCATGGCCAATGCCTTTCTGCAGGGCGACGCCAGCTTCGGCGCCAAGCTGCAGGCCCAGCAACAACACATCGATGCCGACGCCCGCATCCTCACCCGCCTCGCCGGGCAGGCCCCATGCCGCCTCATCGCCCAGCGCATCCAGCGCATCGAGACCCAGTGGGCGGCCCTCAAGCAGGCGCTGCAACGCCTCAGCTCCGAGCGCAGTTTCGCCCTGCACAGCGAGTTGGTGGCGGAAATCCTCTATCTCATCAACGACCTGGCCGAAGAAAGCGGCCTGCTGGAGGGAAGCGGCGAGCAGAGCCAGCTGGCCGACGCCGCCATCAACCTGCTGCCGCTGGTCACCGAGACCCAAGGGCAGGCGCGCGGCATGGCCACCGGCGCCGCGGCGCAGCAGGCATGCGGCATTCCGCAACAGGTAAAGCTGCGCTATCTGCTGGCGCGCACCCGCCGCACCATCGACACGGCCAGGGATGAATTACGGGGCAAGGCGGAGGCACGGGGGCTCGAAGACAGCCTGGCGGCCACGGCGGATTTCCTGCGCTTGCTGGACACGCGGATACTGGCGGCGCCGCGCATCGACATCCCGCCCGACGAGGTCTTCGCCGCCGGCACCCGGGCCATCGACCGCAGCTTCGTCCTGCTGGATCAGCTCATGGACGCCCTGCAGCGGCAGCTGAAGGCCGATGCCGCACGCCGCGAGCGCCGCTGGCGACTGTCGCAAATCACCGCCACCGCCCTGCTGGCGCCGGCGGCCTGGCTGGTGCTGCT
>JALSHB010000054.1 GCA_026982475.1 Chromatiales bacterium
CTTGAATGATCATTCTCCGTGTCCTCTGTGTCTCTGTGGTGAAAACGGATCCGCCGGGTCAATCATCCACATCCCGCGCGCACCGGAAACCGACATCACTGTTGCGGCTGTCCGGCGGCGCATAGCCGCGCCAGGCGCTGCGGAAGAATTCCGACAGGGCATAGTGCCCCATGCCGCCACCGCCGCCGCGGATCACGCGGTTCTTTTCACCGAAGGCCTCGTCGACGAAGTAATCAGAGCCCGGATAGGGCTGGTACCAGTCGGCCACCCATTCCCAGGCGTTGCCGGCCATGTCGTAGGCGCCGTAGGGCGAGCGGTTGTTCCGGTAATAACCCACCGGGGCCATGCCCTCGCCCCAGTCCTCGTTGTCGCCGGTGTTGGCCCGGCCGGCATCCCAGTCGTTGCCCCAGGGGAATTCACGCCCGTCGCTGCCGCGCGCGGCCTTTTCCCATTCCGCCTCGCTGGGCAGGCGCTTGCCGGCCCAGTGGCAGTAGCGGTTGGCCTCGAACCAGGTGACGCCGGTGACCGGCAGGGTGTCCTTGATGCGCTGGTCGGCCAGCATCAGGCGCAGCAGCTCGTCGCGGCCCGTGCGGCGGGTGTCGATGTCCAGCTTGAAATATTCCGTGGCGATCCAGCGCAGGGCCCGCAGCTCCGTGGCGCGCAGGCGGTCTTCGCGCAGGTTGTAGCCGTTCTGCGTCCATTCGAAGGGCTCCGGCACCTTGCGGGCCTGCACGAAGGCCTTGTACTGGCGGTTGGTGACCTCGTATTTGTCGATCCAGAAGGCCGGCAGTTCCAGGGTGTGCTGCGGGTGTTCGTCGAGATACAGGGGTTTGACCAGGCCGTATTCGTCCTGCTTGGCGCTGTCGTCTATCTTGTCGCTGCCGCGGATGAAGGGGCCGGCCGGCACCAGCACCATATCGTCCGGCGACGCCGCTGCGACCGGCGAGGCAGCAGGCGGGGCCGCCGATTGATTGCAGGCGCTCAGGCCGACGAGCGCCAGCAGGAACAAGGAAAGGCCGCGAGGACGGCCATGGAGGAAGTTCTTCATGAATATGGCGATGAACATGGCACTGTGCAATCGGTGAATGGCGTTTGTCAGGCGGGTAGGCGGGGGCGCCCGCTTCAGTTTTCCCGGTACGCTGCCGCTAATTCGGTCACTGGAGCCGCTGGCGGCATGAAGTATGCCTGAAAATACCGGCGAACAGCGAGCCGATCAGGCAGCACCACGAATGAAGGCGAGCCATGAACAACTTCGACGAGGGACACTCTGCGGTTGCCGACATGCGCCAGCGCATCGAGGCCACCACCGAATTGCCGGCCATGCCCGAGGCGGCGCAGGCCCTGCTCAAGCTCAGCAACGATCCGCAGGGCAATATCCAGGATCTGGTCAACATCATTGAACACGACCCGAGCATCGCCGCGCAGATCATGCGCTACGCGCGTTCGGCCTTCTTCGGTTACAGCGGCGAGATCACCTCGCTGCAACAGGCAGTGACCGCCGTGCTGGGCTACAGCCTGAGCCTGGACATCGCCATCGGCCTGTCCCTGGGCAAGGCCTTCAACATCCCCAACTTCGGTCCCATGGGCCTGTATCCCTTCTGGCGTCACGCCGTCCACAGCGCCGCCCTGTGCCAGCGTCTGTGCCATGCCATGGCGCACACGCCACGACCACGACCCGGCATGGCCTTTCTCGCCGGTCTGCTGCACAACTTCGGCGTGCTGCTGGTGGCCCATCTGTTTCGCAAGGAGGCCCTGCAGCTGGCGCGGCGCATCGAGGCCGAGGCATCACGCCCGGTGATCGACATCGAGCACGAGATGTTTGGTGCCGATCATCAGGAGATCGGCGCCTGGCTGCTGCGGCGCTGGAACCTGCAGGACGAGATCGTGGTCTCCGTCGCCCAGCACCACCGGCCGCAATTTGCCGGTGAACACGCCGGCCATGCCCACCTGGTGCTGCTGGCCGACCGCCTGCTGAAGCGGCATGGCATTGGCGATGCGGAAAGCGAGGCGCTGCCGGAAGCGCTGCTCGCCAGCCTCGGCCTGACTACCGAGGATGCCGAGGCCGCGCTGGAGGCCACCCTGGCCGCCGGCCCGGACCTCGACCTGCTGGCGCATCAGTTTCCCGGCTGAGCGCGGCGGCGGCATCTCGCATCTGGAAGGGCAGATCACCATCGGTTCCCTGGTCTGGGATCATACCGCCTCCCGGCATTCACCCCATTGCGGCATTCCCCGTGTTCCCTGTGCCGCTGTGGCGCCTCTGTGGTGAAAATCTACCCAGCCCTTTGCGTACTCTGTGCCTTTGGATTGATAAAGACCTTACAAAGTCCAGCGAGCGGGCCCGGAACCCGCAGACCAGCCCCTTGCACCGGTGAACGAGCAGTGATTTTCGTGGCGGGTTCCATCAGCCCTGGCGTGCGCGCCCGTACAGCTGCACCAGGTGTTGTATGCGGCCGTTGAGATCCACCGGCACCTGGTCCCAGCTGAAGCGCCAGCGCCAGTTGCCTTCCTGCTCGCCGGGCACGTTCATGCGCGCCTCGCTGCCGAGGCCGAGAAAATCCTGCAAGGGCACCACCGCCAGGCGCGCGGTGGAGGCCATGGCGGCACGAATCAGGCCCCACGGCAGGGAGGCGGCATTGCAGCCCAGGTAGTCACAGATGTAGTGCTTGCTGTCGTCACTGAGCTGCTGCGCCCAGCCGGGGGTGGTGTCGTTGTCATGGGTGCCGGTGTAGACCACGGCGTTGTTGCGATGATTGTGCGGCAGATAGGGGTTGTCGGCGCTGCCGTCGAAGGCGAACTGCAGGATCTTCATGCCGGGGAAGTTCCAGTATTCGCGCAGGGCCTCCACCTCCGGGGTGATCACGCCCAGGTCCTCGGCCACCACCGGCAGGTAGGGAAAGGCCGCCTGCAGGGCCTTGAACAGGGCGTTGCCGGGGCCGGCCACCCAGTGACCCTCGATGGCCGTCTCGGCATCGCCGGGAATGGACCAGTAGGCCTCGAAGCCGCGGAAGTGGTCGATGCGCACCAGGTCGAACAGCTCCATGGCGGTGCGCATGCGCTTGATCCACCACAGGTAGCCGTCCTCGGCCATGCGTTCCCAGCGGTAGTGCGGGTTGCCCCAGCGCTGGCCGGTGTCGGAGAAATAGTCTGGTGGCACGCCGGCGATGGTGATGGGATGACCGTCGTCGTCGAGGTCGAAATACTCGCGGTGCGCCCATACCTCGGCGCTGTCGTGGGAGACGAAGATGGGCATGTCGCCAAACAGGTCGATGCCGCGCTCGTTGGCGTAGTGTTTCAGGCCCAGCCACTGGCGAAAGAACACGAACTGTTCGAAACGCACCTGTTCGATACAGGGCTGCAGGCGCTCGCTGGTCGCGGCCAGCGCCTGGGCATCGCGGTCACGCAGGGCCTGCGGCCACTGGAACCAGGGGGCGCGCTGAAAGTCGTGACGCAGCGCCTGGTAGGTGGCGTAATCGTCCAGCCAGGCGCGATGGTGCTCGCAGAATTCGCGATATTCCTGCCGGTCGTGCTCGCTGGCGCGCGCCTCGAAGCCCTCGTGGGCGGCATCCAGGCGTGCCTGGCGCGAGGCGTGGTCGGGCAGGCCGGCGTCATCCAGCCAGCCCCATTCGCGCAACAGGTCGAGGCTGATGAGGTTGGGGTTGCCGGCGTGCACCGAGGTGCTCATGTAGGGCGACAGGTCGTCCAGGGTCGGCCCCAGGGGCAGCACCTGCCAGACGCTGATCTGCGCCGCCTGCAGGAAGTCGACGAAGCGATAGGCCTCGGGGCCGAGGGTGCCGAGCAGCTCGCGGCCGGCCTCGGAGGCCGTGGCGGGGAGCGATGTCGGGTGCAGCAGGATGCCGGCGCGGCGGCGGGAAAGAACGGGATGGGTCACAAATTTTCCTTGTCAATACACGCGGCAGAATCGCTCAGTGCTCGGAACCCCGGCGCATGACGCCACCGGTCTGCGGCTGGCCGCCACCACGGGCGAACACGTGCGACAGGTATTCCGGCAGTTCCTCGCCCAACAACAAGTAGAGGGCGGAGAGCTGGCTGCGGTAGAGACGCTCGAAGTCCCTCACCGCCTCGGCCGGGTTGTAGTCACCAAACCACCAGAACCAGTCCGAGCCCTCGCAGATGGCCAACTGGCGCTCGGCGGCGCGGCGTTGTTCGTCCGTCAGCCGGCCGCCGGCGACGACCTTGTCGAAACAGTGCTTGGCGTCGCCGAGCATGTCCCAGGCGCGGTTCTTGTCCGTGTCGCCGATCCAGGTGGAGAAGGTGCCGTACACCCAGCTGCCGGCCACCAGGCGGGAGATGTTGACCGTCGGCAGTGGCCGTTTCTCGTCTTTCAGCATTTCTTCATAGGTGGTCAGTTTCAGGCGCGGGTGAT
>JALSHB010000055.1 GCA_026982475.1 Chromatiales bacterium
GCCCCTGCTGGCGGCCCTGCGCGACAGGCGGCTCGACAGCCTGAGCCTCGACGACGCCGAGGGGCACAGCCACCGCCTGACCCGCCGCGGCCTGCGCCGTTGGTGGCGCCGGCGCCGGCCCTTGGCGTCGCCGCATCATGGATAAGACGGATCGGCCGCCGCCCGCCCTCGCTGGACTCCTTGGCACCCTGCGGCTGCCGTTCCTCGTTCTCACCCCGGCCTGCGTGCTGCTGGGCGTGGCCACGGCACAGTGGCGCAGCGGTTCGGTGGACGTCGTCGATGCCCTGCTGGCGCTGCTCGGCGCCCTGGCCGCGCACATCAGCGTCAACGCCTTCAACGAATACCTCGATTTCCGCAGCGGCCTGGATGCGCAGACCCAACGCACGCCCTTCAGCGGCGGCAGCGGCGTGTTGCCGGCGCGGCCGGAACTGGCGGGGCAGGTGCTGGCGGCGGCGCTGCTCGCCTTCGCCCTGAGCGTCGCGGTGGGTGGGTATTTCCTCGCCCAGCGCGGCCCGGCGCTGCTGCCGCTGGGCCTGCTGGGGCTGTTCATCGTCGCCGCCTACACCCCCTGGATCACGCGCCGGCCGCTGCTGTACCTGATCGCGCCCGGCCTGGGCTTTGGCCCGCTGATGGTGATGGGCACGGACTTCGTGCTCACGGGGTCGTACTCCCTGACGGCGGCCGTCGTCTCGCTGGTGCCGTTCTTCCTCGTCAACGATCTCCTGTTGCTGAACCAGTTCCCGGACGTGGAGGCCGACCGCCGCGTGGGCCGCCGCCACCTGCCGCTGCTCATCGGACGGCCGGCCAGCGGCCGCGTCTATGTACTGTTGCTGCTGCTGGCCTATGCCTCGTTGTTGCTGGGCGTCGCGTCTGGCGTGTTGCCGGCGATGGCCCTCATCGGCCTGCTGACGCTGTTGCTGGCCGTGCCTGCGGCGCGGGGTGTCATCCGCCATGCCGATGAACTGGAGCGCCTGATACCCTGCATGGCGGCGAACGTGGGCATCAATATCGCCACGCCGTTGCTGATCGCCATCGGGTTGTTGCTGGGATAGCTGTAAAACGACTGTGGGAGCTCCCACGCTCTTGTCAGTCAATGCCTTTGCGGCCCAAGCTCCGCCTGGCTGGCCACGGAAAGATCCTGCAAATGCGCCCACGCCTCGCGCAGGGGCTTGGGAACCTCGGCCGAGGCATCCAGCAGCGGGGCGATCTTCGCCGGCAGCTCGTCGATCATGCAGCAGCCCTCGGGGATGCCCTTCTGGAATTGTCCGGCGTTGGAAAACACCACCCAGCCATGGGTGGTGATGTCTTCCGTGTTCCATTCCACCGCCTGCCGCTGGTGCGGGTGGGTGTAGAGCGGGTTGGCGAATTTCTGCGTCCGGCCATTGATGACCTGGGTCCACTGGTCCACCCGGCTGCCACCAAACAGCAGCCCTTCGCGGTGTTCGAGGCTCAGCACCACGATGCCCTTCGGCGTCAGCAGCAGGTAGTCGATGAAGGCCAGGCCGTCGATGCCGTCGGGCAGCACCACCTTGTGCAGTGAGGGCGCGCCCAGCGAGTCGATGACCTTCGTGATGTGGCGGTCGTGCCGCGTGGCCTGATGCCTGCGGTGGAAGTGCCATAACGCCAGGATCAGGGCCAGCAGCGCGGCGAGGGTGAGTCCCACCAGCCCCGGATTTTGTGTGATGAAGGACATGGGAAAATCTGCAATTCTTTGGCTGCACAAGACAATGGCGGCGAATTATACCTGTCTTTGCGGCGGTTGATTCAATGATAGACTTCTGAATCTGCTTCCATGCGACAGCCCAAGAC
>JALSHB010000056.1 GCA_026982475.1 Chromatiales bacterium
CTTCCATGCGACAGCCCAAGACGAGACTCGTCGGCGAGTTTCCATGCTACAAATACGGTTAGATCATGAAGAACACCATTGAAGCCTGTGTGGAATTTGACTTCAAGGGGCAACATCACGCGTTGTGTATCGACATCGACCTGGATCATGTGATGGAGACGGCGGGCGCCCTGCCGCCGATGCACACCTTGATCGCCCACCGCCATCGTGTCGACACCTATTCCTACGAATACGAAATGCTGCAGGCTGAAGATATTCAGATCCGCCGTGCCACAGGCACGGTAAAGGACTTCATTCAGGGGGGGCGGCTTGACGTGGCGGCTTTTGAGAATCACTGGCGTGAATCGAAGGCGCTGACGGCGTTGCGCGATATTGCCAGGCGCACCGTGGGCATCGACGCCTTGGATCAGCAGCCCGCGCTGTTGGCGGCGTTGTTGGCGGCCTATCAGCTGGGTGAGGCGGCCGGTCAACGCCGATGACCACCGCCGACATCACCGTTATCCGACGCCCCGAGGCTTCCTCCCCCGCCGACCTGCCCGCCGACCTGCCGCCGCTGCTGGCGCGCATCTACGCCGCGCGCGGCATTGATTCGGCCGAGGCGCTGGATCGTTCGCTGGCCAGGTTGCTGCCCTTCACCGAGCTGGCGGGCATCGACGCCGCGGTCGATCTGCTGCAACAGGCGTTGCGCGATGGGCAGCGTATTCTCATCATCGGCGACTTCGACGCCGACGGCGCCACCAGCTCGGCGCTGGGCGTGCGCGCCCTGCGCGCCATGGGCGCGGCGCAGGTGGACTACCTGGTGCCAAACCGTTTTGAATATGGTTACGGGCTGACGCCGGAGATCGTCGCCGTGGCGGCGGAAAACAAGCCCGACCTGCTGATCACCGTGGACAACGGCATCAGCAGCATCGACGGCGTGGCGGCGGCCAAGGCGCTCGGCATGCGCGTGCTGGTCACCGACCACCACCTGCCCGGTGACGCCCTGCCGGCGGCGGACGCCATCGTCAATCCCAATCAGCCCGGTGACGCCTTCCCCGCCAAGGGCACCGCCGGCGTGGGGGTGATCTTCTACGTCATGCTGGCGCTGCGCGCGCGCCTGCGCGAGGCGGGCTGGTTCGCCGAACAGGGCATCAGCGAGCCCAACCTGGCCGGCCTGCTGGACCTGGTGGCGCTGGGCACGGTGGCCGACGTGGTGCCGCTGGAGCACAACAACCGCATCCTCGTCGCCCAGGGGCTGGCGCGCATCCGCCGCGGCCAGTGCTGTCCCGGCATCACGGCGCTGATCCGCGTCGCCCGGCGCAACCCGCAGCAACTGGTGGCGGCGGATCTGGGCTTCGCCCTCGGTCCACGGCTCAACGCCGCCGGGCGGCTGGAGGACATGGCGCTGGGCATCGAATGCCTGCTGGCCGACGACGCCGACGCGGCCCTGCTGCTGGCGCAGCGGCTGGACGCGCTGAACCGCGAGCGGCGCGAGATCGAGGCGGAAATGAAGGCCGAGGCGATGTGCATCCTCGACGACATGGCGCTGGCCGACGACGCCGAGCTGCCCGTGGGCCTGTGCCTGTTCGAGCCCCACTGGCATCCCGGCGTGATCGGCATCCTTGCCTCCAGGGTCAAGGACCGCCTGCACCGCCCGGTGATCGTCTTCGCCGAAACGGGTGAGGGCGACATCAAGGGCTCGGCGCGCTCGGTGCCCGGCCTGCACATCCGCGACGCCCTCGATGCCGTGGCCAAACGTCATCCCGACCTGCTGCAGAAGTTTGGCGGACATGCCATGGCCGCCGGGCTGTCGCTGGCGCGGGCGGACTTTGCACGCTTCAGCCAGGCCTTCGACGAAGAGGTGCGCCGCCACCTCGGCCCGGCCGATCTGCGCCGCGAGATCCTCAGCGACGGCGAATTGAGCGCCGCCGAACTGAGCCTGCCGCTGGCCGAGAGCCTGCGCGCCGCCGGCCCCTGGGGGCAGGGCTTCCCGGAGCCGCTGTTCGATGGCGTGTTCGACATCGTCAGCCGCCGCATCGTCGGCGACAATCACCTCAAGCTGGTGCTGCGCCCGCCGGGCAGTGAACAGATCATCGACGCCATCGCCTTCAATACCGTGGACCACGACTGGCCCGCCGATACCACACAGGTGGAACTGGCCTACCGGCTGGATGTGAACGAATACAACGGCCGGCGCAGCGCGCAGCTGCTGGTGGAGCACATCCGGGTTGTTTCCAACGGGCGCTTTTGATGCCCTTGCAGGAGCGGCTTCAGCCGCAAAGATCGTGTCAAACCCTGTTCGCGGCTGAAGCCGCCCACGGCCCCCAGCCTGTAGGAGCGCCTTCAGGCGCGACCAGCCGGATGTGAAAAAACGTTCGCGCCTGAAGGCGCTCCTACCGTTGCCGGGCCTGTGCCTCGGTGGTGTACTCGTCCACACCCACGACGAACCTTCGGTTGTGTGGCGGGATTTGTACCACCGCATTCCCGCCGGGTCGCGCCTGTAGTATCATTGCGCGCCTTTCTTCCGGCGTCACACAAAGGTTTTTCCCATGCTCGAGATTGG